>JAXGWH010000079.1:0-1598 GCA_040773385.1 Aeriscardovia sp. | reverse complement strand
GCGTGTACTGCTTGGGCAGCGTGCGGTTCGTCGTTCCGTCGGTGATGTAGTCGCCATAGAAACCGGACTTGATGACCACCGGTTTGCCGCTCTCCGGGTCCGTGCCGAGCTCGCGCAGCGGCGGCTTGGGCGTCCTGCCGCGCCGGCCCGCATATTTGGGCTGGGCGAACAGGTCCTTGGCCTGGTCGAGGGTGATCGTGAAGATCTCCTCCTCACCGGGCAGGGAGCGCGTTTCCTTCTTGCCTTCCGCGTCGGTGCGCGTGAGGTAGGGGCCGTAGCGGCCGTTGGTCGCGGTGATGACCGCGCCGCCGTCTGTGCCCACCGTGCGCGGCATCGACAGGAGCTGCTCGGCCTGCTCGAGCGTGACCGTCTCCGGTGTCATCGTCTTGAACAGGGAGACCATCTTCGGCTTGGCGGCTGCCGACGCCTTCGAGCGCGACCGGGAGGCCGTCTTCGCGCCGGCTTTTGCTGTCTTCGCCGCGGGGGTCTTCTCCCCCGTTGCGGAAGCGGAGGCACCGGAGCCGGAAGCCGTGCCTTCGTCCTGCGCCTGTGGGGCCACCTGGGCGATGTACGGCCCGAACCGGCCGCTGCGCACCTCGATGGTGTTGCCCTGTGAGTCCGTGCCGAGGACGCGCGCCCCGCCCGCGCCCGCGGCGAGCAGCTCACGCGCTTTGGCCACGGTCAGCTCGTCCGGGGCCAGATCGTCGGGCACCGAGGCGTGGCGCGGGTTGCCGTCCTTGTCGAGGTTCTTCGTGTCCTCAAGGTACGGCCCGAACCGGCCCACGCGCACGTTGATGCCGTCGCCGACCGGGATGGTGTTGATGGCCCGCGCGTCGATGTCGCCCAGCTCGGAGACCTGCTGGTGCAGGCCCTCGGTGGCGTCGCGCTCGTCCTTGGCCGCGTCCTTGCCCGTGCCGAAGTAGAAGTTGGTCAGCCAGTCGAGGCTCGTCTCCTTGCCTTGGGCGATGCGGTCGAGCCCGTTTTCCATGTGGGCGGTGAACTCATAGTCCACGTACTGGGGGAAATGCTGCTCGAGCAGCTTGATGACGGAGAACGCGAGCCAGCTGGGGATCATCGCGCGTCCCCGTTCGTACACGTAGCCGCGCGAGAGGATGGTGGAGATGATGGACGCGTAGGTGGACGGCCGTCCGATCTCACGGGCCTCGAGCGTCTTGACGAGCGAGGCCTCCGTGTAGCGGGCCGGGGGCCGGGTGGAATGCTCGTCCACCTCCACCGGGTCGAGCGTGACGGTCGTGGATTTCTGCGCGGAATTTTGTGCGGATCCGGTCCTCTGCGCGGATTCCTGTGCGGATCCCTGTGTGGATTTCTGCGCTGCATCGCCCCTGACGGTTGCGGTGACCGCGACCGGGCGCACGATATCGCCCTCCGAGAGGTCGGGCAGGTTGGTCTGGCCGGAGGCGCCCGCCTCCTGCGCGGAACGACGGTTGAGCTTCTCGGCGGTCAGCCCGTAGGCGCGCATGTAGCCGGGGGACGTGATGACCGTGCCGGACGCCTGGAACTGCGCGGTGCCGTGGCCGTCCGTGGCGGCCTCGAGGCGGATCGTGTCGGTGCGGCCCTTCTCGTCGGCCATCTGTGTG
>JAXGWH010000078.1:0-1638 GCA_040773385.1 Aeriscardovia sp. | reverse complement strand
GTCAAGCAAAGGCTCCAGGTAACGATCCGCATGCCCCTGTTTGTTGAAGAAGCAGAAGATGCCGATCCTCGTTCTCCGGTGTGCCGCGTCGGTGCCTTCCCCGGCCTCTCCCGTTGCCGCAATAGGGAACGGCGAGAGGAGCCCGTCGAGGTTGCGTGTCTCCTGCACGGCATCCGGGGGCAGCAGAAGGGAAGGATCCATGGAAACCCGGGACGACGAAGACAGGAGGGGCGCTTCCCCCTCCGTGGCCGTGCCGGCGTGCGCGGCCCGACTGTCTTTCGCCAAGGCGCCCATGGCCCTCGGCCGGACGGCCTCGAACTCTTTCGGCAACGGATACCAGTCCAAGCACAGCGTGCGGGCAATATCGGCCAGACGGAAGATCTCGTCATCCGGCCCGATCTTCTGCCCGGCACAACGATGCGCACGGTCGGCGATCAGCCGATTGAGCTGTCCGATGGCGATGGAAGTACCCCAGATTCGTGCGAAAGACAGGAACGCCTGCGGCCTGTCGGCAGGATTGAGGCGAAGGATCATCTCGGTAGAGACATGACGCGCGGCCTCCCCCACAAACCAGCCCTGCGTGCGCACCAGCTCCATGGCGGACACAGAGGATTCCGGCGCATCGGCAGGGCGCAGGGCGCACATCGCCTCGGCCACGGCGGCGATCTGCCGGCAATGCCGTTCCTGCTCCTGCGGGGACAGACGCGAGCTACCCGTCACACCGCGCCCCCAGTAGTAGTCATAGACGATCGTGCCGGTGGCGAACCGCTCTTTGCGTGCGAGCGCGGAGAGAACGAAATTCTCGTAGGCGTCCTCGAGCCGGTCGAGACGGCGGCGCGTCATCAGCCGTGCGGCGGCCATCGCCAGCCTGGAGGATACGGCGAGATTGACGACTGACCAGAGCACGCGGGACTGGTTTCCGGGCATATCGTCATACGTCGCCTGCGTGATGGCGGAACCTGACAGCTCCCCCTCACCTGTGTTATACGACGCCTCCATCTGACGCGCCTGGGCATGGCTCACAGATCCCTTAGGAACCACACTCATGCCGAAACGCACGAGATCGGCGTCCTCACCTTCCAGCTGCGTCCTCAGAGCCGACAGTCCCCCCTCGTGCAACTGGTCATCGCCGTCCAGGAAAAGCATCCACCGCCCGCGCGCGTTCTCCAGACCGATCAGACGGGCCAGATGCCTGCCGGAGTTGGCCTGCTGTGTGATGACATGCACGCGCGGATCCTTCGCGGCGAGCTGTGCGAGCAGCCGGGGTGTCTCGTCCGTGCTGGCGTCGTCGACTACGAGGATCTCGAAGTCCCTGTCATCCTGGTCAAGGACGCTGGTGACGCACTCACTGATGTAGGGACCGACGTTATAGGCAGGAATGACGATGGAATAAAACGGCATATCGCTCTTTTCGGCTTGTCACGAATGTCTGGACGGCGCACCGGGACACAGCAAAATCAGCGCTGCGGATCATCGGCGGGACGCGAGATGATCCTGTTCTCCGCGACCTGCAGCAGATGCTGGCCGTAGCGGGACTTGTGGTATTTCTGGGCCGCCGCCACCAGCTCGTCCTTGGTGATCCACCCGTTCTCATAGGCGATCTCCTCGATCACCGAGATCGGCAGGCCCTGCGCGCGC
>JAXGWH010000077.1:0-1733 GCA_040773385.1 Aeriscardovia sp. | reverse complement strand
TGTTTCTTCTCATCGGCCTCGCGCTGGTGGCCTGGTTCTGCGTGCGCCAGAACAGGATCAGCAACCCCATGCTGCGGCTGCGCTGCTTCCGCTCGCCTAGCTTCCGCCTCGCCGCGCTCCTCGCGCTCATCGAGGACGTCCCGCTGCTCGCCCCAGAGCTCGTGCTGCCCGTGTACAACCAGTAGATGCGCGGGCTGAGCGCCATGGTCTCCGGCCTTTCCATGCTGCCGGGCGCACTGCTCACCGCCGTCGTCTCACCGCTCGCCGGTGTGCTCTACGAGAAAGTCGGCATGCGGTTTGTGGGACTGACCGGCTATTCCATCGCCGTAGCCGCCACCATCCCGATGCTCTGGTTCGACCCGACCACCCCAGTGTGGGCGATCGTCGTCGCCTATGCCATCCGTGACGGCGGCCTGACCATGGCCTACAGCAGGTGACAACGTACGCCGTCGGCGCACTGCCGCTCAAGGACATGGTGGACGGCAGCACGCTCATCGCCACCATCCAGCAGGTGGCCAGTTCCTTGGGCACCGCGCTGCTGATGACGACGATGGCCATCGGCACGCGCAATGCCGCCTCGTCGGGCGCATCAGCCCCGGCAACCACCGCCTACGGCTACCACGTCGCCTTCGTCGCCGTGCTCGTCATCTCCGTTGTCTGTCTGCTCGTGGCGCTGCCGCTCAAAAAGTCGACCAGCCCCGAATACGAGGTGTAAGGAAGGTCCTCACAGCACGGCCCGCTCCCAGCCGTCGGCGGCAGGGATCGCGCGGATCTTCGCAGACGTGAGGATCAGGACCGCGCTGGCCGCGCCCATCAGGAGGAAGAAGCCGAGCGTGCCGTCGAAGCCCCACAACGGCAGCAGGCTGCCGGCGATGGCACTGCAAAAGCTCGACAGCGCCTGCGCCGGCACGGAGAGGGCCGAGAGCGCACGCCCCTGCATGCGTGCCGGCGTCTTGGCTTAGATGAACCCGAGCAGCAGCGCGTTGAGCAGCGGCACCGGCAGTCCCAGCAGCGAGTAGAACACCATGATCACCGGATAGGAGTGGTCGAACAGCAGCGGCACGCACACGAGCGAGCAGAACACCACGCCCAGGCACACGCTCGGCCCGACCGCCACCTTTTTGCTGATTTTTCCGGAGACGACCGCGCCAAGCACCATTCCGGCCGAGATGCCGAAATCAAGAAATCCGATGAGCTGCGAGGAGACCTTCTGGCTGATAAGCATGAGCTGGATGGCGTACTGGATGCCGTTGACGGAAAAGTTGAGCAGCATCATGCACAGCAGGATCCGCACGAGCAGCGGCCTGGTGAACACCCAGCGCCAGCCCTCGGCCAGGTCATGCCAAAACGAAGGGGATTTCTGGCTGCGGTCACTGTTTGCAAGCGCAGACTGACCGGAGCCACTTGTGTTGGTGACTTCCTGACCAGAGTCACGGTTCGGGTGCGGATGTCCTGCCGATTGGCGATCGATCAGTGACTGATTCTCTTCAGACTCATCCGCCGATCGGGGCGCCCTGGGCAGCAGACAGGCACTGGCACCCGAGAGCGCGTAGAGCAGCGCGGAGGCGGCGAACGGGACGAACGGCGCGAGCGCGTAGAGGAATCCGGAGACGGGGCCGCCCGCCATGGAGATGGCCGCGTCCCGGCCCTCGTTGAGGCTGCGGGCCTGCGGGTAGTCGCTGATCGGCACGATGGAGCGCAGCAGCGCGTCCGTGGCGCCGGAGAGGAACCCG
>JAXGWH010000076.1:0-1867 GCA_040773385.1 Aeriscardovia sp. | reverse complement strand
GGCGACGGCCTGACCCACCCGCTGCACGGCCTTGACGGCCACGTTGCTCGAGGAGAGATCGGGCAGGACGAAAACGTTGACGTGCCCGGCCACCGGGTCGTCCGGCGCTTTCATCTGGGCGACCTCCTCGCTCCAGGCGGCGTCGAACTGGATCGGGCCGGTCACCGGCAGATCCGGGTTCTCCTTCTTTGTCTTCTCGGTCGCCTCGCGCACGAGGTCCACATCCGGGCCCTTGCCGGACTCGCCGGTGGAGTAGGAGAGCAGGCCGACCACCGGGTTGAGACCGAACACGCGGGCGGTGTGGGCCGATTCGCGCGCCACCTCGGCCAGCTGGTCGGCGGTGGGGTTGGGCAGCAGTGCCACGTCGGCGTAGAGGTCGATGCGCCGGTCGAGGCACATGATCATCGCCCCGGAGACGAGCTTGTTGCCCGGGCGGGTCTTGATGATCTGCAGCGCCGGTCGCACGGTATCGGCGGTCGAATGGCTGGCCCCGGAGACCATCCCGTCGGCCAGTCCCAGCTCCACGCACATCGTGCCGAAATAAGCCGGCTGTTCCAGCAGTCTGAGCGCCTCCTCGCGGGTGAGGGGTTTTCTGCTCGTCGAACGGATTTCCACGAGCCGGTCTGCCATCTTTGCCAAGAGATCGTCGGTGGGGGCGAGGATCTTTGCCCGTTCGGCCACGGCGTGCAGCCCGAATGATTCGGCGCGCTCGCGGATGGCGGACGCCTCGCCGCACAGGAGGATGTCGACGATGCCCTGGTCGAGCAGATAGTTGGCGGCGGTGAGCACGCGCTCGTCGTCGGATTCGGGCAGCACGATCGTCTTTCCGGCCGCACGTGCTTTCTCAAGCAGTGAGTACTGGAAGGCGGCCGGGGTGATGACCGGGTCGGAGTGCCGCCGCGTGCTGGCGAAGACGGCCTCGTCATCGGGTGCGTCCGCCGGCCACACCGGAACGGAGCTCACATAGGCGGGCAGCTCATCGGCGGGGGTCTGCGTGACGAACACGCCGGCCACATGGGCCCCGCCGCGGCGGACCCAGGAGATGGCCGATGCCAGACGGGTGTGCAGGTCGTCGGAGGCGTCCGGCGTATCGAGGTAGAGCGGGCCGGGCACGAGAATGAAGACGCGCGCCTGCAGGTCGGCGGCGAGCACGGTGCCGGCCTCGAGCAGCAGGGGGTCCATGCCGGAGTGCCCGGTCGGGGCGGTGAGCAGCACCGTTGTGGGATGCGTCATCTTCTCAAGCAGGTGCACGTTCGTCACCGCCTCGAGCCGTGCCGCCTGCGGGTCGGCATGATAGCGGGGCAGGGTGGTGCCGTTGAGCGGCGAGGAGAGGGTGATGTCCGCCACCTGCGAGGGTTCCTTCTCGGTGATCACCTGCATGCGCACCACGCGCTCGTGGTGGCTGCCGAGCAGGGAATAGAGGTGATGGGCCATGGCCTCGGTGGGTGCCTGGGGGGCGAAGGAATAGAGGAAGATGCGGGAGGCATCGCCCTGGGGACGGTTTTTGTCGCGGCTGTCGGAGGGTGAGGAAGAGGATGCGGTGCTCATGTGTCCATTATCACGCGGGCAGAGGTCACAGAAGCGTCATGCCGATGAAGAATCAGGTGGTGAGGAGTGAAGAATCGATAAAAAAATTCCCGCCCGGGGATCCATGAGGATCCATCCGGACGGGGAGCGGTGTCACCGGCTGTGGGGACCACCGATGGGGTGATCACGCGGACAGGCCGATGACGGAACCGTCAGGCTCACTTCTCGTTGTCGCCGGCGGTGTTGATCGCCATGTGGACGTCGCCGCCCTGGAGATCAGTACGGACGCCCGGCCACACCCAGTCGGTGTAGTCCGGATCGTCGTAGCCGTTGTCGACGG
>JAXGWH010000075.1:0-1965 GCA_040773385.1 Aeriscardovia sp. | reverse complement strand
GGCTGCGCCGCTGTGAGAGCGTGGGGCTTGAGTGGCAGGACATTGATCTCCGCTCTGGCACGATCACCGTGCGGCGCTCAGTCCAATGGGTCGGCGGGCTCGTGGCTGACCGCCGACCCGTGGCCGTCAGATTAAGCGGCGACCCAGGCACCGAATGCGGTGAAGAAATAGCCTCTGTGCCCGCTCCCGGAGAACATGCAGGAACCGTCAGAACCGACGCGGACGGACCAGATATCGCTGTTGTTTCCGGTGAAAATGATGGTTCCCGCGTCGAGAGGACGGTAGCCCTCCGGGACGATCTCAGAGGCGTGCACGTTCGTCGCGCCGACGAGATCGTTGTTCAGCGAGATGCTGCCGCTGGTCGTGACCGTATTCCCGGCCCTCACAAGACCGATCCGTGATCCGGATGAGTATGGCGGCTGCCAGGTCGTCTGTGTTCGGGTTACGGAATCCCGCAGCGACGGGAGCGTCTCGAACAGGCTGACCGGCGTGCCCGGGGTGATACCTGTGATCGGAATCCTCCAGAGCGGCATGTACGCGTCGGTCGCCTCCTCAAGGATCGTGCCATCCGGCACGCTCGGGTCAGACGCGGTGCCGGATGTGGCAGTGCCCTTCAGGACTTTCAGCTCGACGGATTCCACGTTGGTGGAGCTGTCACGGTGGTAGTGGACACAGATCAGATCGTTGCGCTGCTGTGACTGCGAGCCGGAATCGATCTGGATAGTCTCGCTGCCCGTGACCGTGAAACAGAGACCCTGTATCATCCCGCACCCCGTGCCGACCACCGCATGGTTCGCGTCACTCATGACGCAGCCGAGGTCCTGCCCCCAGTCGAGCACATACGAGCCCTTGCCGTAGAGCGCCTGATGGAGGATGCCCATGTCCGTGCTGTCGATGTGCGGCTCGCCCTTGCGGCCGTCCACAAGCTCCATCGTCATCAGTCATTCTCCTTATCGCTGCCAGACGGATTCTCCACGATTCCGGTGGAATCGGAGCCGTTTTTATCCGTTTCTGTGCCACCGGTATCGGTGGTATCGCCGCTCTCAGAGCCGGAACCGGTGCCCGGGGTGACGGTCGGGGTGTCAGGGACTTTGATCATCGTCTTCTCGTCCTCCGCCTTCTGCTCCGCCTTGGCCTTCTCGACGGCTGCGGCCACGGCGTCGTCGATCTCCTTCTGACGCGCGGCCTTCTCCTGCTCGGCCTTCGCTTTCGCGTCGGCGTCCGCCTGAGCCTGCGCCGCCGCCCGGTCACGCGCGGGCTGGCTCATAAAATCGGCGAACGCATCGTCCTGCGGACGATCGAACGAGGTGTAGGCGTTGCGGCAGTCGTTGCAGAACTCGTATGCGGTGATCGGATCTTCAGATGTGGCCTTGTCAACTGAGATTCGCTGGAGCTTGGACCATGCGGACGCCTCGGCACCCTTGGGGTCGAGATACGCTTCCTTTCCGCAACGGTCGCACTGATAGTGGTTGTACCCGGACCTTACGCCCATGATTCCTCCTTGTTATTCCTCGCGCACCCACGCGAATGAAATGTTGTCTGAAACCTCTCGCCACGTGCCCCCGCCGAAGAGTGTGGCAGGATTCACGTGGCGGTTTGACCTATAGATGGATCCGACGGGCCAGCAGGATGCCCAGGCGTTGGCGACGCTGCCCGGCTCTCCCTGCGGCCCCTGCTTGCCGTCTTTCCCGTCTTTGCCGGGCAGGCCGCGCGGCCCTTGTTCGCCGTCTTTGCCGTCTTTGCCGGGGAGGCCTTGCGGGCCCTGCTTACCGTCCGCGCCGTCTTTTCCGTCTTTGCCGGGCTCGCCCTGCGGTCCGGGCGGTCCGATCGGCCCCCTTTCGCCGTCCTTTCCGTCCTTGCCATCTTTTCCGGGCAGACCCCGTGGACCGGGATCACCCTTCTCGCCTTTCTCGCCTTTCCCGGAGGCCGCCTGTTTCGCGGTCTGGAGCGCATTGCTCGCGTCGG
>JAXGWH010000074.1:0-2014 GCA_040773385.1 Aeriscardovia sp. | reverse complement strand
CCCGTCGGCGTCGATGCCCTGGCAGGTGCCGTAGATGAAGTCGTCGGCGGCGGGGGAGTCGTAGTAGGTGCGCAGCACGAGGCTGAGCAGGTCGGCCTTGGCGCGCACGTAATGGTAGAGCGCCGCCTCGGTGATGCCCACACGGTCGGCGACGTCCTGCATGCTCATGCCCTGGAAGCCCTTCTCAGAGATGACGTCCGCCGCGCCGCGGGTGATCTCGGTCATGCGTTCCTGGGGGCTGAGACGCTTCTTTCCGGAGAAGACCGAGTCATGGTGGATCGGCACCTTGCGCGCCGAGGCCGTCACGGTCGTGGAGAACGTGGAGCGGACCGGCTCGTTGCGGTTGTCATGGCGGCGGAACGCGTCCCACGCCGGCACCTGCATGGTCTCCGGGGGCAGGACGGTCGGCGCGGGGGCCTGTGCGCCTGTGGGTGCGGCGGTGTGCGCGGTGGCCGCGGGGGAGGTGGCCGTGCCGGTCGTCCGCCCCGAGGGCGCCGTTTCCGTCGCGCCCGCACGCGTCGTGTCATCTGCATCGTCCATGTGTCCTGCGTCTTTGCTCATCTGATCGTCACATCCGTTGTGCCGCACTGTCTCCAGGATGTTCCGGAAACAATCCGTCGATCTGTTGTTTATTAATCTATAAATAAACTGTATGATAAATACGCGCCGTATTTATCAGACACTAACGAACGGTATCACAGGTGTGCCGTCCGTGGCCGTGGCCGGCGACGCCGCCGGCAAACGTGCGGAAAGAAAAGGGACACAGGACCATGCGTTACGGTTACTTTGACGATCAGGCGCGCGAGTATGTGATCACCACCCCCGCCACGCCACTGCCGTGGATCAACTACCTCGGCAACGAGGACTTCTTCGGCCTCATCTCCAACACGGCGGGCGGCTACGACTTCTACCGCGACGCCAAGCTCCTGCGTCTGACACGCTACCGCTACAACGGCGTGCCGCAGGACAACGGCTCGCGCAGCTGGTATATCTCCCTCATGCCCGTCGACGGCGAGGGGAACGTGGCCGACGACGCCAGACCGGAGCTCACCTTCTCGCCCTCGTTCCTGCCCTCGCGCACCCCGCTCGACAAGTACGTCTGCCGCCACGGCATGGGCTACACCGTGTTTGAGGCCGCCAAGGCCGGCATCGAGACCGAGCTCACCTGCTTCGTGCCGCTGCACGCCGCCTGCGAGGTCGACCGCCTGCGCCTGCGCAACACCACCGGCCACGCCGTCACCCTCGATGTGACGGGCGCGGTGGAATGGTGCCTCTGGGACGCCTCCGACGACGCCGAGAACTTCCAGCGCAACCTCTCCACCGGCGAGGTGGAGATCGAGAAGACCGCGCCCGATGGCTCGATGGTCATCTACCACAAGACCGAGTACAAGGAGCGCCGCGATCACTACGCCTTCTACGCCGTCAACAGCCCCGTCGTCGGCTTCGACACCGACCGCGCCACGTTCCTCGGCAAATTCAACGGCTGGGGCACCCCCGCCGCCATCACCCGCGGGCATGCCTTCGACTCCGTCGCCCACGGCTGGTCGCCCATCGCCGCACCCCGCGTGCGCGTGCGCCTGCAGCCCGGCCAGTCCCGCGACCTCGTCTTCCAGCTCGGCTTCTGCCAGCTGCCCCACGACCAGAAATGGGAGGACCCCGACGACCCCGCCAAGGTGGGCATCATCAACAAGAAGCCCGCCCACGCCCTCATCGAGCGCTTCGACACCTCCGGGAAGGTGGACGCCGCGCTCGCCGATCTGCGCTCTTACTGGGACAGGCTGCTCTCCGTGTTCCACGTCTCCACCGGCAGCCGCAAGCTCGACCGCATGGCCAACATCTGGAACCAGTACCAGTGCATGGTCACGTTCAACTTCTCCCGTTCCGCCTCATACTTCGAGTCGGGCATCGGCCGCGGCATGGGTTTCCGCGTCTCCAACCAGGACATCCTCGGCTTCGTGCACATGGCACCGGCCCGCACCCGCCAGAGGATCCTCGACCTGGCCAGCACGCAGCT
>JAXGWH010000073.1:0-2076 GCA_040773385.1 Aeriscardovia sp. | reverse complement strand
CTCACCCGCGAGGATCTGGGCAAGATCGTCGACATCCAGGTCGGCCGCGTGTCCAAGAGGCTGGCCGAGCGCCGCATCCGCCTGCAGGTGACGAAGGCGGCCAAGGACTGGCTCGCCGACACGGGCTACGACCCGGTCTACGGTGCCCGTCCGCTGCGTCGCCTGGTGCAGGAGCAGATCGACAACCAGCTTGCCAACCTGCTGCTCGCCCGCAAGGTGAACGACGGCGACACGGTGCTCGTCGACCACACCGGCGATGAGGACCATCTCGAGCTGAACGCCATGCCCGAGGACCCGCTCGCCGGCACGGACGGCCATGAGGCCGCCACCCAGCCGGCGTCCGGGTCCGCCGCGGCCTCCGCGGCTGCCGGCCACGCCGCCGACTGAGATCGGCTGACGCCACATCACGGCACATCGAACGGCCCGCACCATCAGGTGCGGGCCGTTTTTCTGTCCTCAGGACGGTCCGTCATCCGGGAAGTTGATCCGCCGGACGCTGATCAGCCAGAATGGTGTCGGATATATCGATGTGCGCTGTTGTGCCGATGCCTGATGTGCAGGATGAACGAAGGAGGAGCGATGGGAATCAAAGAGAATCGCAGATCTGCCGTGTTTCTGGCCCGTCGCCTCTTTGCCGAGGCGGTCTGGAAGACGTCGAACATCGAGATGTCCGTGACATATCCGCAGGCATATGACATCTGCGACAACATCGCGCCTCACGATCTGCGGGTCAACCAGATCGTGACCGTCCACAACATCGCGTGGGCGTGGAACTGGCTGATCGAGCATGCCGACCGGCCGGTCGATTGGGATCTCGTCTGCACGTACAACCGGCTCGTCTGTGCCTCGCTCGTCTACGGGGCCGGGGAACCGCGCACGTTCCCGGTCGGGATCACCGGAACGGATTGGAGGCCGCCGATCCCCACGCCCGCCAAGGCGAGGTCGCAGGTGGAGGAGGCCGTCTCAGAAGAATCAGAGCCGGAGGCCGCCGCCTTCAAGCTGTTCCTCACCATCAGCCGCGGGCAGTTTTTCGGCGACGGCAACAAACGTACCGCGCTCATGGTCGCCAACCATCACCTCGTCAATCGGGGCATCGGGCTCCTCGCGGTCGATCCTGCGCAGAACAAACAGTTCGCCCCCTCTCCTCACCAGATACTACGAGAGCGGGGACGGGCGTGAGATCTGCCGGTTCCTCTCGCATGACGCCATAGAGCTCATCCCGGGCGGTCTGACACGCGCGGATGAGGAGCGGCTGGGCTGAGGGCTCTGACGTTGTGGTCGGCGCACTCCCGCGTTTTGCCCAGCAAACACCCAGAAATCGTCCGTAGAATGAGGATTTGATGTCGCGATGCGCCCGATGACGCGGATCCACCCGGGATCGGTCGAAGGGGCGCGCACGCATGGCGCTGCAAGGAGGCACCCATGTACTATTCGGCAGGCAATTATGAGGCATTCGCCCACCCGCGCAAGCCGGAGGGCATCGAGCACAAGAACGCCTACATCATCGGCACGGGCCTGGCCGCCCTCACCGCGGCGTTCTACCTCGTGCGCGACGCGCAGATGCCGGGCGCGAACATCCATGTGTTCGACAAGGACAAGCTGCCGGGCGGCGCGCTTGACGGCGCGTTCGTGGCCGGCGAGGGCTATGTGATGCGCGGCGGGCGCGAGATGGACAACCACTTCGAGGTGATGTGGGACGTCTACCGCGACGTGCCCAGCTTCGAGGACAAGAACCTCTCCGTGCTCGACTATTACTACCGCCTCAACAAGGACGACCCGAACTACTCCAACTGCCGCGCCACGCGCGACCGCGGCCGCAACGCCCACACCGACAACCGCTTCAACCTCTCCGACAAGGCCGTGATGGAGATCCTCAAGCTCTACCTCACCCCGGAGAAGGACCTGGAGAACAAGAAGATCACCGACTTCTTCGATGACGCGGTGCTCAAGTCCAACTTCTGGCTCTACTGGCGCACGATGTTCGCCTTCGAGAACTGGGATTCCGCCCTCGAGATGAACCGGTACATCCACCGCTACATCCACCACATCGGCGGCCTGCCGGACTTCTCGGCGCTG
>JAXGWH010000072.1:0-2242 GCA_040773385.1 Aeriscardovia sp. | reverse complement strand
TCGTGGGTTGTGGGTTCGAGTCCCACAGGGGGCACGGTTGTTTTGGGTGTGTCAAGGATGACACATCGCGTGATCTGTTATCACTTCAAGGACATGAAGAACAAGACCGTTCTTTCCTTCGGCTGATATGGCATAAAAACGGATCTTTCCCGATACGATGGGGATACGGCAGAGGAGGAATCATGGCCAAGATTGTGATGCTCACCGGCAGCCCGCACAAGGGTGGCACCGCGCTGCGGCTCGCGGACGCGTTCGAGCGCGGCGCGAAAGCCGCGGGAAACGACGTCTACCGCTTCGACGCGGGGCTTGCCACGGACCTGCAGCCGCTGCGGCTTGAGGAGGGCAGTCCGGAGGTCGGCATCGCCGGCACCGACACCTACGAGAAGGAGGTGCTGCCACGCCTGCTCACGGCCGACGTGGTGGTGCTCGTCAGCTCGCTCTACTACTACGGCATGAACGCGCAGCTCAAGACGTGCGTCGACCGCTTCTACAGTTTTAATCACGAGCTGAAGGACAAGAAAGCCGTCGTGCTTGCCACCGGTTACGGCACACATGACGACATGAAGGTGCTGATGGACTGGTTTGCCACCCTGCAGCGCTACATGCGCTGGAAGAACCTCGCCACCGTGGAGGTGTCGGGCAGTTGGACGGAGTCGAACATGCGCCGCGGCGTCGACAAGGCGGAACAGGCAGGCCGGGCGATCAGGCAGTAGGGTCGGCAGGTCCGTCCGATGTGCCGAGTGCGGGCACACCGTGCGTGCCGGACGTGCCGGACGTGCCGTGCGCGCCGGGCGCGCCGGGCGCGCCGGACGTGCCGCCATGCGACCGACTGTCTGCGGCCCGTGCCAGACGCGGTCTGCAGGCGATATAGACGATGACCGCGATGAAGGCGAGCAGGCTGATCCACTGCGAGGTCGACAGCCCGCCGAAGATCCCGCGGATGGCATCGCCGCGCAGGAACTCGTCCGAGAACTGCACGACGCTGTACAACCCGATATAGACGCTGTACAACCCGATATACAGGGCGAGGGGATCCCAGCCGGACAGGCCCTTGTCCGTGGCGACCATCAGCACAACAAAAATCAGCAGTTCGGCCGCCGCCTCGAGCAGCTGGACAGGAAACAGCTCGACGTTGTTCGGTCCGGCGACGGCATGGTGGTAGACGATGCCCGGATGGAACGGGATGCCGTAGCAGCAGCCGGTGGCGAAGCAGCCGATCCGGCCGATGGCATGGGCGAGCTGGATCGCCGGGGTGAACTGCGCGATGTAATCCACCAGACGGAGCCGGAAATAACGCGCGGCAAGGAACGCCGAGGCAAAGCCGCCGATCACCCCGCCGTAGAACACGAAGCCGCCAGATAGATACAACGCGGCGAAACGGCCGGGATCGGACAGCGCCCAGCGCAGATCGGTGCAGAATTGGGGCAGGACGGTGAGGATATAGACGATCTTCGCCCCGACCATCGCGCCGATGACGATCCAGATGAGCAGATAGGCGGAATCATCCGCGCTGTTGTAGAATCGCCGCGCCCGCAGACAGACAAGGAGCATGGCGGCCGCGAGACCGAGCATGCAGCACAGCCCGTAAGTCGGGAAGACCCTTCCGGCGATGGTGACGAACGGCAGCATCCTCTGCTCCTCTGGGTGCCCGGCGGGATGATGGGCGGATCATACGAAAAACAAGACCGATTGCACCGATTGCACGAAAACGGTGCGAAGAAACACCGCGCAAAAACAAGGACGGCCGGTGCCTTCCTCAAAGGGGACGGCCGGCCGTCTGTCGATACGGGGGATGCCGGACCGGATCGCTGACCGTTCTCCCGACGGACGTGCGATGGGGGCATCCCGCCGCGTTGCCGGGCGGCCGGACCGCCCGGTGTGCGGATCGCGTCAGCTCAGGGAGCTGAGCGAGTTGAGCGTGGAGTTCACCGTGTTGGCGCCGCCTGCGATGGCACCGGCGCAGGCAATGCAGGAAATGAGAACGATGGCGCCGACGACCAGCGAGAGGATCGACAGGACGAAGCCCGCCACGCGCATACCCTCGTCATAGCCGTCCTTCTTCGCGGAGGAGGCGAGGATGATGCCGACGATGCCCGCCACGATGGAGACGATGGAGGAATAGCCGAAGAACCAGAAGACAATGCCCACGATGCCGAGGACAAGCGAGGCAATGGCCTTGCCCTTGCCCGGGACGCTGCCGCTGGGCTGCTGGGCGGCCGGCGCAGGCTGCTGCATCGCCGGC
>JAXGWH010000071.1:0-2276 GCA_040773385.1 Aeriscardovia sp. | reverse complement strand
GCCGACCAGTCGGACGGGTCGAGCAGCAGCGCGTCGGCGGCGTAGCCGGGGCGGAGGAGTCCGAGCGGGGCGCCGGTGAGGCTGTTGGGCCGGTCGAGGCCGAGCGCCCGTGCCGGCGTGAGCGTGGCGGCCTCCACTGCGTCGGGCGGGTCGATGCCGAGCACCTGCACGGCACGCCGCACCGAACGCTCCAAAAGCAGCGTGGAGCCGGCGATGGCGCCGTTGGAGACGAGGCGGGCGTGCCCGTCCTCCACGTTCACATCCAGCTCGCCGAGCTTGTAATGCCCGTCCGGGCAGCCGGTGGCGGACATCGCGTCGGTGACGAATGCCGTGCGGTGCGGGGCGAACGAGAAGCCCAGGCGCAGCATGGGGTCCTGCACGTGGAAGCCGTCGTTGATGAGCTCGATGGTCACGCGCGGGTCCTCCACGGCGGCGGGGATGGGCCCCGGGTTGCGGTGGTGCAGGCCGTTCATCGCGTTGAACAGATGGGTGAGGATACGGGCTCCCGCGTCGAAGGCGGCGCGTGCGGTGGGATAGTCGGCGTCCGTGTGGCCCACGGCGGGGATGACCCCGGCCGCGGCGAGCGTGCGGATCGCCTCCAGGCCGTGCGCGCGCTCGGGGGCGAGGGTGATCTGGCGGATCGTGCCGTGCCCCGCGCCGAGCAGCTTCTTCACGGCCGCCGGCTCGGGGTCGCGCAGGCACGCCGGGTCGTGCGCGCCCTTGCGCGAGAGGGCGAGGAACGGGCCCTCGAGGTGCGAGCCGAGGATGTCGGGACGCGATCCCATCGCCTCGCGCACGACGGAGATATTGCGGCACATCACGTCGAGCGGGTTGGTGATGAGCGAGCACACCTGACGGGTGGTGCCGTGCCAGGCGTGGCAGGCGCGGGCGGTCTCCAGGCCCTCCGGGCCGTCGTCGAAGGAGGCACCCCAGCCGCCGTGGGCGTGGATGTCAATGTAGCCGGGCACGACGAGAAGTCCGTGTGCGTCGACCACCTGCGGGCCGTGCGGGTCGAGGCCCGCGTCGGCGCAGGCGGCGGCGAAGGCGGAGGCGGAACCGGTATCGGCGTCAGAACCGGAGCTGGAGGAATCTGCCCCTGATGCGGCTTTCGTCCCAGACGCGGCTTCTGTGCCATCAATGGTCCCTGTGCCGTCTATGGCCTCCGTACCATCCACGGCCCCCGTGCCGGTGGCGGTGATCGATCCGTCCGGGCCGGCCACCAGCCAGAAATCATGGAGGATGCCCGTCGCGTCGATCTTCGTCGCCCCGGTGAGCGCGAACGCGCGGGGGCGGCCCTCCATCGCCGAGGTCACCTGCCAGACCTGCGAGGAGAAGTCCGGCGTCAGATTTTCCTCCACGGCGTGCCGTGTGTCTTGTGCCGATCGATCCATCATCATCCCTTGGTCACTCTCCTGGCCACTCTCCGAGCCACTCTCCTGGCCCCGCTCAGATGGACTGCCAGGCGGGCTTGTGCGCGTAGGCCCAACGGTAGTAGTCCTTGTGGCGCAGGCGGGAGGCGGCCTCCTCGTCCACGATCACCGTGGCATGAGGGTGCAGCTGCAGCGCGGAGGCCGGGCAGAACGACGAGACGCCGCCCTCCACCGTCTCGGCCACCGCCTCGGCCTTGCCCTCGCCGAACGCGAGGAGGACGAGATGGCGGGCCTTGAGGATGGTGCCGATGCCCTGCGTGATGCAGTGCGTGGGCACCTTGCTCACATTGTCGTCGAAGAAGCGCGCATTGTCCTGCCGTGTCTGTTCGGCCAGCGTCTTGACGCGGGTGCCCGAGGCGAGCGAGGAGCCCGGCTCGTTGAAGCCGACATGCCCGTCCGTGCCGATGCCGAGGATCTGCACGTCCACACCGCCCGCATCGGCGATGGCCTTGTCATAGTCCGCGCCGGCGTGGGAGACCTTCTCCGCGTCGGAGAGCGGGGCGCCGTCGAGCACGTCGCCCGGCACATGGACGTTGGCCGGATCGAGGCCGAGCGGCTCCACCACTGTGCGCCAGATGGTGCTGTGGTACGACTGCGGGTGGCTGAGCGGCAGGCCGATGTACTCGTCGAGCGCGTAGCCGCGCACCCGCGAGACGTCGATCTTCTCGTCGGAGATGATCTTCGCCAGCTCCTCGTAGGCGGCGAGCGGGCTGGAACCGGTGGCCAGGCCGAGGACGGCGTCCGGCTTGCGCTTGATGAGGTCGGCCACGCTGCGGGCGTAGATCCTGCCCGCCTCGTGCTGGTCTTTGACGATGATGACTTCTGCCATGATGTTTCCCTTCCCTG
>JAXGWH010000070.1:0-2496 GCA_040773385.1 Aeriscardovia sp. | reverse complement strand
GCGCCCGGCGATCTTGTTGATGCCCCCGCCCGGGAAGATGAGCACGGCCGGGCGGCGGCGCGCGGCGTCGGTCTCCGGGCTGGTGTCGATCACATAGCCGTCGAGGGATGCCTGCGAGCCGTCCGGCGTCTCGAGCCTCTTCGTGAATACCTGCATATCGGCCTCCTGCTGCCAGGCGATGAAGGATGGACCATCCTTGCCCGCCGAAAAGACGATTCCAGCAAAATATGACTTCCACCCACAACGTTAGGAGGCCGGTGGGTGTTCACAGGCGCACGAGCACGTCCACCTCGGCGCCCTTCTGCGCCACCGGGATGACCGGCACGATGCGGCCGTTGGCCTCGCGCACGCGGTCGTCGGCCGTCAGAGCCGTGCCGTCGACCACCACGCGCGAGGGGTCGAGGCCCTGCAGCACCTGCCCGCCCTCGCCGGCCGGGCTGTAGCCGGCGTCGCGGTAGTGGTCGGCCATGTCCGCGCCGAAGGCGGGATTGGTGTGCGAGGGCACGGACGGGTCCCAGCCCTGGTCGGCGAGGTCGGGGACCTGCGCGGAACCATCTACGCCGGTCTGCGTCTGCGGACCCCGCGCGGTGACACCCTGCGCGGTGGTGACGCCCTGCGCGAGCGCACCCTGCGCAACAGCAGCCCCCTCGCGCACGAAGCGGAAGTGGTACGTGGCGCCGCGATAAGCGCGGTCGACGCGCACGTCGGTGAAGCGGGCCGGCAGGTGCGGGTCGACGGCGAGGCCGCCGAGGGTGGCGCGCACGCCGAGCAGGTACTGCGACAGGTCGAGGAACGTCCATGCGGCGGTGCCGGTCAGCCACGAGTTCTTGCCCTCGCCCGGGGCGAACGACTCGGGCCCGGCCACCATCTGGCAGTAGATGTACGGCTCGGTCTTGTGGATCTCGCTGATCTCCTCGGTGTGGGCCGGGCAGGTGCGCCAGTAGACGTTGAACGCCTCGTCGGGGTCGCCCGCGACGGCCTCGGCGATGGAGACCCACGGGTTGTTATGGCAGAAGATGCCGCCGTTCTCCTTGTAACCGCGCGGATAGCTGGAGATCTCGCCCAGCTCGATGCGGTAGGTGGAGTAGGCGGGCCAGAGGATGGCGGTGCCATACTTGGTGGTGAGCAGGTCCTTCGTGGAGGTGAGGGCGGTGCGCGCCTTGCCGTCGGTCAGGCCGATGCCGGCCATGGAGCACATGCCCTGCGGCTCGATGTAGATCTTGCCCTCGCTGTCGGTGTGGCTGCCCACCGGGCGCGACTGCGCGTCGTAGGCGCGGCGGAACCATTTGCCGTCCCAGCCGGCGTCCTCCACGGCGGCGCGGATCTTCTCCATGGCCTGCCGCACCGAGGCGGCCTCGTCGCGCGCGTCGGCCTCGGACATGCCGCAGGTGGTGCCGTACTGGTCGAGGATCTGGGCGTAGCGGCCGGCGTAGAGCACGAACATGCCGCCGATGAACACGGACTCGGCGATGTTCTCCGGCCTGTTCGACTTGACGGTCTGGAAGCTCTCGCCGGGCGTGGCCGTGTAGGCGTTGAGGTTGAGGCAGTCGTTCCAGTCGGCGCGGCCGATGAGCGGCAGGCCGTGGGGGCCCAGGTGCGTGGTGGTGTAGTTCACCGAGCGGCGCAGATGCTCGAGCAGCGGCTGCTCGGTGCCCTTCTCGGAGTTGAAGACGACCGGCTCGGTGAGGATCGTGGCATCGCCGGTCTCGGCCAGATAGGCGAAGGCGGAGGCCACGAGCCAGAGCGGGTCGTCATTGAAGCCGCCGCCGATGCCGGCGTTGCCCTTCTTGGTCAGCGGCTGGTACTGGTGCCAGGCCGAGCCGTCAGGCAGCTGCGTGCTGGCCAGGTCGAGGATCCTCTGGCGCGTGCGCCCCGGGGCCATGTGCACGAAGCCGAGGATGTCCTGGTTGGAGTCGCGGAAGCCCATGCCGCGGCCGATACCCGACTCGAAGTACGAGGCGGAGCGGGAGAAGTTGAAGGTGACCATGCACTGGTACTGGTTCCAGATGTTGGCCATGCGGTCGAGCTTGGGGCTGCCGGTGGAGACGTGGAACACCGAGAGCAGCTTGTCCCAGTAGGCACGCAGCTCGGCGAGCGCGGCGTCCGCCTTCTCGCCGGTGTCGAAACGCTCGATGAGCGCATGGGCGGGCTTCTTGTTGATGATGCCCACCTTGGCGGGATCGTCCGGGTCCTCCCATTTCTGGTCATGGGGCAGCTGGCAGAAGCCGAGCTGGAAGACGAGGTCGCGGGACTGGCCGGGCTGCAGGCGCACGCGCACGCGCGGGGCGGCGATGGGCGACCAGCCGTGGGCCACGGAGTCGAAGGCATGCCCGCCGGTGATGGCGGCGGGGCTGCCCCAGCCGTTGAATTTGCCCAGGAACGTGGCGCGGTCGGTGTCGAAGCCGACGACGGGGCTGTTGACGGCGTAGAAGGCGTAGTGATCGCGGCGCTCCTTGTACTCGGTCTTGTGGTAGATGACCATCGAGCCATCGGGCG
>JAXGWH010000069.1:0-3195 GCA_040773385.1 Aeriscardovia sp. | reverse complement strand
GCGGCGCATCGTGCATGCCATGCGCGTGCGCGGACGTATGCGCTACCCGGTCACCCTCGTCGGCAGCTGGGGGGGGGTGACCAACGCTTTAGCGGACATCCGTTCCAACGTGGGGCTGGGCTACAAGGTGATCGCCGTGGCACCCATCACCCGCGATGGGGATGGTGCCCCGCGCGCTGACCAGTCCGCTATCGCCGGCACCCGGCACAATGCCTGGGCGCGGGCGAATCATCTGCGCCTGCTCGCCTTTGACTCGCATCTGCCTGCCACCGCTCGCCAGCTCGGCTCGCAGGTGGTGCTGCTCACCGACGGCATCGACCGCGGCTCGCGCGAATATGCGGCGTTCTCCCGTGCCGTGCAGGCCTCGGGCATGGAGCTGAGCATCCCGGTTGCCACCACCGGTGATATCAACGGCGGGTTCATGTTCTACCTGCACAACACCGCCGACACCATGCCCGTGCTCACCTCCGGTCTGCCGCAGTTCCGCTGGTTCCGCCAGCTGACCAAGCGGGTGTTCGACCTGCTGCTCTCGATCATCGCGCTGGTGCTCGCCGCCATCCCCATGACCGTCATCGCTCTTGCCATCAAGCACGATGACGGCGGCCCGGTGTTCTACACCCAGACGCGCATCGGCCAATACGGCAAGCCGTTCACCATGTACAAGTTCCGCTCCATGCGCGTGGGCTCCGACAGGCTCGAGCAGAAGCTCGCCGCACGGCTCGGCCAGAGCGGCAACAACACGTTTAAAGACAAGCAGGACCCGCGCGTGACCAGGGTCGGCCGGTTCCTGCGTAAGACCTCGCTTGACGAGCTGCCCCAGCTGTTCAACATCTTCAACGGCACGATGAGCTTTGTCGGTCCGCGCCCGCAGCTGCCCTATCAGCGCGACAACAACAACTCCGTCTACGCTTTGCGCCTGCTTGTCAAACCAGGGCTGACCGGCCCGTGGCAGATCTCCGGGCGCGCGGACCTCTCCGATGCGCAGGGCGAGCAGCTCGACGTGTGGTACGTGACCAACAACTCCTTCGCCGGCGACATCGCCATCCTGCTCAAGACGATCCCGGCGGTGCTGAAAGGCACAGGTGCGTACTGATGCCGTCACCATTCGTCCATGCCGCGTTTGCCACCCGTCCTATTGCACTCGTCACACGTTCCAGTACAGATCCGATCACCAAGAAATCACTTACTGAGAAATCACTGAGTGAAAAACCACGAAAGAGGAGGTGAGAGACATGACCCTGAGGCAATTCTTCGCCCTGCTGCACCGCCATCTCGGGCTGATGATCGCCCTGCCGGTAGTGCTCGCGCTCGCCACAGCGGGCGTCTGCGCGTTCATGCCCGACCAGTACACGGCGACCACCAGCATGTATGTCCTCACGAAGAACGTCTCATCCGCCGACCAGCAGTCTTCCAGCACGGATCTGAACAATCTGAGCGCCGGACAGCTGCTCGCCAACGATGTGGTCACCATCGCCAAGTCGGACCGCGTCTCCTCGGACGTGGCGCACCAGCTCGGTCTGCGCTCGCTCGCCGGGTACAAGGTGGATATCGACAGCTCGACCACCTCGCGCATCGTCACGATCTCCGTGACCGGCACGAACCCGCGCACCGCCGCCCAGATCGCCAACACCTATGTGAAGAGGACGGCGAAGACCGCCTCAAGCGTGATGGGCGTCTCGGCCGTCAACGTGGTGGACGCCGCCTCCGTGCCGACCGCCCCCTCCGGCCCGCGCCGCACGCTGTACGTGGTGGTCGCCTTCCTCGTCGGCCTGCTGCTGGCCGCCGTCATCGTCGTCCTCGCCGACCGCCTCAATACGAAGGTGCGCGGCGACGAGGAGGCGCAGCGGCTCACGGGGCTGCCGATCGTCGCCCATTTCCCCAAGATCCGTTCGTGAGCGGGGGTAGACATGCCGCATAAGACCAAGAAACAGAGGATGCACGATCTGGTCGCCGATTCGGCCCAGTCGCTGCTTGCCAACATCCGCTTCACCGATGTGGACCATCCGATCCACACGGTCGTCATCACCAGCTCCATCCCCAATGAGGGCAAGACGTTCGTGTCGGTCAACCTCGCCAAGGCGATGGCCGGCGCAGGCAGGACGTGCCTGCTGGTGGAGGGGGATCTGCGCAAGCGCAGCCTTGCCGCCACCATCGGCGTGCATCCGCGCCATGGCATCTATTCGGTGATCTCCGGTCGCCGGCCCATTGAGGAGGTGGCCGCGCCGACCGCGCAGAAGGGCCTGTTCTTCCTTGACGCCGAGCCGCGCATCCCCGATCCGCCTGACTTCCTCGGCAGCGAGCATTACGAGCGCTTCCTCGCCGATATGGCCGACCGCTTCGACTATGTGGTGATCGACACGCCGCCGGTGGGCACGTTCGTGGACGCTGCGGTGGTGGCGGCCAAGGCCGACGCCACGTTCCTTGTGCTACGTGAGAACTTCACCAAGCGTAATATCCTGCGCCACGCGGTGGAGCAGCTGACGACCGCCGGTGCGCGTGTCAAAGGCGTCATCATGAACGACTGTGACACCACCGATGCGAATGCCTCCAGCTATTACGGCTACTACGAGTACTACAGCAAGGACGGCAAGGATGGTGAGGTGAGCGCGGCAGGAAGCTCCTCGTTCCGCTCGTCGACGCAGCAGCCCGCCGTGCCGCAGACCGTTCCGGCAGCCCACAGCGCGGCTGCTGCGGCGGCGTCTGCCGGTTCCCAGGCCGTTTCAGCCTCGACGGGTTCCTCGGCATCCGCCTCCGCTTCCGCTCCGACCGGTTCTTCCACATCGTCTTCGACGGCCGGCTCGTCGTCGGCCCGTCCGAGTGCGGATGACCTCTTCCGTTCGGCGTTCCTCACGGATCCCCCGAGTCCTGCCGATTCCTCGATAAGCCAGGCGAAGCATGCGCGACATTCACGCTCATATACTTCCCGCAGTTGATGACGGTGCAACGAGCATGGACGAGTCCCTCGCCATGCTCGATGCCGCCGCACAGGCCGGGGTGACCGAGCTTGTGTGCACACCCCACTGCCGTGAGCCGTACTTTGACTACGACCGGATGGTGTCCGCCTATCAGGCTTTTCGCGTCCAGGCAGAGCATCGCCATCCGGAGATTGACGTGAGCCTGGGCTGGGAGGTCAACCTGCGCACACTGCGCCAGATCGGCTTCGACTGGGCAGCACGGCTCGGCTTCGAGCGCCCG
>JAXGWH010000068.1:0-3219 GCA_040773385.1 Aeriscardovia sp. | reverse complement strand
TTCCGCGCGAGCCAGCAATGGGATCCCGCCGACCGGAAGGGCTTCTCGGATCGGTACATCTGGACGGGCTCGGCGTTTGAGAACGGCGCGGGCATGCCTTTCGTGGCAGGAGAATCCGACAGGGACGGATCGTATATCACCAATTTCTTCGCCTTCCAGCCGGCGCTCAACTACGGCTATCTCAGGCAGGAGAAACCGTGGCAGCAGTCCGTCGATTCCCCCGCGGCCGCCTCCACGCGCGACGCGATCCGCGGCATCATGCGCTTCTGGCTCTCACGCGGGGCGGACGGGTTCCGCGTGGACATGGCCGATTCCCTCGTCAAAAACGACGATGAGGACAAGAGCGGCACCGTCGAGACATGGAGGAGGATCCTCACCCCCATCAAACAGGAGTACCCGCAGGCGGCGTTCGTCTCCGAGTGGGGCCGCCCGTGGCAGTCGCTCCAGGCCGGGTTCGACATGGACTTCTACCTCGACTGGGGCTGGGTGCCCAACGGCTACAACCTGCTCGTGCGCCGCACGGACGACCCGCTCTCGCGTATGAACGATCGCAGCTATTTCTGCGCGGACTCCGACGCGGACCCGACCGCGTTCCTCGCCGAGTATATGGGCCAGTACGAGCGCTCCAAGGACCTCGGCTCGTTCAGCTTCCTCACCTGCAACCATGACAGCCCACGCCTCGCGCCCAGGCTCACGGACCGGGAGCTGCGGCTCGCCTACGCCATGTTCCTGACGATGCCGGGGATCCCGTTCATCTATTACGGCGATGAGATCGGCATGCGCTACCGCACCCTGCCGAGCAAGGAGGGCGGCTACGGGCGCACCGGCAGCCGCACGCCGATGCAGTGGGACACGACGGCGAACCTCGGTTTCTCCACGGCCCCGGCCTCCGACCTGTATCTGCCGGTGGACCCCTCCCCCGACGCGCCGACCGTGGCCGCGCAGGAGAAGGACCCGGGCTCGCTGCTCTCCTTCGTCCGCTCGCTCATCGCGGTGCGGCATGCGCATGACGGCGCGGGGCAGGCGCTCGACGCGGCCGCGGATTTCCGGCCTGTGCACGCCCGACGCGGCTCGCGTTCCTTCGTCTATGAGCGCTGTGCCGCATCAGGACAGGCGGAACGGATCCTCGTCGCGCTCAACCCGGGAAGGAGGCCTGAAACGGCCCCCACAGCCGTTCGGTGCCGGAAGACGGAGACGCTGCTCTCGGTCGGTCAGGTCTCCGTAAAGATTTCGGGACCGGATGCTCCAAGAGCGGACGTTACAGGAGTGGACAAGGCATCCACGGACATGCCCGCGGACAAATCTTCAGACGGTCTCACCCTCACCCTCGCACCGCAGAGCATGGCGATCCTCAGGCTCGACTGAACGCGACAAAATCCACAACCAAAACAATCCACAACCATCACGATCACAGATCGTGAGACCGGAACAACCACAGAATCGAGGAACGATGCGCACAGTCCGGATCGCCGGGACGCAGGTGGGCGCCGTCGGTATGGGAATGTGGAGCATGGGAGACGCCTCCCGCCGCGAACGGCAGCTGCAGGCCGTGGGCCGCGGGCTCGACGCGGGCATGCAGGTACTCGATACCGCCGAGATGTACGGAAACGGCACGAGCGAGGCATTCGTCGGCGAGTGCGTGCGGCGTTTCGGCCGTGAGCGGCTGTTCATCATCGACAAGGTGCTGCCCTCAAACGCCCGTCCCGGACGTCTCGAAAAGAGCCTGGAGACCGCGCTGCGCCTGACGGAGGCGGGGCAGATCGACCTGTATCTGCTGCACTGGCGCGCCGACGTGGACCTCGCCTTCTTCGCCTGGTCGATGCATGAGTACCAGCGGCAGGGTCTGGTATCGCACTGGGGCGTCTCGAACTTCGATGTGAGTGACCTCGAGGACCTGTGGTCGGTGCCCTACGGCGACGAATGCGCGGCGAACGAGGACCTCTACAACCTGGCAACCCGCGGGGTCGACTTCGACCTGCTCGCCTGGCAGGAGGCGCATGATCTGCCGTTCATCGCCTACTCCCCGCTCGGTTCGGGCGGCTGGGCGGGACTGGCTGCAATGCAGGCGAGCCCGGCGCTGGCACAGGTGGCGCGCAGGCACGATGCCACCATCCGGCAGGTGATGCTCGCCTGGACGGTGCGCTCGGGCCGGGTGATCGCCATCCCCCAGACCGGCAACCCGGATCACATGGCCGCCAACGCGGCCGCGGGCGATCTCACGCTCGACCAGGAGGATCTGGATCTTCTCGACAGAGATTTCCCGATGCCGACGGCAAAGGTGCCGCTGGCAAAACTGTGAGCGGGTCGCGGGATTCAGGACATGTAGATCTGGTCGAGGGGCATCGCCGAATCGATCGAGAAATTCTCCGGGCTGGGCGCGCACCCGGCCTCCAGCAGGTTGCTGCCGAGCATGGCGACCATCGCGCCGTTGTCCGTGCACAGCTCGCGCCGGGGCATCCGCACCTCCACGCCGTGCTCCTTCCCGCGCTCGAGCAGGGCGCGGCGCAGCTGTGAGTTGGCGGAAAAACCGCCGCCCACGATGAGCGTGCCCGCTCCGAGGTTCTCGCACGCCTTCATGGCCTTGCCGGAGAGCACGTCCGCCACCGAGGCTGCCAGCGAGGCGCACACGTCATCCACAGGGATCGGACGACCCTCCTCCTGCTGCTCCTCGATCCAGCGGGCGACGGCGGTCTTGACGCCGGAGAAGCTGAAATCATAGGGATGGCGGCGGACGGCGTTGCCCTTGGTGAGGGCGCGGGGCACGTCGAGGGCCGTCGGATCGCCATGCCGCGCGTGGCGGTCGATGTGCGGGCCGCCCGGATAGGGGAAGCCGAGCAGACGGGCGACCTTGTCGAAGCACTCCCCCGCCGCGTCGTCGAGGGTGGTGCCCACCACCTCGACCTTCCGGGCGATGTCGTGCACGCGCAGCAGCGAGGTATGGCCGCCTGAGACGATGAGCGCGAGCGTGCCGTCCGGGAAGCCACCGAACTGCAGCTGGGTGACGGCGATATGGCCGATCACATGGTTGATGCCATAGACCGGCTTGTTCGCGGCGAGCGCGAGCACCTTGGCCCCGGAGACGCCCACGGCGAGGCAACCGGCGAGTCCCGGCCCTGCGGAGACGGCGATCGCGTTGATCTGGGAGAGGTCGAGGTCGGCGTCGGCGAGGGCTTTTCTGACCACGGGCACGAACGCCTCGGAGTGGGCGCGGGAGGCGAT
>JAXGWH010000067.1:0-3517 GCA_040773385.1 Aeriscardovia sp. | reverse complement strand
GCGCCCAGGGGCAGTTCACCACGAACTGGCCGCTGTTCATGGCCATCACGACCATCGCGCTCATCCCGGTGTTCATCTTCTTCCTCATCTGCCAGCGCTGGATCGTCTCCGGCCTGGTCTCTGGCGCCGTGAAGGGATGATCCCCTGACGTGCCCGACACGGGGCACCACACAAGAGGCGGTCAGCGATGGCCGCCTCTTCTTTTGGATCGCCCATTTCTGATTTTTATCCCTGTAATTGTTGATTTCTGACATCTCGCAAAGGATCCATCATGGCGGATGCCCACACACTTGATCTGACCGGTTTCACCGTCCCCCGGCGCTCGGCCTTCCCCATCACTCATGAGGGGTGGGATGTCTCGCCTCAGGGCCATCGCATCGGTTTCACCGACTATTACATGACCTACGACGGCCGTCCGTTCTTCGGCGTCGCCGCCGAGTTCCACTTCTCCCGTCTCGACAGCGCGCTGTGGGACAGGCAGCTCGCGCGCCTCAAGGACGCGGGAGTCAACATCGTCTCCACCTACGTGTTCTGGAACCACCACGAGGGATGCAAGGGGGTGTGGGACTTCACCGGCCGGCGCAACCTGCGCCGCTTCGTGGAGCTGTGCGCCCGCCACGGCCTGTTCGTCATCGTGCGCATGGGGCCGTTCGACCACGGCGAGGCACGCAACGGCGGCATCCCCGACTGGGTGTTCTCCCAGCCGTGCGAGGCCCGCTCCACCGACCCCGTGTGCCTGGGCCTCGTGCGCGACCTCTACGCGCACATCGCCGCCCAACTTGCCGGGCTCTACTTCAAGGACGGCGGGCCGGTGATCGCCGCCCAGCTCGACAACGAGTACATGCACTCCTCGGCGCCGTGGGAGTTCCTCGACGGCGTGACCGAGGACTGGGTGCCGGGCGGCCACGAGGGCGTCGCCTACATCGAGGCGCTCAGGAAGATCGCCGAGCAGGAGGGTGTCGCCGTCCCGTTCTACACGAACACCGGTTGGGGAGGGGCCCCCGTGCCCGACGACGTGCTGCCCCTGTGGGGCGGCTATGCCTACCGTCCGTGGCTGTTCTACGCAAAGTCTGGCGAGCACCCGCTCACCGACGAATATCTCTACCGTGACTACCACAGTGACGACGTGCCGCGCGGCGAGGAGTTCGATCCCTCATACGCGCCGAGCAGCAAGCCGTACGCCTGCTGCGAGATGGGCGCGGGCATGATGGTCTCCTATAAGTACCGCTTTGTCATCCCCATGAAGTCCGTGGACGCCCAGGCCGCCGTCAAACTGGCCTCCGGGTGCAACTTCCTCGGCTATTACATGATGCAGGGCGGTTCCAACCCCATCCAGGGTGACGTGGACGGCGCCCCCACCTGGATGAACGAGAACCAGGTCTCCAAGGTCTCCTACGACTACCAGGCCCCGTTCGGCGAGTTCGGCCAGGTGCGGCAGTCCGCGCGGCGTCTGCGCGTGCTGCACCTGTTCGCCTCGAGCTTCGCCGACCGGCTCGTCCCGCTGCCGGTCGCCCTGCCGGACGACCAGAAGGGTCTCGACCAGCATGACCTGACAAGCCTTCGTTGGAGCGTGCGCACCGACGGGCACAGCGGTTTCGTCTTCCTTGACAACTTCCAGGACCATGCGCACATGTCGGCCAAGAAGGACGAGGAGATCCGCCTGACCCTCGCCGATGGCTCCGTGGTCGACTTCACAGGGATCGGCCTTGCCAGCGGGGAGAATGCGATCCTGCCGTTCAACATGGACCTCGACGGGGTGGGCCTGGCGGCCGCGACCGTGCAGCCGGTCACCGTCATCCGGCCGGCGGGGCAGGATCGCCGTACGTTCGTGTTCCTGCGCCCGGAGGGCATGACGCACGCCTGGATGCGTTTTGCGGACGGGACCGTGCGCGACATCGACCCCACGGCCGAACGGACACTGTTCGAGGCGCACCAGGACGGGCACGGCGTCCGCATCCTCGTCGTCTCCCGCGCGAAGGCCGACAGGATGACCGTGCTGGGTGGTATGCCCGGCACCGCGCTCGCCTTCGTCGAGACCGACGCGCAGGAGGCGTCGCAGGCCGGGGCGCCGACCATCGACGATGATGTGCCGGCAATCTACACCGACCGCGGAACGCTCACCGTGCGCACTGACACACCCACGGCCGCGGTGACCACCTATCCGGAGGGTGTCCTGCCACATCAGGAGACTACCTTCGCCGGTGCGGACAAGACTGCGGACAGCAATGGCGACCCGGCCGGGGCCGGCCTCACCGTCACGCGTCTGCACGAGGACCGCTGGGTCATCACCGTCCCGGATTCGCTCTTCGATGACCGTGACCTCGACGAGGTGCTCCTGCGTCTCGACTACCGCGGCGACATCGGCTGGCTCTTCGCCGGCACGCGCCTGCTCGACGACAACTTCTGCAACGGCGACACGTGGGAGATCGGACTTTCCCAGTACCGCCGCCAGATCCAGGACGCCGACGGCCGTCTCGTGCTCGTCATCACCCCGCGCAAGGAGGGCTCCACCGTCAACGTCGAGTCCGCCATGGCCGCGCGCCTCGAATCGAGCACCTCGCGTCTGGCGGAGCTCGACCACGCGGAGCTGCGCGTGCTGCGTGTGGCGAGGCTCGGCCGCGCTGACTGACCTGCCATCGGGGTGCCGCGGACGACCCGTCTGATCGGCACCCCGGCCGCGGCTGCCATTGCGGGGGCGGGCCGCCATCCTGACCGCCATCCCGATGTCCGTGGATTGCTAGGATGAGCCACGGAGACCATGCGGGCGGCATGGACAGTCCCGCGACGAGGAGGGGCCATGAAACCGGCGGAGGACAACATCGACCTGGAACGCTCGGATTTTTATGTGCATGCCCCCACCACGGTAGGGGAGCGCACGTTCTTCTACGTCCTGCGCGCGGGAGTGTTCTCCTACCAGCCCGGCTACGAGGTCTACAGGGCCTCATTCAACAGCTTCCTGCTCATGCATGTGCTCTCCGGAAGCCTCACCGCCGATCTCGACGGCACCCGCCTTGAGGTGAGGCAGGGCCAGTTCTGCCTCGTCGACTGCTACGCGCCGCACTCCTACAGCGCCGCGGTGCGCTCGAGGGTGGCCTGGATGCACTTCGACGGTCCGGACGCCCGCGCCTACTACCGGTACATCGTCGCCAGGCGCGGCAACGTGTTCACGCTGCCCAACCCCGATATCGCCGATCGCGTGCTCTCCACGCTCATCGACGCCATGGCGCGCTCGCGCGTGGTCTCCGAGCCGGAGATGGGACGCCAGGTCGTCACGCTTCTCACCCAGCTGGCGGACGACCGCTATGTGACCCGCCGTAACGACGCGCCGCGGGCCATCGAGGAGGCGCTCTCCTACATCTCCTCGCATTTTGCCCAGCAGATCACCGTCCCGCAGCTCGCCGCGCGGACCTATATGAGTGAATATCACTTCATCCGCGTGTTCAACAAGGAGGTCGGCCTCACCCCGCACGCCTACATCACCCGCATGCGCGTGCACACCGCCGAGTACATGCTCGTC
>JAXGWH010000066.1:0-3598 GCA_040773385.1 Aeriscardovia sp. | reverse complement strand
GTGAAGGCCATCCTCCTGCTCTCCCAGCTCGGCTCCGCCACCGGGCAGACGTGCGCCGACGTGCTCCTCGGCAAACAGAACCCCTCCGGGCACCTGGCCATGACGTGGGCGGGGCCCGATGACTACCGCACGAACGCCAATTTCGGCGATCTGCATGACAACTACTACCGCGAGGGCATCTTCGTCGGCTACCGCGATTTCGACACGAACGGCAGGAAGGTCGACTGGCCGTTCGGCTTCGGCCTCTCCTACACAAGCTTCACCCTCACGCCGGGAACGGTCAGCCTGACAAAACAGGGCGGGGACAGCCTCGTCTCGGTGCCCGTCACGGTGGGCAACACCGGTTCGCGCGCGGGACGGCAGTCCGTCCAGGCCTACGTCTCCCAGCCGGCCGGCACGCGCGGGCTCGCCAAGGCCTACCAGAGCCTGGCGGGCTATGCGAAGACCGCGTCGATCGCACCCGGTGCCGGCCAGGACATCACCGTCTCCTTCCCGCTCTCGCGCCTTGCCTCCTATGACCCGACGGCCTCGCAATGGGTGCTGGAGGCCGGCCGGTACGTGGTGCGCGTGGGCGACTCGTCCCGCTCCACGCATGTGGCGGCCGTGCTGCAGGTCCCCCAGGACATGGTGGTCGAGCAGGACCACGCGATCGGCGGCGATGCCGGCCTGACGGACGAGACGCCGACGGGCACGCCGATCGGCTACGCGGGCGAGGACCAGGAGATCGCGGACGCCCCGGTGCTGGAGGTGCCCGCGGGCGCCGTCGTGACGCGCACGGTCCGCTATTCCGACGCACCCGGGGAGATCCCGTCCGGCCACCCCGTCTCCTTCCGCCGCGTGCTCGACGGCAGCCGCACGCTCGAGGAGTTCGTCGGCGGGCTCACCGACGAGCAGCTCGCCCAGATCGCCGTGGGACGGCATCAGAGCACCGCCTCCGGCCAGGTGATCGGCGACAGCGGCTTCCAGATCGCCGGGACGGCCGGCGAGACGACGTCCGCCCTGCGCGGGCTCGGGATGCCCGCGCTGACCGAGGCGGACGGCCCCGCCGGCGTGCGTCTGGCACGCGAGTACCGCATCGGAGCAGACGGGCGCCCGCTCGCCCTATCAAGCCGTTTCGCCAAAGACCAGCTCGACCTCATGTTCACCGCCGAGGAACAGCACCGGCTCGGCCTCGACACGCAGGACGCCGCCCCGGAGGGCACGACGGTGTACTGGCAGAACTGCACCGCCATCCCGATCGGCACCGCCCTCGCGCAGGCGTTCGACCCGCAGGTGGCGCGCCAGGCCGCGGATATCGCCGGCGGGGACATGGAGCGCTTCGGCATCGATGTCTGGCTCGCCCCGGCCATGAACATCCAGCGCAGCCCCCTGTGCGGCCGTGACTTCGAGTACTACTCGGAGGACCCGCTCGTCGCGGGGCTCACGGCCGCGGGCATCACCGAGGGCGTCCAGGCGCACCCCGGCCGCGGCGTGTCGGTCAAGCATTTCGCCGCCAACAGCCAGGAGACGAACCGTATGCGCGAGAACAACCACATCTCCGAGCGCGCGCTGCGCGAGATCTATCTGCGCGGCTTCGAGATCGTCGTGAAGACCGCCTCCCCGGCGACGGTCATGACCTCCTACAACCTCGTCAACGGCGTGCACACCAACAACCGCCACGATCTTGTCAGCGAGGTGCTGCGTGACGAGTGGGGCTTCGACGGCTTCGTGATGACTGACTGGTTCTCCACGCACACTTTCACCGGGAAGGACACGCTCACCTTCTCGGGAGCGGACAGGCTCGTGTGGCCGAAGTCGTCGGCGGCCGGCTGCGTGGCCGCGGGCAATGATGTGACGATGCCGGGCGAGGACGCCGATGTGGAGGACATCCTCACCGCGCTGCACGACCCGTCGGCCCGCTACCCGCTCACGCACGCGCGGCTGCAGGCCACGGCGCTGCATGTGCTCGCGGTGGTGCGCGATCTCAAGCGCGCCCAGGGTCAGGCGGCCCAGCGGCACTGAGACGCACAGGACGGGCGGCCCCGGGCATGACCGGCACCCGGCCGTCACGGGTGGGCGCAGCCGGTCATGACAGGCCGTCGGGCAGACAAGAAAGGGGCGGTATCCGCATGGGTACCGCCCCTTTCTTCCGGCCTGCTCTTATTCGCCAGTCTCCTGCCGGTCAGTTTCCTGTTTGCCTGTTTCCTGCCGGTCTGTTTCCTCGGGTCTTTTCTTCTCAGGTCCTTGAAGGCATTTGCGCTCCTCACCCCTCCTGTGAGGCGCCGAGGAAGAACGAGAGGATCGTCGTGTAATAGCGCGTGGTGATCTCCGGCGTCTCGCTGAACAGCTCGTGGTGGCCGTCGTCGAAGTGGTAGAAGCGCACGGGGGCGCTGGCACGGCGGGCACGGGTGACGAACAGACCCTCCGCGTCGGGGCGCACCATCGTGTCCTTGCCGCCGTTGAAGACGATGGTGGGCGTGGTGATGCGGGCGATGGCGCCCTTCTTCAGCACGGCATGGTCCATGCGCAGCGCGGAATCGAGCCAGTCCCACGAGGGGCGGATGGTGTGGCGGCGCAGATCCGGGGTGCGGTGGGCCGCGTACCAGCCGGTGCGGGCGTCGAGCGCGGCGTTGCTGCCGTCCTCGTAGAGGCCGGTGGCCGCCTTGTGATCGAGGAGCTTGGTGCTGTAGGTGTCGTAGTCGTCCATGCCGGGCACCGTGTCGGCGCCGTGGCCCGTGTGGACCACGAGATCCGCGGCGGCGAGCACCGTGTCCGCGGGGATCGGCGTGCTGGGGGTGAGCATCGGCGAGGTGAGCACGGCCCGGTCGAAGAAGGCGGGGTGCTGCTCGATGATCGCCGCCGCGATCCCCCCGCCCATCGAGTGGCCGATGAGCAGGTAGGGCCGGGCGAAACCGAAGCGTTTCCGGCCGTGCTCCGCGGCGGCGAGGAAATCGCTGACATAGTTGTGCCAGTCGCGCATGCGCACGAGGTCGGGGTCGCTCGTCTCGCGCAGGGAGCCGCCGTGGCCGCGGTGCTCGATGATGAGCACGTTGAACCCGGCTCGCAGCATGTACCAGGCCACCTCGTCGAACTTCTGCCAGGAGCCCGTGTAGCCGTGGGCGATGAAGACGGTTCCGGCCGCATGGGCGCGCAGCGGCATGCCCCGGCCGTCCTGGTGCAGGCCGTACTGACCGGCCACGGTGCCCGGCTTTCCTGCGGGGATGCCGAGAGGCGCGACGGAGCGGATGAGGGCCTGCTCGCGGAAACGTGCGTAGTCGTAATAGACGGAGTGGATGCCGCGGGCGGAGCCGTCGACCTGTTCCTCGGAGATGACCGAGCGGCCCGTGCCGTCCTGGCCGAGCTCGCCGTCGAGCCTTTTGCCGACCACGCCGACGTTTGTCCAGTCATGCCGGCGGATGGACGAGAGAATCGGTTCGACCGTCCCTTCCATTGTGGAGGCAAAGTCCTCCGGCTCGATGGGTCGGACCGGCTCGATGGGGGCCATCGCCGGGAAACCGGTGCGGGAGGCGGAGGCCGGCCGCACGCCGGGCAGGAGCGTCTTCTCGACCAATCCCCGCGCGGCGCCGAACGCCGATCTCAGGGCGTCGGCGGCCTTGCC
>JAXGWH010000065.1:0-3800 GCA_040773385.1 Aeriscardovia sp. | reverse complement strand
GTCTCAACAAGGACGACCCGAACTATTCGAACTGCCGTGCGACTCGCGACCGCGGCCGCAACGCCCACACCGACAACCGCTTCAACCTCTCCGACAAGGCCGTGATGGAGATCCTCAAGCTCTATCTCACCCCGGAGAAAGACCTCGAGAACAAGAAGATCACCGACTTCTTCGACGACGCGGTGCTCAAATCCAACTTCTGGCTCTACTGGCGCACCATGTTCGCCTTCGAGAACTGGGATTCCGCCCTCGAGATGAACCGGTACATCCACCGCTACATCCACCACATCGGCGGCCTGCCGGACTTCTCGGCGCTGCGCTTCACGCGCTACAACCAGTACGAGTCGATGATCCTGCCGCTCATCAACTATCTCAAGGCGCACGGCGTGCAGTTCCACATGCACACCGCCGTCGACAACGTCACCTTCAAGATCTCCGCCCACGAGGACGGGCCCGTGCGCAACCGGTTCACCGACGTGGCCATGGACGAGGCGCAGCGCGCCCAAGCGGAGAACGGCGCCTTCCACCGCAACCCGTACAGCACGCCGAACAAGAAGATGGCCGACACTCTCGTCATAACCGACCTGGACAGCGACGAGCACAAGACCATCAATCTGACCGAGGACGACCTCGTGTTCATCACCAACGGCGGCCTCGTGGAGAGCACCACCTACGGCAGCCAGGACAAGCCCGCCGGGTTCAACCCCGCGCTCACCCCGGGCAGCGGCTGGGACATGTGGAACCGCATCTCCGCCGTCGACCCGAGCTTCGGCCACCCGCAGAAGTTCATCTACAACCCGAATCTGACCAAGTGGATGAGCGCCACCGCCACCTCCCTGGACGACGAGATCCCCAAGTACATCGAGAAGATCACCGGGCGCACCCCGTTCGGCGGGCGCGTGGTCACCGGCGGCATCGTCTCCGTCGAGGACTCCAACTGGCTGATGAGCTGGACCATCAACCGCCAGCAGCAGTTCCGCGACCAGCCCACAAACCAGATCAGCACGTGGATCTACGGGCTCTTTCCCGACAAGCCGGGCAACTACATCCGCAAGCCGATGCAGGACTGCACGGGCGAGGAGATCTGCGAGGAGTGGCTCTACCACATGGGCGTGCCGACCGACAAGATCCACGAGCTCGCCAGCAAGCACTGCACCACCGTGCCGGTGATGATGCCGTACATCGATGCGTTCTTCATGCCGCGTGCCCTGGGCGACAGGCCGGACGTGGTGCCGGACGGCGCCGTGAACTTCGCGTTCATCGGTCAATTCGCCGAGGAGCCGCGCGACACCATCTTCACCACCGAGTATTCGATGCGCACCGGCATGGAGGCGGTCTACCAGCTGTGCGACGTGGACCGCGGCGTGCCCGAGGTGTGGAACAGCGAATACGACGTGCGCGACATGCTCAACGCGGCGGTCAAGCTGCGCGACGGCAGGCCGCTGACCACGTTCGGCAACCCGATCATGCGCCGGGTGGTCGCCGGGGCGCTCGAGAAGACCAAGGGCACGTACATCTACGACATGCTCAAGGTATTTGGCGCCCTGCAGGATCCCGCGCACCCGGTCAACATGCGCCCGGGCATGCACTTCGACGAGACGGTGCGCAAGAACCCGCCCGCATCAGGCTCCGCGTCCCCGGCCGGTGAGATCACCGACCATCCGGCTGCCAAGCCGGCGGCGGTTCATCCGTCACAGGAGCCGTACGCGGCAAAGACGGCCAAGCAGACAAAGTAATCAAAGGTTTAGGGATATCCGAACACTGATATTTCCTTGTGAGACCGGGCGGCGGTGCTGCGCTGTGTGCGCATCCGCCGCCCGGTTTTGTTTTCTGGCCGAACCATCTGTGGGATGATCGATGGGGATTTCAGTGATTGTTATCCGCCAAGACGGCAAAGGGGCACGGATGAGCACGGAGAACACTGATAACGTGCGCGATGACGCACACGGGACCGCACAGGACGACGCGGCCGGGGGCACGGCACGGCTGACAATCGACGACGATTTCGCCATCGGCACCGTCAACCCGCGGATGTTCGGCACCCTCGTCGAGCACCTCGGCCGCGGCGTGTACGGCGGGCTGTTCGACCCGTCCAGCCCCTTTGCGGACAAAGACGGCTTCCGCACGGATGTGCTCCGTCTCGTGCGCGAGCTGGGCGTGACGACCGTGCGCTATCCGGGCGGCAACTTCGTCTCCGGCTACCGCTGGGAGGACGGCGTGGGGCCGGTCGAACAGCGCCCGCGACGCCTCGACCCGGCGTGGCACTCCACCGAGACCAACAGGTTCGGCCTGCACGAGATGGAGAAGTGGCTCCACGCCGTCAACCCGGACCATCCGCTCGAGCTGATGGAGGCCGTCAACCTCGGCACGCGCGGCCTGCAGGAGGCGCTCGACCTGCTCGAATACGCCAACATCCCCGGCGGCACCGCCCTCTCGGATCTGCGCCGGGCGAACGGTGCGGACAAGCCGTTCGGCATCCGTCTGTGGTGCCTGGGCAACGAGATGGACGGGCCGTGGCAGCTGGGCCACAAGCAGGCGGACGAGTACGGCAGGCTCGCCGCATCGGTGGCCGCGGGGATGCGCCAGATCGACCCGCGCGTGGAGCTGGTCGTGTGCGGCTCCTCCTCGCACGGCATGCCCACGTTCGGCACGTGGGAGGAGACGGTGCTGCAACGGGCCTACGAGAACATCGATTTCATCTCCTGCCACGCCTACTACTACCCGCAGCGCCGCCCTGACGGTTCGCTCGACATGGCGAGCTTCCTCGCCTCTGCCGTCGACATGTCCGGCTTCATCTCCGACGTCGCCGCCTGCATCGACGCCACCCGGGCGCGGCTCAAATCCCACCACGACGTCTTCATCTCGTTCGACGAGTGGAACGTGTGGTACATGCAGGACGAGCAGAGCAAAAACCCCGAGGGCATCGGCAACTGGCCGGTCGCCCCGCACCTGCTCGAGGATCATTACAGCGCGGCCGACGCCGTGGTGGTGGGCGACCTGCTCATCACCCTGCTGCGCCACGCCGACCGCGTGCACGCCGCCTCCATCGCCCAGCTCGTCAACGTGATCGCGCCGATCTTCGTGCCCGAGCACGGCCCGGCGTTCCGGCAGACCACGTTCTACCCGTTCGCCCTCACGGCCCGCGCGGCCACGGGCGGCACGGTCCTCGTGCCGCGCGAGGCCGGCCCGCAGGTGGACACGGACCGTTACGGGCATGTGCCGATGGTCGATTCGGTCGCCGTGCGCCAGTCGGACGGCACCCTGGCCGTGTTCGCCGTCAACCGCTCGCTCACGCAGGCCGCCGATTTCACGATCCGTCTGCCGGAAGAGGCGTTCCCTCTGTCGGAGGAGGGGTCGCACAGAGCGGTGGCCCCGGTCGTCTCCGCGCAGACGCTGCACGATGACGACCTCGACGCGAGGAACACCGCCGAACAGCCTGACCGCATCACGCCGCGTCCCAACACGAGCGTGCGGGTGCAGGGGCGTGACGTGCATGTCGCCCTGCCGCCTGTGTCATGGAGCGCCATCTCCATCGGATGAGGATGGGCCATCCTCCCATCTGTGATCGCCCGAAGACAGTGCAGGAATAGAACGCGGTGCAGGAATAGACTGAACGGGTGAACAACGCCACCCAGGATCACCAGCCCTCCCTGCGCCGGATCAAGACCGCGCTCGCGCTCCTGCTCGCCATCTACGTGCTCAGCGTCCTGTGCCTGCAGGCGTTCGGGTTCATCTTCACCACCATCGGCCGGGACCTGCACGCCCCCGCGCAGGCCCAGCTCATCACCGCCATCCCCTCG
>JAXGWH010000064.1:0-4036 GCA_040773385.1 Aeriscardovia sp. | reverse complement strand
GGACTCGCAGGGCAACACCATCGAGGTGCGCAGCGGCCGGTTCGGGCCGTACATCGTCCAGGTGGCCCCACAGGCGCAGGACGACGGCACGGCTTCCGGCTCCGGTGCCTCCGCTTCCGCAACGGGGGAGAAGACCCCCACGGCGAAGACGGCGAAAGCCGGCGCGAAGACGGCCTCACGGTCGCGCTCGAAGACGGCGGCGGCACCCAAACCGAAGATGGTCTCCCTGTTCAAGACGATGACCCCGGAGACCGTCACGCTCGAACAGGCCGAGCAGCTCCTGTCGATGCCGCGCACGGTGGGCACGGACGGCGATGCCGTCATCACCGCCACCAACGGCCGCTACGGCCCCTACCTCACGCGCACCGACGCGGAAGGCAAGAAGGAGACGCGCTCCCTGCCGGGCGAGGAGGAGATCTTCACGATCACCCTCGACCAGGCGAAGGACCTGTTCGCCCAGCCCAAGTATGCCGGACGGCGCGGCAGGACGGCAAAACCGCCGCTGCGCGAGCTCGGAACGGACCCGGAGAGCGGCAAACCGGTGGTCATCAAGTCCGGTTTCTATGGCGACTACATCACCGACGGAACGACGAACCGCACGCTGCCCAAGCAGTACACGCCTGCCTCCATCGATCCGGCCGAGGCGTTCCGCCTGCTCGCGGAGAAGCGCGCCCAGGGGCCGAGGAAGCGGACGACCCGTACGCGCCGGACGTCCCGCACCGCCACGGCCCGCAAGACGACGGCCCGTAAGGCGTCCGCAAGGTCGACCGCGGGGAAATCGGCGACAAAGACGGCTGCGACAAAGACGACCGCGCGGAAGTCCGGTGCGCGCACGACCGCCGCGCGTACGACGACCGCACGCCGGTCGACCGTGAAGAAGGCCGCATGAGCGCCGACCGCACTGGTACCGGCACCGCGCGGGCCGACCTGACCGCAGCCGCAGCGCAGGCGAGGGACACGCCCGCCCGCTCCCGCGGCCTGTTCGTCACCTTCGAAGGCATCGACGGCACCGGCAAGACCACGCAGATCACACGCGTCGCCCAGGCCATCGAAAAGCAGGGCCGCGGGGTCGTCACCACGTTCGAGCCGGGTGGCACACAGCTGGGCGTGCAGATCCGCCGCATGCTCCTCTCGTTCAAGGAGACCGCCACCGTCCTGCCGCGCACCGAGGCGCTCCTGTTCGCCGCCGACCGCGCCGAACACGTGGACGAAATCATCCGCCCCGCGCTCGCGCAGGGGAAGGTCGTGCTCTGCGACCGGTACGTCGACTCATCGCTGGCCTATCAGGGCGCCGGCCGCGAGCTGACCGTCGACCAGGTAGACTGGCTCTCCGCCTGGGCCACCCGCGGGCTCTGGCCCGACCGCACCTACCTGTTCGACATGGACCCCGCCGCCGCCCATGCGCGCGTGACCGGCTCGCGGGCGGGCAAGGTCGACAGGCTCGACGCCGAGTCCCTCGATTTCCAGCGCCGCACGCGTGAAGGATATCTCCGACTCGCCGACCAGGACCCGAAACGCTATGTCGTCCTCGACGCGTCACAGCCGGTCGACATCATCACGAAGACGATCCTCGACGATCTCACGTCCCTTCTCGCCGAAGACCCTTATACCGCCGCGACGGACGCGCATCATCCTCTTGTCGATTCCCATGCCGCGCAGGACGGCACGAAATGAGCGTCTGGGACAGCCTCGTCGGCCAGACAAAGGCCATCGACCAGCTCAAAGAGGTGCTCGCAACCCCCAAGGACCTCGCCCAGTCATGGCTCATCTGCGGCGCCCCCGGTTCCGGCCGCTCCAACCTCGCGCTCGCCTTCGCCGCGGCGCTCGAATGTCCGAACGGCGGCGACGGCACCTGCCCGCAGTGCAAGGCCGTCCTCGCCGGCACCCATCCGGACGTGAGCGTGCTGTCCACCACCACGGTCGGCATCGACATCGACTCCGTGCGGCGTCTGGTGGCCACGAGCGAGCAGATGCCGCAGATGGGCCGCTGGCGCATCCTGCTCATCACCGACGTGGACCGCATGAGCGAGCGCACCACCAACGTGCTGCTCAAGGAGGTGGAGGAGCCGGCCGACAATACCATCTGGCTACTGTGCGCTCCGAGCGCCCAGTCGGTGCTGCCCACCATCCGCTCGCGCTGTCGGCTGCTCACCCTCGCCGTGCCCACCAACCCCGAGGTGAGCGACTTCCTGCTCAGGCGTTACGGGAAGGGGTCGGGCCACGAGCCGGCGCTCACCGAGTCGCAGGCGCATCAGGCGGCCCGGCTCGCCCAGGGGCATATCGGGCTGGCCTGCCTGTACGCCACGCACCATGAGATGGTCACGAGCCGGCGCGAGATCCTCGAGAAGGTGCTGGGCCTCGTGCGCGCCTCGGACGCGGTGCTGCTGGCCGACCGGATCCTCGCCATCGCCGACGACCAGGCGGAGCAGACGGTGGACGAGATGATCGCCCGGCGTGAGGCGGATTTCCGGCGCGACAACGGGCTCGCCGACAAGCAGACGATGCCGCCCCGGCTCCTGGCCGACTACCGGCAGATCGGCAAGAAGGCCGATCGGAAACGCGAGGAGACGCGCGCCCAGCGCGACGTGCTCGACCGGTTCCTCAACGACCTCTCCTCCCTCTACCGGGACGTGGGTGTCATCCAGGCGGGCGCGATCGACCAGGCCGGGCTCGTCAACCTCTCCCTGCGTGACAAAGTGATCGCCCTCTCGCTTCGGCTGAGCGGGCAGGAAGTTGTCGACCGGCTCGACGCGGTGGAGACCGCGCGCCGGCGCATCATGGGCAACGGCAGCCCCCAGCTCGTGTTCGAGGCGCTGCTCACCGCGCTCGTGCCCCCGTTCCGCCCACAGAACGGGCAATAAGGCCGAGTTTTCCACAATTCGCCGATCAGACGATATCCGCCCGCCTTTGTGGGAAAATGGGGATATGCGCATCACGACTGATTTCACACAGATCCCCGACGCCTACGCCAAGGCTGCGCCGGCGGCAAGCAAGCTCGACGGCCAGCCCGTCGTCTCCTTCCCGTTCTACCTGGACCAGGTGGACCCCTCCATGCATTACCTGCACTGGGCGTTCACCGACCCGGACTCCATCCCCGTGTGCGGGTTCGAGTGGATCCACTGGAGCGTGGCGAACCTGCCTGTCGAGGCGCTCATGTTTGACTTCAACGACTCGCACGCGCTCGCCATCCCTGCCGATTTCTCCCGCACGATGGTCTCGATGATCCCCGAGGCGCTGCAGGGCACCAATTCCGAGGCCTCCCGTCTGGTGGGCAAGACTGATCCCGCGGTGACGCAGCGCTATGTGGGCCCGACCCCGCCCGACAGGGACCACGACTACCTGCTGCGTGTGTGGGCCACCCCGGAGCCGCTTGAGGGGCTGCACCAGGGTTTCTGGCTCAACGAGCAGTTCCATGCCCTGCTCAAGGCCGGCGTGGGCCAGCCCGCGTGGGTGCTGCTCACCGGCAAGTGCTGAGCGGGACCGATTTCAGCGCTGGTCGCGGACTATCCGCGCACGATCCCTCACCGGCAGGTGCCGGCTGGGACCGATTTCAGCAAAACAGTTTTCTGCAGACAGGTTTTCAGCAGAACGGTCTGATTGCTCTCGCTCGGCCGGTAGGGTGGGAGACGAGCAGTCCCGTCCGCCTCCATGCTCATGCACGGACGGGCACACGGAAGCAAACACACAAGAAGGAAGTCGTATGGCCTGCACCACGATTCTCATCGGAAAAGACGCCAGCTACGACGGCGCACCGATCATCGCCCGCAACGAGGATTCCGCCAACGGCGAGTTCAACCCGAAGCGCTTCATCGTCATCCAGCCCGACCAGCAGCCGCGCAAATACCATTCGGTCCTCTCGCACCTCGACATCGACCTGCCCGACGACCCGCTGCGCTACACCTCCACCCCCAACGCCGACCTCAAGGACGGCATCTGGTGCGAGGCCGGCATCAACGACGCAAACGTGGCGATGACCTCCACCGAGACCATCAACACCAACGATCGTGTTCTCGGAGCCGACCAGTTCGTAGAGGTC
>JAXGWH010000063.1:0-4072 GCA_040773385.1 Aeriscardovia sp. | reverse complement strand
CTACCGCGCGAGCCTCGCCGACGATCAAGAGACCAAATCCGCCGTCCTCAAATGGTTCCGCGGCGAATACGAGCGAAAAACCGACGCGAAGGCCGAGCTGGGCGTCTCCGTCATCATCTCCGACGAGGACTGGTACGACTACCTCAAGCTCTTCGCCCTCTTCTTCCGCCAGGCAGGCTACCAGGGCCTCTACATCATGATCGACGAGCTCGTCAACCTCGCCAAAATCCCCAACGCCATCTCCCGGCAGTACAACTACGAGAAGATCCTCACCATGTACAACGACGTACTGCAGGGCAAGGCGCACCATCTCGGCATCCTCATGTGCGGCACCCCGCAGGCCGTCGAGGACAAGCGCCGCGGCGTATTCAGCTACGAGGCGCTGCGCTCGCGCCTGGCGCAGGGGCGGTTCTCGCAGGAGGGCCGGCAGGACATGGCCGCGCCCATCATCCGCCTCGAACCGCTCACCGCCGAGGAGATGACCGTGCTCGTCGGCAAGCTGGCCGACATGCACGCCAGCCTGTTCGGCTACGACCGCACGCTCACCGACGAGGATCTGGCAAGCTTCATCCAGATCGAATACGGGCGGATCGGCGCTGACCGGACCATCACCCCGCGCGAGGTGATCCGCGACTTCATCGAGCTGCTCGACATCCTCCAGCAGCACCCCGGCACGGATGTGAGGCAGCTGCTCGCCTCACAGGACTTTCAGTACGCGAAGTCTGACGCGGTCTCCGACAAAGCGACCGGACAGTTCGCGGAATTCACGGTGTGAGCATGGACGCCTTCGCACGCTACGCCCCGTTCATCCAGGACTGGATCTACGCGCAGGGCTGGAAGAGCCTGCGGCCGGTGCAGACCGCCGCTGCGGACGCCATCTTCGACACCGATTCGAACGTGCTGCTCACCAGCAACACCGCCTCGGGCAAGACGGAGGCGGCGTTCTTCCCCATCCTCACCGAGCTGGACGAGAATCCGAGCAGCTCGATCGGCTGCCTCTACATCGCCCCGCTCAAGGCGCTCATCAACGACCAGTATGACCGCCTGTCCGAGCTGTGCGGGTCGGCCGGGATCCGCGTGACCGCCTGGCACGGCGACGCCAACGCGACCGCCAAGCGCAAGCTGGTCCGCGACCCGCAGGGCGTGCTGCAGATCACCCCCGAATCGCTCGAATCGCTGCTGCTGCGCAAGCACAACGAGATCCCGCGCCTGTTCGGCGACCTGCGGTTCGTGGTGATCGACGAGCTGCACTCGTTCCTGCGCTCCGACCGCGGCGCCCAGGCGTTCTGCCTCATCGAGCGGCTCTCGCGCCTGGCCGGGGTGAGGCCGCGTCGGATCGGCCTGTCGGCCACCATCGGTGATCCCCGTGCGGCGGCGCAATTCCTCGGCGCGGATTCGGGCCGGCCCACCATCATTCCCCGGTTCGAGAAAGGCCGGCAGATCTGGCGGCTCTCCATGGAGCACTTCTACAACCAGGACCCGCAGTCCACGGACGGCACCGCGCTCGAACAGAAGGCACGGCAATTGGACGCGTTCGCCGGGGGTGACAGCGCGGCGTCGGACGCCTTCCACAAACGGCTCGGTATGCTCGCCGATCCGGGGCTTTTGTATATCTTCGACCACACCCGCGGGCGAAAATGCCTCGTGTTCACCAACTCGCGCGAGGAATGCGAGTCGGTCTGCCAGCAGCTGAGGCAGTACTGCGAGGCGGCCGGCGAACCCGACCGGTTCCTCATCCACCACGGCAACCTCTCGCAGTCGGTGCGGCAGGGCGCCGAGGATGCCATGCGCGACGACGACTCGCTGACCACCACGTGCGCCACGGCCACGCTCGAGCTGGGCATCGACGTGGGCCGGCTCGAACGCGCCTTCCAGATCGACGCGCCGTTCACCGTCTCCGGCTTCCTGCAGCGCATGGGCCGTACCGGCCGGCGCGGCCAGCCGCCCGAGATGTGGTTCGTCATGCGCGAGGACCACGTGGAGTCGCGCGCCCTGCTGCCCGAACGCATCCCGTGGCCGCTGCTGCAAGGCATCGCGCTCGTCCAGCTCTACGCCGAGGAGCACTGGGTGGAGCCGCCGCGGCCCAACCGCCTGCCCTACAGCCTCCTCTACCACCAGACCATGGCCACGCTCGCCTCGGGCGGGGAGAGGACCCCGGCCGAGCTGGCCAGCCGCGTGCTCACACTCGCCGCGTTCAGGAACGTGACCCAGGACGACTACCGCGAGCTGCTGCGCCACCTCATCGCCCACGACCACATCGAGCGCACCGAGGGCGGCGGGCTCATCGTGGGCCTGGCGGGCGAGCGGATCGTCAACAACTACAAGTTCCTCGCCGTGTTCCAGGAGAACATCGAATATTCCGTCCACGCCGGCTCCGAGGAGCTGGGCACGCTCGTCTCCCCACCGCCCGTGGGGGAGAAGGTCGCCATCGCCGGGCGCGTGTGGGTGGTGGAGGACGTGGACCACAAGCGCCACGAACTGTGGGTGCACGCCGTCAAAGGCCGCATCCCTGCTTATTTCGGCGACGTGGCCGGCGATATCGACCCGCGCATCCTGCGCCGCATGCACCGGGTGCTCACCGAGAAGAACGGCTATCCCTACCTCGGCCCCCACGCCGTCGCCAGGCTCGCCGAGGCACGGCGCACCGTCTTCGGCGCCGGGCTCGACAGCCAGATCCTCGTCAACGTCGGCTCGAACACGTGGTGTCTGTTCCCGTGGACCGGTACGTACGCGTTCCTCGCATTGGAACGCCTGCTGCGTGTCAAATGCGCCGACCGGCTCGGGCTCACGCACTTCCAGTCTGTGCGGCCTTATTACATCACCTTCCAGATGAAGGTGACGAAAGAGGAGTTCTTCCGAATCGTCTCGCAGGAGGCGCACAAAGACTTCGACCCCATGGACCTCGTCTACCCCCACGAGGTGCCGGTGTTCGACAAGTACGACGAATACCTGCCGGTCAGCCTTGTGCGCAAGGAATTCGCCCGCTCCGTACTCGACGTCGCCGGGATGCGCCGCACCATCGACTCATGGGACGGCGCATCAGGCGAGATTATTCCGTCTCCGACAGATACGCGCTGACAACGTCGCGCAGACGGCGCGTCAGCCCCACTGTGCCCGTGTTCGTGCGCTGCAGCCCGATGAGGAACACCGCGTCGCGCGACGGAATGTTCATGAAATACGTGCCCAGCCAGCCGTCCCAGCCGTAATCGCCCGCGCAGCACAGATGGTTCGTCCGGCTCGGGTCGCGCACCACACGCATGAGGCAGTTGTAGCCGCAGCCCGCCTGCCACCGCTCGTACTCCCGGTGCTGCGCCGCGGAGAGCGCGTCATGGGTCATATAGTCCACCGACGCCGGCGAGAGGATCCGCACACCGGCATCATGTTCGGTGATGACGCCTTGCGAGGTGACGACATCTCTGCCGCCCGGCTCCTCGACAAGCGTGCCGTGCCCCAGCAGCATCCGGCCGAAACGCGCATAATCGTCGAGCGTTGAGAACAGCCCCGCGCCCCCGGATTCGAACGCCGGGGAGTGGTCAGCCGTGTAATTGATACCCAGATGGTTGACACGGAGGAAGATGAGCCGACCCCCGTCACCCTCCAGAAGCGGGTTGCCCGGATTCTCCCAGATATCCGCAAGCCTGCCGCGCTTCTCACGCGGGACCCAGAAAGCCGTATCCCGCATGCCGAGCGGCTCGAAGATATTCTCCTGCAGAAACGCACCGAAGCGCTTGCCGGAGACTGCCTCGACCACCGCGCCGAGCACGTCCGCGGAGGTGCCATACTCCCAATGCGAGCCGGGCTGGAAATGCAGCGGGGCGGCGGCGAGGCCGGCGGCGAACTGCCTGGTCGTCATCTCATGGCCGGTGCCCAGCCGGCCCTCCAGATCCGCGTAAAGACGGCCCGATGCCTGGCCGGAGGGGTTGTCGGAAGAGGGATAGGTGAGCCCGGAGGTCATTGTCAGCAGATGGCGGATGGTCAGTGTGCTCGCCACCGGTTCCGTCCCCGCCGCCGGCCCCATGGACGATGTCTCACGTGAAACATTCTGATCGGGGCCGCCGCCTGCGGCCGCCGT
>JAXGWH010000062.1:0-4696 GCA_040773385.1 Aeriscardovia sp. | reverse complement strand
GGTGAACGGGTCGTTGCCGGTCAGGGCACTCAGCGGCTGGGCGAAGACGGCCAGCAGCACGAAGAAGGCCACGATGGCGGCCCCGGCGATGATACGGGGGTCGGCCCACCGGGAGCGTGTCCTCACTCGGCCGGAAGGGCATTCAGGGGATCCGGCGCGTAAGGGATGGCAGGCGCGCGGACCAGACTTAGTGACGTGTGACAACGGTTGCGATATGGCTCGCGCCTGCGACATGACCCCCTCCTTCTCTGTGTGACCGGTGGTATGCCAGTCTCGAATCTACCGGCCCGCGCACCGGGTGCGCCCACAGGAAAAGGAGGGGGGGCAGGGAATAAATCCCAAAAAGACGAAATCGAAAGACGAAATCGAAAAAGAAATCGTCAATACACGACCGGTCAGTACACGACCGGGGTAAGCGGGTGCGCGTCGAGGACGGTGAGGCGCCCCTCGTGCCGGGTGACGGTGACGGCGAGCCCTGTGCCGGTCGCCAGCCAGGGCGAATTATTGGGGATCGTGCCGGTCATGCCCGCGTCCGCCATATCCTTCACGAGTGGCAGGAGCATGCCCAGCACGGGCCGGTGCAGGCACGCCACCGCGCAGGCGGATGACCGGTCGGACAGGCCCTGCGAGGCGAGGTCCCGCAGCAGCGCCTCCTGCGCGGCCGCCGCAGCCGGGGGATTGGCCGCAGCCTCCTCCTCGGTCATCTGCGGCAGATCCTCGATGGCCAGACCGGTCTGCGCCGCATACATCTCAAGACTTTGCCGGCAGCGCCGCCACGGCGAGGAAAGCAAACGCGAGGGCGAGTAGCAGGCGATCTCACGGGCGAGGGCGAGGCTCTCGGCAGCCCCCTCCGGCGTGAGCGGGCGCGTCTGCTCGCCCCACTTCCAGTGCCGGCGCTTCTCGGCCGCGCCGTGCCGCACGAAGACGAGCGTGGCCGCGTGGTCGCCGCCCGCCTCCACGAACCGCCTGAACCGGTCGAGGAAGGCGCGGTCATCTGGATAGGTGAGGCGCTGCCGTGCCTGGTCGAAGCCCAGCCATTCGAGGTGGTCGGTCTCGTTGTCCTTGGGATTGGGGTGGTCGAACGCCTCCTCGCGCCGGTCCGCCTGCCCCTGGCTGATCGGCACGCCCGCCCAGTAGGTGACGTGTTTGAGGAGCCGGCTCTTGCGATGATGCCTGCCGCCCTTGTGGTTCTTGTCGCGGCTGCCCTCGGAACCGTCCAGATGCAGGGGGTAGCTCACCTCCCCGAGACGGGCGGAGAGGCGGATGTGGACGCCGGTCTCCTCGGCCACTTCGCGCACGGCGGTGTGGGCGAGCGACTCACGCGGGTCGACCTTGCCTTTGGGGATCGACCAGTCATCATATTTGGCACGGTGCTCGAGCAGGATCTGCAGGCCGTCCAGGCCCGCGGCGGAACCTTTGTCCGATGCCGTCCCGTCCCCGGATGCCGGAGAGGACAATGACGGCGCGGTGCGGAAGATGACCGCGCCCGCCGCCTCGATCACCGTCTCGCGCTTCATCCCGGTCTTATCGATCTTGCCGTCATCGGTCTTTTTCTTCGCCATGATCGATCACACTCCATTTCCACTATTCCCACTCAGCGGGCCAACAATCCGCACTAATTGCCATGACGAACTAATTGCCATGACAATCTGCCCGGCACGATTCTTTTCGGCATGATTTGCGTGCCTGCGCATGTACGTCGACACAGGCCGGCAATTCATCACAGGCATGGCCGTGGGCCTCCTCCTGCAAGCGCGCCCATGCGCATCTTCACGCGTTCTCACTCGTAGTACGTTCCTCCACGCAAAAGGGCCGGCACACGGCCGACCCTCTGCGAGCAGACGTCAGTTGTCCTTCTTCTCCGGGTGGCGGCGACGGCGCATCAGCACCACCTGCGCGTCCTGCAGCGCCTTGCCGTCCTTGTCGGTGTTATGGCGCACGTAGGAGCCGTCCTGCTGCTCATGCCAGCTGGAGGTCTTGTCGCTCATCTGCAGATCGATGTAGTCGATGAGCTGGCGGATCTGCGAGGGCGAGGTGATGCGGATGAGCGCCTCGACGCGCGAATCGAGGTTGCGGTGCATGATGTCCGCCGAACCGATCCACACCTCCGGGCCGGTGGCCGGGCCCTCGCCGATCTGCGGGCCCTGCGAGTTGGCGAAGGCGAAGATGCGGGAGTGCTCCAGATAGCGGCCCAGGATGGAGTGCACACGGATGTTCTCGGAAAGCCGCGGGATGCCGGGCTTGAGGCAGCAGATGCCGCGCACCACGCAGTCGATCTTCACGCCCGCCTGGCTGGCGCGGTAGAGCGCGTCGATGGTCTTCTCGTCCACGAGCGAGTTCACCTTGAACTTGATCCACGCCGGGTGGCCGTCGAGGGCGGCCTTCTCCTCACGGCGGATCCGCTCGATGAGGCCCGAGCGGATGCCGCGCGGGGCGACGAGCAGACGGTGGAAGTTCTCCTGCGGCGCGTAGCCCGAGAGTTGGTTGAACAGGCGGGTGAGGTCCTGGCCCACCACCGGGTCGCAGGTCAGAAGACCCAGATCGGTGTACTGGCGGGCGGTCTTGGGGTTGTAGTTGCCCGTTCCCACGTGGCAGTAGCGGCGCAGCTGGCCGTTCTCGCGGCGCACGACGAGCAGCAGCTTGCAGTGCGTTTTGAGGCCGACGATGCCGTAGACCACGTGCACGCCCGCATGCTCGAGGCGGCGGGCCCAGCTGATGTTGTTCTTCTCGTCGAAGCGCGCCTTGATCTCCACGAGCGCCAGCACCTGCTTGCCCCGGTGGGCGGCGTCGATGAGCGCATTGACGATGGCCGAGTCGTCGGAGGTGCGGTAGATGGTCTGTTTGATGGCCAGCACGTTCGGGTCGGCGGCGGCCTGCTGCACGAAACGCACCACGGAGGTCTGGAACGACTCGTACGGGTGGTGCAGGAGGATGTCGCCCTCGCGGATGGCGGCGAACACGTCCTCGTCCTGGCTGCCGGCCGAGCGCACGTTGGCGATCTGCGCGTTGGTGGGCGCGTAATACGGCGGGTACTTGAGGTCCGGGCGGTCCACGTCGTGGTGGATCTCCGACATGAGCGTCAGATCGAGCGGTGTTGGCAGGCGGTACACCTCGTCGGCGGCCACGCCCAGCTTGTCGGCCAGCAGGTCGGAGAGGTACTGCGAGGTGTTCTCGCTCAGCTCCAGGCGCACGGGCGCGCCGAAGCGGCGCATCTGCAGCTCGTGCTCCATCGTGGTGAGCAGGGACCCGGAATCGTCGTCGTCATCCTCCAGGTCGATGTCCTCGTTGCGGGTGACGCGGAAGCTGCGCGACTCCTGGATCCTCATGCCGGGGAAGAGCGCGTCGAGGTGCGCGTTGATGAGGTTCTCCATCGTCAGGAAGCAGAAGCGCGGCTTGCCGGTGGCCGGGTCGACGCCGGTCTTGTCACTGATGGGGATGAGGCGCGACATGTTGTCGGGGATCTTGACGCGGGCGAAGTGCGACTTGCCGCTCGTGGGGTTCTGCACGATGACGGCGAGGTTGAGCGAGTTGCCGGAAATATAGGGGAACGGGTGCGCCGGGTCGACGGCCAGCGGCGTGAGCACCGGGAACACCTGGCGGTGGAAGAACTGGGTGAGCTCCTCCTGCTCGGAGATGCTCAGCTCGTTCCAGCGCAGCAGCTCGATGCCCTGCGCGGCGAGCTCGGGCATGAGCGTCTCCATCGTGTAGCGCGCGTGCTCGGCCTGCAGCTGGTGGTTGAGGTCGGCGATGGCGTGCAGCTGCTGCGGCGCGGACAGGCCGGCCGGGCTGGGCTTGGCGATGCCCAGCTGGATGCGGCGCTTGAGCCCGGCGACGCGCACCATGAAGTATTCGTTGAGATTGCTGGCGAAGATACTGGCGAAGCTGGCGCGTTCGAGCAGCGGGACGGTGGGGTCCTCCTCCAGCTCGAGGACGCGCTTGTTGAACAGGAGCCAGCTGAGCTCGCGGTCGTAGAAGCGCTTGTCGGGCAGGTCCTTCTCGAGCAGCGGGTGGCCCTTCTTGAGCTCCGATTCGGCCAGGCCCTCGGTGCGCAGGGCCTGGCGGCTGCTCTTGGCCGGCTCGGCGATATGCTCGGCGATCTCCTCGCGGATCTCCTGCTTTGACGGTTCGGTATACATCTGGCTCATACCTCACAGTTTACGGCGGGACGGGCCTTCCCGCGGGCGAGTTTTTATGGGTTCTCCGTCGGCTGTTCATCGGTTTTCTGGCGGTGCTCTGGTGATTTCCCGGTTTGTTTCTCTGGTTTGTCGGGGCGGATTCCGGCCCGGCGATCACCATCATGGCCATTGTTTCCAGTTTCGTGGTTCGTTGGGGCGGATTTTGTGTGCGCGGAGGATCTATCTGCGTCGAGTGGGGCGTGTCTGCCGCAGAAAGCGGACTAGCTGGTGTCACAGAGAGTGGGAAAAGAGAGGATTGTCGCGCAGGCATCGATCGGCAGGTGCCCCATTGGGCGTGGATGGATGCTCCGGCAACGTGCGATATGCCCCATTGAGATCAGATAAGCAGGAAAGACAGGGTCGGTGGGATGTCTGGCACTGATCTTCGCAATGGTGCGGTAGAGGTGGACATAAAAATAGGGAGGATCCCCGTCCCTGTGATGGGGGATCCTCCCTGTGCAAGGCTGAGAGCAGATAGTCACAACATCCTCGTTGCGGCGGTAAGTATGTTCATCAATTCC
>JAXGWH010000061.1:0-4857 GCA_040773385.1 Aeriscardovia sp. | reverse complement strand
GTGGGCATCACCGAGGCGGCGCTCTACCATTACGTGCGCGCCAAGGCCGACCTGCTCAGCCTCGTGCTGCGCACCTACTACGACTCCCCCGCCGCCGACGACTTCATCTACGGCACCTGCCAGGGCATCGACGCCGACGGGCACACGTTCTACTACTTCCCCCGCTTCTGCATCAACATCATCGTCTACAACCTGCGCCGCCCGCAGTTTGTCAAGCTGTTCTCGATCCTCAACGGCGAGGCGCTGGCCGAAGACCACCCGGCCCACACCTTCTTCCGCGACCGCAACCTCAAGCACTGGAACAACATCCGCTCGTTGGACTGGTTGCTGCCGCAGGGTTACGACATGCAGAGATTCCAGCATCTGTGGATCCTGTGCATGTCGGCGATGGACGGCCTGCAGTACCGCTGGCTCATGGACGACCAGTCCGACCTGCTCGAGGAGTGGCTCGCCTTCTCGCGCACGCTGTTCCCGCAGGAGGTGTGGGGGCACCTGCTCGACCCGACGTGCTACGAGGAGTCGGACGGGTGCCTGCGCCGGTTCGGCCTGCTCGACCAGGACGAGGCGGAATAGAGACGGCAAGATCCTTCTGTCAAATCTTTATCAACAACAAAGCGGCCGCCGCGTGGAGATAATCCATACGGCGGCCGCTCTGTTGTATCGGAACGGCTTTAGCGAAAAGGGCCGGAAAGACCGGCAGCCGGGAAACCCTGGCCAGCCCGCCAGACGTCCGCTGTCTCAGTCGGCGACGGTGGCCGGGTGCTCGGCGTCGTACTTCTCCGCCTCGGCCTCGGTGGCCACGCCGCGCTGACGGCAGTAGTCGTCGATCTCCGCCTCGGAGCGCAGTTCCAGATCAGTGCCCGGGTGCACGAGCAGCGGCAGCGTATGATAGTCGAACTTCTCGGTGTACCAGCGGCCCGGCTCATAGGTCCTGCCCGTCAGCAGGTTCGTCCAGGCCTTGCCCGCCTGGTCGCCGCCGGCGTCCGGCACGTAGAAGCGCGCCACGCCGTCGTCGCGGAAGATCGGGGCGACGAGCAGGTCCTCGCCGAGCATGTACTGCGTGCTGATGTCCTCGCAGGCAGGGTCGTCCTGGAACTCGAGCACCATCGAGCGCATCATCGGCACGCCGGTCTCATGGGTGATCCTCGCCTGCTCCATCAGATACGGGTGCAGACGCAGCTTGAGACGGGTGAACTGGCGGCACACGTCCACCGCCTCGTCGCTGTAGAGCCACGGGACCTTGTAAGCCGTGGAGCCGTGGTAGCGCGAATGCGAGGAGAGAAGGCCGAACTGCGTCCAGCGCTTGTAGAGATCGGGGGTCGGCTTGTCCTCGAAGCCGGCGATATCGTGTGCCCAATAGCCGAAGCCGGACATGCCGAACGAGAGGCCGGCGCGCAGCGACTCGGCCATGGCCGGGTAGGTGGAGTGGCAGTCGCCGCCCCAGTGGACCGGGAACTTCTGGCTGCCCACGGTGGCGGAGCGTGCGAAGAGCACGGCCTCCTTCTCGCCGTTGCGCTCGGCCATCACCTCGTGGACGGCCTTGTTGTACAGGTAGGTGTAATAATTGCGCATCTTGGCCGGGTCGGAGCCGTCAAAGTAGACGACATCCTCGGTGGGGATACGCTCGCCGAAATCAGTCTTGAAGCAGTCGACGCCCTGGTCCATGAGGTGGCGCAGCTTGGATTTGTACCACTCGACGGCCTCCGGGTTGGTGAAGTCGACGATGGCCATGCCCGGCTGCCACATGTCCCACTGCCAGATCTGGCCGTTCTTGCGGTGGAGGAAGTAGCCGCCCTTGGCGCCTTCCTCGAACAGCGACGACTTCTGGCCGATGTAGGAGTTGATCCACACGCAGGCCTTCACGCCGCGGCGGTGCAGCTCCTTGAGCATCTCGACCGGGTGCGGGAACTTTTCGGGATCCCACTCGAAGTTGCACCACTCGAGCTCCTGCATCCAGCGGCAGTCGAAGTGGAAGGCGGAGAGCGGGATGCCGCGCCTGGCCATGCCGTCGATAAAGCTGAGGACGGTCTTCTCGTTGTAGTCGGTGGTGAACGAGGTGGTCAGCCACAGGCCGTACGTCCAGTCGGCGAGCAGCGGCGCGCGGCCGGTGAGGGCCGTGTAGGTGCCGAGGATCTGCTTCATGGAGGAGCCGCCGATCACGTCGAAGGCCATCTGCTGGTCCTCGAGGGCGAACTGGACGCGGGTGACGCGCTCGGTGCCGATCTCGAACTCCACCCTGCCCGGGTCGTCCACGAGCAGGCCGTAGTTGCGGCTGGAGAGGTAGAACGGGACGTTCTTGTACGCCTGGTCGGAGTCGGTGCCGCCGTCGCGGTTCTCGATGGTCACGGACTGGCCGTTCTTCACGAAGGCGGTGAAGCGCTCGCCCAGGCCGTAGATCTTCTCGTCCACGCCGAGGTCCATCTGGCCGAGCATGTGCACCCTGCCCTGCGGGTCGACGACGAAGCCGTCGGAGCGGAAGCCGGAGTGGGCGATGGTGGTGCCGTCGTACTCGTAGCGGAAGTCGAATTTGTGGCCCTTGGCGATGTGCAGGGTGGTCCTGCCGGAGGTGAAGCGCCATTCGGCGTCATCCTCCTCGATCAGCGGGGAGACCTGCTCGCGGTTGAGCGCGAAGGCCGGCTCGTGGGAGCGGTCCTCACGGAAGTTGATGAGCTTCGTCTCGATGACGTCGGCGCGCGGCGTGGTGATCTCCACGGTGAGCACCGGCACGTTCATCGTCATGGCGGCGGACGTCATCGGCCGGCCGACGGAACAGAACAGGGTGAGCCTGCCGTGCTCGCGGTCGATCCGGGCGTCATAGACGTCGGCGGCGAAATCAGTGGTGTAGCCCTCGCGGACAAGCCATTCACCATCAAGGAACTTCATTGTTCATCCCTCACAGTCATGAGAAAAAGGGTTTCATGAGAAACGGGTTACAGGACAAGCATAAAAACGGCGGGCCGCGCAGGCCCGCCGGTATCAGCCCCGTGCCGCGCAATGGAGAAAACGGCCGGGGAAGCGCCCACGGCCGCCGGATAATGGGGAACCCCGGAGATCCTCCGGGACCCGGCGGCAATGGGCGGGGTCTGCCTTACTTGACGGCGCCTGCGGTGATGCCGCGCGACAGCGTGCGCTGGAAGATGAGGTAGAAGATCAGCGTCGGGACGATGCTGATGAGGGATGCGGCGGCGGTCGTCGTCACATCCATGAGGCGCTGGCCCGACAGCGAGGCGATCGCCAGCGGGACGGTCTGCGTCGAGTTACCGATAAGGAAGGTCATCGGGATCATATACTCGTTCCACGTCCACACGAAGAAGAAGACGAGGAGCGTGCCGATGGTCGGACCCGAGATGGGCAGGACGACCTGCCACAGGATGCGCCAGCGCGAGGCGCCGTCAAGGGCGGCGGCCTCCAGAATGGCCTGCGGGAACGTGCCGTAGACGGACGAGAGCAGGTAGGTGCCGAACGCGCTCTGGATGACCGTGAAGATGATGACGATCGCCCATGGCGAGTTGTACAGGCCCATGCGCTTGAACATCATGTACAGCGGGTAGAGCAGCGCCTCCTGCGGCATCATGTTGGCGAGCATGATGAGCAGGATCATCCAGCGGCGGCCTTTGACGCGGCCGATGCCCAGCGCGAAGGAGTTGAGCACCGAGAGCACCACGCCGAAGAAGGCGACGAGCCCGGAGATCCAGATGCTGTTCCACATCTTCTGCGGGAAGTTGACCGTGTTCCAGAAGGTCTTCAGCCCGGTGATGTCGAACTCCTTCGGCCACGAGAGCGGGCCGCTGGCGTTGTAATCGGCCTTGGACTTGAAGGCATTGAGGCACAGCACGATCAGCGGGAACAGGATGACGATGCCGAAGATGATGAGCAGGATGAGCGCCACCCAGTCGCCGGCGGTCCTGTTGAGATGGGCCTTCGGCGCGAGGATCTCGCGCTCCTTCCTCATCTGCTGGTAGGAGACGGCGGCCGAATGCTCGCCCTGCGCGGCCTTCGAGGCCGCCGCGGACGCAGATGTCTTCTGCTGGCTCATGATTCCTCCTCCTCGCTCTGCACCTTCTCCTGGACGGCGGTGAAGATGATCGCCACGATGATGATGACGACCGTCAGCGCGGTGGAGATCGCCGCGCCGTAGCCCACCTGCTGCGTCTGGAAGAACTGCTCGTAGGAGTAGTACGACGGCACCATGGTGCTGGTGCCCGGGCCGCCCTTGGTGAGCAGCTGGACGGGGCCGAACACCTTGAGGGCCGCGATCGTGCAGGTCAGGGCCACCACGAAAATCTCCGGCACGATGGACGGCAGGGTGATATGCAGGAAGCGCTGCCACCAGCCCGCGCCGTCGATGCTGGCGGCCTCATACAGCTCCGGGTCCACACGCTGCAGGCCCGAGAGGAAGACGACCACCGGGTAGCCGAGCTGGATCCAGATCATGATGATCATGAGGGTGACCAGCGCGGTGTCCGGCGAGCCGAGCCAGTTGTGCTGCAGATGCCCCAGGCCGATGGACTTGAGGATGGCGTTGAACGCGCCGTTCTCCGGTCGGTAGATCCAGCCCATCACGAGCGCGGCCACCGAGATCGGCAGCAGCTGCGGGAAGTAGTAGATCCCGCGCATGACGGAGGCGGTCTTCGGACCGAACTTCTTCTGCACCACGTCGAAGATGAGCGACGAGAGGATGAGGCCCAGCAGGATCGGGATGATCACCATGGCGAGGATCATCCAGACCGAGTTGCGGAACGACACCCAGAAAGTGCCGTCCTTCATAAGGTCGGACCAGTTCTCGCCACCGATCCACTGTGGCGGACGGATCCCGCGGTAGCTGGTGAAACTCAGATAGAGGTTCCACACCGCCGG
>JAXGWH010000060.1:0-5252 GCA_040773385.1 Aeriscardovia sp. | reverse complement strand
GGCGACGAGCATCTTCAGCAATCCCGGCGTCGTCTATTCGTTCGACGTGCGCGATGTGGGCGTCGATCCGGATTTCTCCGGCGTGGCACAGAGCCTGATGACCGCGTGGACCGGTTCCGATGCCGGCAAAGGCACTGATCCACAGGGCGCCATCGTCGTCGACCCGGTGTTTGTGCAGGAGCTCATCCGGCTCACCGGCGACGTCACCAGCCCGGATGGCACTGTGCTGACCGGGCAGAATGCGGCCGACTACCTCGACAACGGCATCTATGTGCGGCATCCTGACAACGACACGCAGGACGCCGTGTTCGCCTCAATCGTGGGAGTCACCGCCGACCGGCTCATGAAGAACCTGGACGGCAAGACGCTCGTGACCCTGGCGAAGGACATGCCCTCGCTCGTCTCCGGGCGGCACCTGCAGATGTATTCCACGGATACGGCCACGCAAAAGCTCGTCGACCGATTCGGGCTCACACACGCACCGCAGACGAGCGACACAAAACCGACGCTCGGCCTCTATATTTGCTCGTACAACTCCTCAAAGATGGACTACTTCAACAAGCGCACCGTCAGCACACAGCAGATTGGTGGACCCACACAGGATGGCGTGGCCGGGCAGCGCACCTATACGGTGAAACTGACAATCACCAACACGCTCCAGCCCTCGCAGATAGCCTCCATGTCCGCCTACGTGCTGGCAGGGAGAGGCCAGAAGGATGCCCTCTCCGAATTCCTGCTCGTCTACGGGCCAAAAAGCGGCTCGGTGAAGGCGACCGGCGCCCCGACCTCGTTCTCCCCGTTCACATGGAATGGAAAGAGCCTGCTTAGGACGTACTACACGATCCCCTCAGGCACGTCCTCGACGTACACGTTCACCGTCACCACCTCGCCCAAGGCGACATCGGGGCTGACGTTCGACCAGTCCCCCTCGTGCAGGTGAGAGGTTCCGTCCCTGCGTCCGGACGCGACCTCCGTGTCCGGACACAGATAAGCGCTGTATTTGGGACTACAGCGTCCGGATGTAAATCAAAAAGTGCTGTGTCCAGATACAGCGTCCGGAGGCGAATAACCAAGCGTTCAGACATGTGCGTGTCCGAATATGCCGGATACAAAAAGGCCGCCCGCGGATCCCGGATTGCCCCGGGACCATCGCGGACGGCCTTTTTCTCGTCAGATAGTGGGTGAAAGCACCCGCCGATTCACTTGCGCTGGTGACGACGCTTGCGCAGCATCTTGCGGTGCTTCTTCTTGCTCATGCGCTTGCGGCGCTTCTTGATCACAGATCCCATGGGACCTCCTTACCTTCGACGACACGTTCTAACGACTGACGAGTCTACTCTTTTTGCGCGACACACCCCATCACAACTCAGAGCGGGAAATCCTTATAGAAATCTTCCACCGCGTCAGAGGGGCCCGTCACACGGAACAGGCACGTGTCATTGCGCCACAGGGCCACCGCCTGGTTGGCCTTGTTCGTGTCATGCAGCTCATAGGAACCGGTCTGCTGGCCGGAGACCTTCACCGCCCCGGCGGCGATCCGCTTGCCGGTGAGGGTGGCGAGCACCGCCTGATACTGCTTCTCCGCATCATCACTGCTGGCCCACTGGGCCACGGTGAGCGTCACAGTGCCGTTATCGTTATCGCCGGTGGAATAAGTGATGGAATGCTCCTCAATAGGTGTGGCACTCTTCCACTCCGACGTGTCGGAGACCGTCTGGCGGGCGAAGGCACCCACCTCGTCGGGCATTGCCTTGAGCAGCGTGGAGGCGTCGGAGGCGAGCGGGACTGGGGTGGCGGTCGACTTCGTCTGCTTCTTCGTGGTGGAACCGGACGCCTGCTGGCTCGTCTGCACCTGGTTGGGCAGCAGCCTCGTCGCCCAGCCGGGCCAGACGAAGGCGGTGAACAGGGCGATGACCACCACCACGACGGTGCCGGTGATCACCGCGGCCGCGATGGTATGGCCCTTGCGGCTCGCCTTCTTTGTCTCCTCAACAATCGGATCCTGCTGGGGGAAGACGGAATTCCTCTGAGTGCTCATAAAGGCATTGTCCCACGTTTTGCGGACGCGTCGGCCGCATGCTGCGTGCCTGTTCCTGTTCACAATCGTCCACAATCGGCAAATGGCTTTCACCGGGACCTCCAGGCGCGCTAGCGTCAGGGTATGGCTAAGAAATCGACCACCTACCTGTGCTCCGACTGCGGCTGGTCCGGCCCGCAATGGTACGGCCGCTGCCCCAACTGCGGCCACTGGGGCACCATCGAAGAGTTCCACGAGGCAAAACTGCCCTCCCCCTCCGCACGGCGACGCAGCACACTTGCCGGGCGATCAGCCGGCGCGCAGACAGCCTCCAACGGGCGATTCGCCGGTTCCACGGTGGCCATTCCCGAGCACCCTTCCATCCATGCCGAACCGGTGACCCAGGGCAGGGCAGCCTCTGCAGAACAGCGCCTCGCCACCGGCTTCTCTGAGTTCGACCGGGTGCTCGGCGGCGGGATCGTGCCCGGATCGGTCACGCTCGTGGCCGGCGAGCCGGGTATCGGCAAATCCACGCTCCTTCTGCAGACGGCGAGCAACATCGCCGCTGCCGGCAATAAAGTGCTCTACGTCTCCGGTGAGGAATCAACCGGGCAGATCAGGCTGCGCGCCCGGCGTATCGGCGCCTCCAGCCCGAACCTGCTCCTTGCCTCCACCACCGACCTGGGCACCGCCCTCGCGCTCATCGAAGAGAACAACCCAGCGCTGGCCATTGTCGACTCGGTGCAGACCATCCAGGACGAGGACAACGACGGCATCTCTGGCGGCACCGCACAGGTGCGCGAGGTGGCGCGCGGTGTGATCGACGTGGCCAAAAGCTTGGATGTGCCCGTCTTACTCGTGGGCCATGTGACGAAAGATGGTTCCATCGCCGGGCCGCGCACCCTCGAGCATCTCGTGGACGTGGTGTGCCAGTTCGAGGGCGACACGACCACCGACCTGCGGCTGTTGCGTGCGGTGAAGAACCGGTTCGGCGCCACCGACGAGGTGGGCTGCTTCGACATGAGCGACGAGGGCATCGAGCAGGTGACGGATCCGACGGGCCTGTTCGTCTCCTCCGCCGACGCGCCCAGCGAGGGCACGTGCGTCACACTGACCATGGAGGGCCAGCGGGCACTGCCCATTGAGATCCAGTCGCTCGCCACTGCTTCGGTGCTGCCCGCGCCGCGGCGGGCCACCAACGGCGTGGACTACAACCGCGTGGCCATGCTCGTCGCGGTGCTCTACCGGCATGCGGGCGTGCGGCTTTTGGACAAGGACCTGTACATCTCCACGATCGCCGGAGCGTCGGCACGCGAACCAGGCTGCGACCTGGCGATCTGCGTGGCGATGGCCTCGGCGGCAGGCTCATGTGCCATTCCGCGCACCACGGCGGCCCTCGGCGAGGTGAGCCTGACGGGCGAGATCCGCGCTGTACCACGCCTGGAGAACAGGCTCGCCGAAGCGGCTCGGCTCGGGTTCACGAAGGTGCTCATCCCCGCGCACGAACGGCTGCGCCACCCCGAGCGATTCACTGATCTGGAGATCCGTCGCGTGGGCACGCTCTCCCAGGCACTGCGGGCGCTGGGTATCACTGCGGGATCCCGGTCCCGGTCAGGCTCTCGCGATGGATCCGGCCAGACGGATTTCGGTGACGACGATTCATCCTCATCGGCCTTCGGTCGGTCCGCGGGCCCGCACTCCGCACGATACGGGCGCAGGAACGGACGCGGCCTCTTCCGACGCGAACGTCTGGAGACATGGGCCGGACGAGGTAGGTCGGATGCGGGTGACAGGGCCGGTTCAGGCTCCAGTTCCGGTTTTGTGCCCGGCTCCGGGTCACGATTCGACGAGGACGGCCAGCGCATCTTCGGGGGCGGCGGGTTCAGCGACGAGGAGTGATCTCACTCAGGCGAACCGGACCGTCCCGTCCGCGCCCACACGGATGAGCCCCTCGCGCTCGAGCGCGTCCACACAGCGGGTGAGCTGTGCGACGTCGTCCCAGAGCGCTGAGACCTGCCCCGGGGTGAGGAAGGCGGTCGTAGGATTACCGGAACGGTGTTCCTGACGGGTATTCCCGTCCTCTGTCGGATCAGTCGTGAGGGCAGCGCCGCCACCGGTGTTCTGGTCGCGCAGGGCTTGGAGGATCCTTCCCCGGCACTGCCGATCCGTGCCCGCCCATGCCTGCCGTTTTCTGGTGCGCACGCGTCTTCCGTTCTGGGTCACCGGCCTGGGGCAGCCAGCCTTGCGCCACTCGCTCACCTTGGTGAGCGGGCCGGCCTCGCCCTGCGTCTCCGAGGCCGTGGCGATGGTCGCGCCAATCTCCATGAGCGCCTGGTTCCATACCACCGAGTCGGCGGGATCTTCCGGCAGCAGCTCCTCGGCGCGTCTCCAGTCGGCGGGAGTGGTCGCCCCGCCCAGACTCTCGTGACCGTCGAACACGCGATCGATCACGCGCCGGATATTCGTGTCAACCACCGCCACGCGCTTCCCGTAGGCGAAGGAGAGGACGGCGGAGGCGGTATAGCGTCCGATCCCGGGAAGACTGAGCAGGCCCTCCATCGTGTCGGGCACGCGACCATCGAAATCATCGACAATTTTCTTCGCGGCTCTGCGCAGGTTGATGGCCCGGCGCGGGTAGCCCAGATGCCCCCACGCCTGCAAAACGTCGGCCTGTTGGGCGGCGGCAAGTGGGGCAGGTGTGGGCCAGCGGCGCATCCACTCGGTCCAATAGGGCAACACGCGTTCCATCGGGGTCTGCTGGCTCATCACCTCGCTGACGAGCACGCCCCAGGGGGTGCGGTCGGGGCGGCGCCAGGGGAAGTCGCGGGCGTTTTTCTGCCACCAGTCACGCAAAGCGGGAACGAGTGCCTCTGCCTCCTCTCGCGTCCAGTGATGCACCGTGTAGGTCATCTGCCCCCTCCTTGCCGAATGTCCGTTTTCCTATTTCGGTTCGTCACCTCTTTTTAGAGTGGGACACATGGCAGACGAACAGAACACGGATGCGGAATCCCCCATCAACCGCACGCGGAATCAGCAGATGGCCAGCCCAGAAAATCCGGACAGCCGGGATGAAGCCGCACAGAAGCAGCTCGAACAGCGGCGCGTCACCAAGGCGATCCGCCGGGCACGGGCGAAGGCCGAGCAGCGTGCTGACGTCGAGCGCAAGCATGAGCGTAAGGCCGCCCGTGAGGCGTTCCTCGAGAAGAGGCGGCAGGAGCGTCTGCGCGGGAGCGGG
>JAXGWH010000059.1:0-5331 GCA_040773385.1 Aeriscardovia sp. | reverse complement strand
CATCTTCACCACCATCGGCCGGGACCTGCACGCCCCCGCGCAGGCCCAGCTCATCACCGCCATCCCCTCGCTCGTGCTCGGCATCGTCTGCTTCATCTACGGCTCGCTCGCCGACTACGTCTCCCTGCGGAAGATGACCGTGGCCGGCATCGTGCTGCTGCTCGCCGGGTCGGTGCTGGGATTCGCGTTGCACTCCAACATCTGGCTCGTCATCGACGCCCGCACGCTGCAGACAGCGGGCGGGCAGGTGGCCGGCTCGGTCTACCTCGTCATCGCTGCGAAATACCTGCCCGAACGGGACAAGGTGGTCTTCTTCGGCATCTTCACCGCGGGCTACCAGTTCTCCACCGCCCTCGGGGTTCTCAGCGCCGGTTTCATCTCGCAGATCGACTGGGCCTACCTGTTCCTGCTGCCGTTGCTTGCGCTGTTCCTGCTGCCCGCCCTCTTGCGCGACCTTCCCGCGGGGGAGGGCCGCCACGCCCGCGTCGACGTGCCCGGCTTCCTCCTGTTCGGCGGGGCGATCGGCGCCGTCACGCTGTTCTTCAGCTACTACCGCTGGTGGCTCCTGCTCATCGCGGCCGGCCTGCTCGTGGTGTTCGGCGTCTACATCCACCGGGCCGCGCACCCGTTCCTCACCCCGCGCTTTTTGCGCAATAAGCGCTGGATCGCCTCGATCCTCGTCATCGTCATTATTTATTTCGTCAACTTCTCGTTCACCCCGGTGTTCAACGTGATGGGGCCGAGACTGTACGGCATCACCGCCGCGCAGGTCTCGCTCGTGCTCCTGCCCGGCTATATCCTCGCCGTCATCTCCGGCGTCTGCTCGGGACGTGTAGTGGACCACATCGGCCGCGAACGTACCCTCATGATCGGCGCTTCCTGCGTGACCGCTGGCTTGCTGTTTGAAGCACTGTGCGTGAAAGCCGGCCTTGTCCCGCTCGCCATCGGCTCCGGACTGTTCTACGGCGGACTCGCCCTGCTTTACTCGCCGCTGACGAGCACCGTCCTCGGCACCCTCGCCCCCGACGAGCAGGGCCGCGGTGTGGGCATGAACGACCTCGCCATGAACGTGAGCCCCTCCACCGGCACCGCCATCTTCGGCGGCCTGCTGGCCTCGCCGGCGCTCGCGGGCGGCAGCATCATCGGTGCCACAGGCCCGGCGGCCATCTATTCCAACCTGTTCCTCATCTACGCGCTCATCTGCGCGGCCGGCCTCGTCTACTATCTCGCCGTGCGCAGGATGGTCGCGCAGGAAGGGTGATTTTCCAAAGAGCCAAGCGGGGACAGACGGTCATCATCGGAAGATGGTCGCGCAGGAGGGGTGATTTTCTCAGTCCTCTGGTGATCTCTCAGTCCCCAGGTGATCCTCAGTCCTCGATGTGCGCCCGGTAGAAGTTCTCGTACGAGCGCGAGGGGGTCGGGCCGCGCTGGCCCTGGTAATGCGAGCCGGCGGACTGTGAGCCGTACGGGTGCTCGGCGGGGGAGCTGAGCTGGAAGAAGCACACCTGGCCGATCTTCATGCCCGGCCACAGCTTGACGGGCAGCGTGTTCACGTTCGACAGCTCGAGGGTGATGTGCCCGTCGAAGCCCGGATCGATGAAGCCGGCGGTCGAGTGGGTGAGGATGCCGAGGCGCCCCAGCGAGCTCTTACCCTCCAGGCGCGCGGCGATGCTCGGCGCGAGCTTGATGTTCTCCCACGTGGAGCCGAGGATGAACTCGCCCGGATGCAGGATCCACGGCTCGTCCGGGCCCACCTCGAACTGCTCGGTGAGAGCCCCCTGGTTCTCGGAGGGGTCGATATACGTGTATTCGCGCGAGTTGAACACTCGGAAGAAGCGGTCGAGGCGCACGTCCACGGAGGAGGGCTGGATCATCTCGGGGGTGAACGGGCTCAGCTCCACGTCACCCTTGTCGATGGCCGCGCGGATATCGTGATCACTCAGAAGCATGCTGCCCCTCCTGCGGGTCGTCCCCGTCTTTGCCCTGCCCGGCGTTGCGTTTGTCGTCGTTCTGTCCGGCGGCGTTCTTGCTGTTGCCGCTGTCGTCGTTGTTTTCGCACTGTTTTCCAGAATTGTCATGGTCGGCGGCTTTTTCAAGGGATTTCGCGGGATCAGCCGACTGTGCGGGCGTGGGATCGATCGACCGTGCGGGCGTGGGAGCGACCGGTCCGGCGGTATCGGCGGCCTTCGCCGCACGCTTGCTCGCCTTGTACTCCGCCTTGAGACGGCGTTTGCTCGCCTTGTATTCGGCCTTGAGCTCGCGGCGGTCCGGCTCGGCGGGGGAGCGCCCGGAGCCGGACATCGTGGCGGATGCCGTGCCGGTGCCGTCGCTGTGGGCGTCACTTTTCCCAGAAGCGCCGGCATGCTGATCCGTGCCCCGCTTGCCCTCCGGCTCCTGCTCGAGCGGGTGCGAGCCCTCGTAGCGCAGGCGCGGACGACGGTGCATGCGTGCCAGGCCGTTCCAGGCGAGGTTGGAGATGTAGGCGGCCAGCGTCTCCTTGTCGATGTCGTGCCGGTCGGCCCAGTACTGTCCCACAAAGATCGTGAGCCCGACGAGCATCTGCGCATAATACGGGGCCGAATCCACAGGGATCCCGTGCGCACGGAAGGTGCGGGCGAGCAGGCTCTCCACACGTGTGGAGACGTCGCCCAGCAGCGAGCTGAACGAGCCGTCCGGGTCGGTGATGGGAGAATCGCGCACGAGCACGCCGAAACCGTCCGGATTGTTCTCAATGTAGCCGAGCAGCGCCATCGACGTGCGCTCCACGAGCTGCTCGGGCGGCACGGAGGCGTCGGAGAGCGCGTCATAGAGGGTGGAGGTGAACGCGCGCATCTCGCGGTCCACCACCACGGCGTAGAGGCCTTCCTTGCCGCCGAAATGCTCGTAGACGATGGGTTTGCTCACCCCGGCCTTCGCGGCGATCTCCTCCACGCTCACCGCCTCGTAGCCCTCGTGGGCGAACAGGGAGCGGCCCACGCTCAGGAGCTGCTCGCGGCGCTCGACGGCCGTCATCCGTGCTGTGCGTGTCATACTGTCATCCTCCCACATGCCTCGTCCTTTGTTGTCCGATTTGTGCTCTGATGCCCGGTCCCGTGTGTCCGGTATCCATGATCGTCGCCGGGCGCATTCCGTTTATATGTCTGCGGGGATAGGGGGTGTAGGGCGTCAATTCCGCTGTTTTCCTGTGCCGATGGCGCCGGAGGGCAGAGTGATTTCCCGCGCCATGCGTCTTGTGTGATGGGTGTGGGGGATTTGCCGGCTGTGTGTCGGCCTCTCCCTCTGGGGTGGCAGAATACGGGGTATGGGTTTCATCGTGTTCGTCTGGGTCGCCGGCATCCTTGTGCTGGGCCTCATCCTGCTCGCGCTGGCGAAAACGGAGTCGTATCACAACACGCTTTCCTCGCGCGTGCCCGACACGGTGGAATGGGAGCGCCGCCACGCCCGTCATGAGGAGGAGCGCAAAGGCTCCAACCGTGTGGTCGCGCCCGGTCTGCGCATCGCCCCGCGCACGGGTGCCCGTCCCGGCTCGACGGCCGGTGACCGCGGCGGCAGGCCTGTGGCGACCAAATCCTCGGTGGTCGAGGTGCATCTGTCCACCCGCCCGCGCGACACCCAGTCGGGAAACGGGTCGCGCTGAAGCGGCGGTGGACGAATCATGTCCCGTCTGCCGGACCGCCAATAGTGCGGCCGGATGAGGTTTTTCGGAGATCTCCTTTCTTTTATTCCGCAATTCTTCCGGGGATCGTTCTGGGGAATCGAAGATCGCGGGAAATCACTCATTCTGCGGATGGTCTCCGCCGGTTTGGTGATAGAACCCAGACGCCGGGGCGAAGAGGTGATCGATTCGTTCGGCTGCAGTGTGCGCGGCGATAGAACCCAGACGCCGGGGCGAAGAGCCATGGGTATCTGTATTTGCGCCCGATGGGGTGTCTGACTGTTTTTGTGAATTTGATCGGCGTTCATTGGGGTGGATTATCGCTTTGCCGGAAGTCTATCTGCGTTCACTGGGGTGGGAGTATGAGGATCCATCGTTAGTTTTTTGTGTGAACTGCACGATGGGGCTATGCGGTGGGCAGCCCCACTGAACGTGGTTCGACGTGCGGGGCGGGCGGAATCCTCCCCACTGAATCGAGATAGTCGTGGTTTGGGCAAGAAGGAGGATGAAAGTTTGAGAAAATCGATGTCTGAAGGCGGATATCGCGTCAACGGCGGGGATCTCAAGACAGCCGCGATCGTGGGACGGGCATCCTGCCCGGTATTTCGGGTTTCCCACATTCTGTTTTTCTGGGACGTCTCGTTTCCCGCGCGGTTTAGGCTGGGATTATGACGCAGACCCAGATTGTGATTCTCATCGCCATCATCGTGGTCCTGGCCATCGTGCTGGGACTGGTGATCGCGACCGCGCGCGCGGTGCGCAAGAACAGGCGGATCGCCGAGCAGACACGCAGGACCAACGAGCAGATCGCCGCGTCGCGGCCATCACAGAAAGCGACAGCAAAAGCCGTATCAACCGAATCGGCGCAGACACCGCCTGCGGCCATGCTGCCCGAGTCGGGTGCCTCGCGCGCCGTGCGGCTGCGCGCGCGCCTCGCCTCAGGCCACAGCCGGCTCGGACAGGCGCTGTTCGGCATCCTCACGCGAGACCATCTCTCCGAGCAGGACTGGGAGGACCTTGAGGACACGCTCCTTCTGGCCGATGTGGGTGCCGAGGCGAGCGAGCGGCTCGTGGAGGCGCTGAAGAAGGACGCGCGCATCACCGGCGAGCGCGACCCGAAGGCCGTCCGCCAGGCGTTGCGCGCCCGTCTGCTCGATCTGGTGCAAAACGGACATGAGGACCGCTCGCTCGCGGCCCTGCGGCCCGGTGCCGAGAAGAAGAAGCCGCAGGTCATCATCATGGTGGGTGTCAACGGCTCGGGCAAGACGACGACGGTCGGCAAGCTCGGCCGTCTTCTCAAGGCGGAGGGCAAGTCGGTGATGTTCGCCGCCGCCGACACGTTCCGCGCGGCTGCCGCCGACCAGCTCGCCACGTGGGCGGGCACGTCGGGTATCCCGCTCGTGCGTGCCAACCATGACGGCGCCGACCCCGCGTCGGTGGCCTATGATGCCGCGCAGAAGGCCGTCGAGCAAGGCACGGACGTGCTCCTCATCGATACGGCCGGCAGGCTCCAGAACAAACAGAACCTCATGGATGAGCTGGGCAAGATCCGCCGCGTGGTGGAGAAGAGTGTGCCGGTGGACGAGGTGCTGCTCGTGCTCGACGCCACGGTGGGCCGCAACGGCGTGGAGCAGGCGCGCGTGTTCTCGCAGGCCATCGGCGTGACCGGCGTGGTG
>JAXGWH010000058.1:0-5501 GCA_040773385.1 Aeriscardovia sp. | reverse complement strand
TCTCAAAGCCGACCTCAAGGACTTCCGCACCGCCACGCGCCGGCAGCCCACTCTGCTCGCCGTCTCCCTCCTCGCCTTCGGCTCCGTGGCCATCATCTCCACGCTCATCGCCGTGGTTCTTCATGCCACCGGCCTGTTCTCCGATATCCCCCTGGCCGTCATCCTCTTCTCGACCGTCGCCCTCGGCGTGGTGATCGCCACCCTCACCGAGAAAGGTGTGCTGCAGCGGCCGATGGGCCAGACCATCCTGCTCACCGCCGTGTGGGGCGAGGTGATCCCGCTGCTCGGCCTGACGGTCTACGCCTCTGTCAGCGGCGGCAACGCCGGCCGTCTCTGGCTCATCGTCCTGCTCTTCGTCGCCGCGATCCTCCTGCTCCTGCGCTTCCGTGGCATCCTCGCCTGGTTCGACAAGGTGACCAAGGCCACCACCCAGCTCGACATCCGTCTCGCCTTCTTCCTCGTCTTCACGCTCGTCGCCGTCGCCACCGAGGTCGGGGCCGAGAACATCCTCGGCGCGTTCCTCGCCGGCATCGTCATGCGCCTGCTCAACCCCTCGCAGGCCACGCACGACAAGCTCACCTCCATCGGCTACGGCTTCTTCATCCCTATCTTCTTCATCATGACCGGCGTGCGTCTCGACGTGCGCTCGCTGTTCACCGACACCCGCGCGATGCTCCTCCTGCCGGTGCTCATCGCCGCGTTCCTTCTGGCGAAGTCCGGCGTGTTCCTCGCCTTCCGGTCGCGCTTCTCGGCCCGCAACTCCCTCGCGGCGGCCTTCCTGACCTGCACGACGATCACCCTCGTGGTCCCCTCGCTCAACGTGGCCCGCAACCTCAAGGTGATCACTCAGGCGCAGAGCTCGGCGTTCATCCTCGCCGCCATCGTCGTCTGCCTGCTCGGCCCCACGCTGTTCAACACGCTTTATCGGCCCGAGAAGCAGGAGAGCGCGCAACGGCGCATCGCCGTCCTCGGGGCGAACGGGTTCACCTTCACCGCCGCCCGCGACCTCAAGGACGAGTTCACGCAGTGGCATGTGGCCACCGACCGGCAGGAGAACTACCGGCTCTACGACTCGCAGATCAGCGACCTGCTGTACGAGCCGGGCCTGGAGAGCCGCGACCAGGGCGTGGTGGAGGGCTGGCTGCGCGATCACGGCTTCTTCGACGTGGACGTGTTCGTCGCCGCGCTGTCCCGCCAGGGCGAGGCCAACGACCGGCTCGCACTGCTGGCCCACAAGAACGGCGTGCCGCGCGTGATCGAATGGCGCGACGCCGAGTCCGACACCGCCCGCGCCCTGCGCGCGCAGGGCATCGAGGTGTTCAACGCGCGCAGCGTGGCCTCCTCGGCGCTCAAGGCCATCATCGAGTCGCCCGCCGCCTACGAGCTGCTCAGCTCCTCGAGCTTCTCCGTCTACGACGCGCGTGTGACGAACCCCGCCTACGCAGGCAAGCCTTTGGCCGACTGGCCGATGGACCGCGAGCTGACCGTCACGCTCATCCGCCGCGGCGGGAGGTTCATCATCCCGCACGGCGCCACGATGGTCGAGCCGGGCGACGTCGTCTTCCTCTCCGGCCGCTATGAGGTGGCCGCGCCGTTCGTCCGTCTGCTGGAGACGGCGGGCGCCGGACCCGTGTGATCCACCCGTGTGATTCGTCCGTGCCGCGGCCGGCCATCATCTCGGCTCTCGTTCCGCTCCTGTGCGTCCGTTCTTGTCGTGTTGCGCGTGGGGAAAAGCGGGGCGGTGCCTTTCGTCCGCCGCCGATAAAATGGGCGCGTCGCACAGAGAGCAGGGAGAGCGGATATGCGCAACAAAGTCGGGCTCATCGCTTACTCCGATCGTTTCGGGGGTTCTGTCGCAGGACTCGCCGGGCTGCTGCGCACGAAGTTTGACGGCGTCTATGAGGCGGTCCGCCTCCTGCAGGAACCGGTTCCGTCCCCCTCGCCGTCTTTCCCGGTGTCCGACGCCGCCCCGTATGACCTCGCCGTACCCTCGTTGCTTTTGTGGGCGCTCACCACCGGGGACGCGGCACCGCTCGCCAGGTGGATGTCCGTCCGCCCGGCAGACCACGTCTCCGTTCTCGACACGGAGGACGGCATCGTGCTGGGGGAGGAGAAAACGGCCGGCGACGTGTCGGATGCCGAGGCGATCGGCGCCTACTACACGCAGGACACGGGTTTTCTGCCGGATGACAATGCGGACCGGCTCGTGCGGGCCGTCTGCCGCAACACACACGGCGAGTCGACCGTCGTCGTGATGCCCGCCGGTGGGGAGACGGGCGCGGCGCAGGACGGCTGCACCCTGCGTGAGATCGACTCCACATACTATTCGGCGCTGGGCTGCGATGACACGAAGTACCTCGCCGCCCGGGCGGTGCAGTTCTTCCTGCCCGGTACCCCGCAGGTCTACTACATGGGCGCCATGATGACCCCCGATGACATGAATCTGCCCAAGAAGACCGGCGTGGCGCGTGACATCAACCGGCACTACTACACGGACGCGGAGATCGGCGCGAATCTGCTGCGCCCGGAGGTCCGGGCGCTCAATGCCCTGTGCCGCTTCCGCAACAGTCTCGACGCCTTCGACGGCACCTTCACCTATGGCTACGACGACACCTACGGCGTGCTCAGCATCTTGTGGAAAGGTGCGACGGGCGCCGCCCGCCTCGACTTCGACCCGCGTGTGATCGCGGACAAAGGCGAGATGGGCCAGGGCGAGTTCGACGCGCAGGACGACATCTCCTGGCGCTCGGTGGCCACCATCACCTGGACGGACGCCACGGGCGAGCACAAGACGAATGATCTGGTCGCCCGGCCCCCGGTCGTCGACGCGCCCGCAGATTCCGGCACGGAGGTCGATGGCCGGATCTGAATCAGCGCAGGATCGGAGGCATTCCTCAGGCAGCTTCCCCGTTCTTGTCATGGTTCTGTGCCTGTGCGGCCGTCCTGCTGCCGGATTGCGCGCTGTTGCCGGGTTTGCCGTTGTCGCGCCGGATTGCCTGTCTGTTGGGGTGTCTGCGTGAATCGTTTCTCCCGGACCGCGGGATTTTGACCTTTCAGTCTGTGGATTCTTTCAGTCCGTGGATCCCTGTTCTGTCGCACGGAACCTCATCCTGCGGATCTCCTCATGGGCGAGTAGGAGGTTGGCGGTCGTGCCGTGGAGCGGGATGACGTGGCGTATGTCGTCCCACGTCGCCCAGGCGGACTCGACATGCTCGTCCGGGTCGAAATGCCGGGCGGTCTTTTCAAAACGACGCAGATGCAGCACGAAGAGCGTGCCCTGCTCGTCGGTCATGCCCACCGAGGAGAAAAAGGTGCCGAGGGTGTCGATCGTGACATCCGGGCTGTCCGCGGCCGATTTTTCGACGTTCTCCGCCGTCCACAGGCCGGCTTCGCGCTCCTGCCCGGTGCCGGAGGGCACGCCGGGCACGATGAGGCCCGTCTCCTCGCGCAGCTCGCGGAAGGCGGCCATGAGCGCGCTCTCGTGCGGGTCGACGAGGCCTGCGGGCAGGCCGAAGGAGAAGCTGTTCGAACCGACCCGGTACTCGCGCTCGACGATGTACGTGTCATCGGCCACATTGTGCACGAGCATGATGGCGGCGTGGCTGTGGCGGATCACCTGGCGTCCGATCTCGAGCCGGGTGCCGTCCTTCTTTTCCAGCCTGATTTTCTGGTCGTCGACGGCGAAGATCCGCCCGGTGTAGACGCGCCGGCTGTCCGCCACCTGCGGCACCGAGCCCATGTCGACCACGCTCGTGCTTTCCATCCGCGCGACGAGGCGGGCCAGACGCGCCTGTCGCACGGCGGATTCCGTGTTTTGCCTGTCGTTGTGTTGTCTGTCGTTCTTGGTCATGGTTCCAATGTATCCGGCGGCCATATCGAATGCGGAATCAGGTGCGGCCTGCGGGGCCATAGACGGCCGTGAATGAGATCCGAAGATAAGAAAAGGATCCGGAACCGTATGGCTCCGAACCCTTTTGATCTGCGTTGTGCAGGGGATCCCGACCAGACAGTCTGACCAGAAAGTTTGACCGGACAGCCAGATGACCGTCGCGAAGGATGATTCGCGGTAAGTCCGACCTGTGCGAAGTCTGGTCCCCGGAAGCAGGATCCCCGGGCGGACTCAGCGCTTCCAGCTGAGAGCGCCGTAGAGGCGGTCGCCAGCGTCGCCCAGGCCCGGCACGATGTAGCCGGCGTCGTTGAGCTTGTCGTCGAGGCCGCAGAGCACGACGTTGAAGTCGATGTCCTCCGGGACCTCCTTCTTGAGGCGCTCGATGCCCGGCTTCGCGCCGATGATGTCGATGGCGGTGATGGACTTGGCGCCGTGGTCCTTGACGTACTTGAGCGCGGTGGCGAGGGTGCCGCCGGTGGCGAGCATCGGGTCGAGGATGAAGCACTCACGGCCGGACAGGTCCTCCGGCAGACGCTCTGCGTAGGTGATGATGTCGAGGGTCTCCTCGTTGCGCTTCATGCCCAGGAAGCCGACCTCGGCCATGGGCAGCAGGCGCATCATGCCGTCGAGCATGCCCAGGCCGGCGCGCAGGATCGGGATGACGATCGGGCGCGGGTTGACGTCGAGGCGCACGCCGTGCGCGGTGCCGACCGGGGTCTGCACGGTCTTGGGGGAGACGCTCATCTCGCGGGTGGCCTCGTACGCCTCGAGGGTGACGAGCTCGCTGACGAGCTGGCGGAATTCGGAGGACGGGGTCGTCTTGTCACGCAGAATGGTGAGCTTGTGGGCAACCAGCGGATGATCGAGAACGGTGACGTGCATGGTCATAACAATCGCCTCAGTTTCTAGAAGATGTCTCGTTTGCCGAACGTCCGGCGACGCGCACACCGCCGCGGCGGCTGTGGATCACGGGGCACTCTAGGCCTCCATCCTCCCACGCGGGGTGTATCGGGGCAAGGAGGCGTAACCTCCCGGTGATCCGCGTCCGCTTCTTACGCCTGCGCGACGGCACGGCATGTTGCTGGTTGGGTCTCATCTGCGTTCGTTGGGGTGGAATCGTGATGCGCGAGGGGCCTATCCGTATTCATTGGGGTGCGGTGTCTCGGATTTTCGCTGCAGACAGACGGTGCTGTCAAGGGTGCGGACGGAGGATCCTCATGGTGCCCACCCCAATGAACGCGGATAGATGTGAATGGTCGGCAAAATCCACCCCAACGAATCGAGATAATCCGAATCGAGATAATCAAGGAAAGACTCCAAATACGTTCAACAGTAATGTTCGCCAGTCGTTGGGCATGCCGTGGGTGTGGGAGACCGGATGGGAACGTCGGATTTCAATCGCCGGCGGACGTAATTGCGAACATTTTCAATCAACAGGTGATCTATTTCGATCATGTCCGATCACAAACGAGGGCTATAGGAACTAAAAATGGTGTTTATTCTGCTTGCTAGCCCATGTGGCAGTAAGGGTGAGAGGCTGTAATTAACAGCTAAGCCTGTTAATAGGGTTGGATTAGGCGGGTGAGGACCAGATCCAGCCGGGCGAGGAAAT
>JAXGWH010000057.1:0-5571 GCA_040773385.1 Aeriscardovia sp. | reverse complement strand
TGGAGGAGGCCTCGCACGTCATGTTCGGTGAGATCGGCACGTGGCTCGTCAACAACGGGGAGAACCGCATCACCCTCTGGAACCTCGCCCTCGACGAGAAGGGCTTCCCCAGCTATGCGGGCACGCGCGGCCGGCGGGGCGCCGTGACCATCGACTCCTCCACCGGCAAGGTGAAGCGCAACCTCGAGTACTTCATGCTGCGCAACTACGGCCAGGACGTGCCGTTGGGCTCGCGCCGCGTGTCCGCCTCGAACCGGCTCATCGACGGCCGCCACGGCGGCCTGGGCACCACGGCGTTCCTCACGCCCAAGGGCGGCCTGTACGTGCAGCTGTACAACCCGACCGACACGCCGATCGAGACGGCCGTGACGGTCGCCGGCGAGGGCGCGAGCTGGCAGAAGGTCACCGTCCCGGCCTACGGCACGGTGACGATGCGCCGCGCCGGCGAGCACGAGGAGCTCAACACCACCTCGGCCCCGGCAGACGACGAGTTCAAGATCACCTACACGCCGCATCCGGCCGATGACCACGATGAGGGCGGCGCGGGCCAGAGCCTGTGAGTCTCACTTGCCCGGTTCGAGCGGGCGCACACGGATGATGGAGGTCGACAGGTTCTGGCAGCCCGTGTAGTCCGTGGTCGAGATGCGGATGGACTGCGTCTGGTCCGGGGGGAAGACGAGCACGGAATCAGCCTGCTTGGGCGAGCAGGACGAAGCGTCAATGTTGTCCGCATTGACGATCTGCAGCTCGCTGTGCGCCGACTCGCCCGGTTTGAGCTGCACGCTCACCGGCGCCACGCTCGTATCCCTGTTGGCGGCGGCACCGATCTGTTTGCCGCCGGCTTGCAGTGAGACACCCGGATAGCCGCGTTCAAGGCAGGTGCGCTTGCCCGTGTTGGTCAACACGAGATACGGATAGGAGCTGCCCGCGCCCGCACCCGCACCGAAGCTCAGCGTTGCCGACAACTCGTCCGTGGAGCACATCGCCCCACGCTGTGAGCTGGTCTGCGCGCTCGTGCCTGCCGCATTATCGGTGGTGGATTTCTGCGGGGCGGCTTTCTTCGTCCCCTGCTTCTTCTTCAGCGACGGCGCGCTCGTCACCGGTTTCTTGGCAGAGCTCGTCGTCTGCTTCTGGTTCTGGGCGGTCTGCGACGATCCGCAGCCGGCCGCGCCCACAAGCAGCAGACACGCGACCAGCAGCGCGGCGAGCGCGGAAACGATGCGATACAGCGGTGCCCGGCCCGTACCGGCCGGAATGCTCATCCTTCTCATAGCCTCATTGTACGGGCGTGGGGACTGACCAGCATGGCTGGGGGTGATCGCTCACCTTTTTGTCACGGATTTTCTGGTGTGGCGGGATGACCGGTCGGATGATGGCCGTGAAGCAGGTACGGAAGCAGGTACAGCCCGTACCGAACATTCCTCGGCCCGCACTCGTGCGCGGGAGCCAGCGGTCGCCGCGGCGTGAGATACCCTCCATGACCCCACGTGCTCCCGGTGGTTGCACGAAAGGAAAAGCGGCACAGCCCGAAGGCCGTGCCGCTGTGAGGAAGGATGACCGTCGTTTGGGGGAACTGGCGGTCACGTAGTAATCACGGACGGGCAGGGCGTGACCTGGCAATGCAGGTCACGTGCTCCGTCCGTGGATGGTTGGGGCGAGGTATCACGCCGAGATGCGGCTGACAATGACGCCGGCCGGGAAGAGCGTGGCTTCGCGTGTCTCATCGGACTCGGCGTCGCCGGCGTCCGCCTGAGAGGCGACGAGCACACGGCCCTCGACCTGGGCGGTGACGTTGCGATGCGTGCGGTTGAAGAGGAACACGAAGCGCGTGCCGTCGGCGCTTGACCGCACCACGCGCAGGACCTGCGCCGTGGAGTGGGCCAAGCCTGTCAGGCCGAGCTCGTCGAGCAGCGGGGTGATGCTGGTGGCGATGTCGGCGGCGGACAGGCGGCAGCCCACGTAGAGGCTGCGGCCTTGGCCGAACGGGTGGAGCACGATGGCGGGCACGCCGTCCATGCCGCCGGCCTTGTCAGCACTGTAGCGGCTGATGACGCGCGCGTCGTCGGCCACGCCAGAGATCACGTCGGCGAAGTCGTGCGCGGTGGTGCCGTTGTCGAGGTCAAGGTGATCGGGTGTGCCGAGGAAGTCATCACCCAGAGGGTTGAACTCCTCGATGCGCACGCCGGTCAGATCGCGCAAAGCGCCGGGGTAGCCGCCCAGCCAGATACGGTCGTTGCGGTCCGCGATGCCCGACATATAGGTGACGATGACGGTTCCGCCGTTGCGGGCGAAGTCGCGCAGCTTATCGGCAAGGCTGGCGTCCATGAGATAGACGTTGGGCACAACGACGACTTTGCGCTGCTGCCACAGGCCGTTGGTGGGGACGACGTCGGCGGTGATGCCCAGGTCGGCGAAGGCCTTCCACCAGGAGAACGGTTCAACAAACCGGCCCAGTTTCTGGGTGGGCATGTTCGGGTGCTGCAGTGCCCAGCCGGAAGGGTTGTCAAAGAGGATGGCAACCTGCGAGGTTTCCACCGTGCTGCCGAGCACACCGGCGTCCGCAAGGTCGGAGAGGACCTTGCCCTGGGCGCACACGTCGCGGAAGATCTGCGAGTCCTCGCCGGCGTGGGGCACCATGGCGGAATGGAACTTCTCGGCACCCGCCTGCGACTGACGCCACTGGAAGTAGAGGATGCCGTCGGCGCCGAAGGCCAGGTGCGTGAGCGAGTCGCGCAGCATGGTGCCGGGTTCCTGACGATAGTTGATGGCACGCCAGTTGACGGCGGAAGTGGAGTGCTCCATGAGCAGCCACGGCTTGTGCCGGGCGATGCCATCCACCAGGCTCGCGGAGTAGGCGAGCTCGGAGAGGTGTTCGTCGCCGGGGGTGAAGTAGTGGTCGTTGGAGACGAAGTCCATGTCGCCGCCCCAGCTGTCATAGTCGATGCCGGTGGTGGCGGCGCCGCTGACCATGAAGTTGGTGGTGAACGGCTTGTCGGGCGTGATCTGCTCGATGGCGTCGCGCTCGGCCGTGCAGAAGTCGAGCAGCGCGTCGGAGCTAAAGCGCCGGAAATCGAGCAGCTTGCCGGGGTTGGGGAACCCGTTGACATGGCGCGGCACGAGAATCTGGTCGAACGAGGTCATGCGCTGGCTCCAGAAATCGGTGCCCCATGCCTTGTTGACTGCGTCGATGGTGCCATAACGCTGCTTGCACCACTGCTGGAAGGCGTGATTTGCATCGTCGGAGAAGTCGTACAGGTTGTGGCAACCGTACTCGTTGCCCAGATGCCAGGCCACAACGTATGGGTTGTTCTTGAAGTGCTCGGCCATGTGTCGGCACATTTCAAGGGCATAGCGGCGGTAGACCGGTGAGGTGGGGCGCCAATGCTGCCGGGCACCAGGCCAGAAGACACGGCCATCCTGGTCGACAGGCAGGATCTCGGGATGCGCCTGTGCCAGCCACATGGGCGGTGAGGCGGTGGAGGTGGCCAGGTCGACGGCAATGCCGTTTTTGCCCAGCAGGTCGATGACCTCATCAAAGAAGCTGAAGTCCCACTGTCCTTCGGCTGGCTCGATCCTCGACCACGAGAAGATGGCGAGGGAGACGATGTTGACCCCGGCTTTCTTCATGAGCCGGACGTCCTCCTGCCAGACCTCGCGTGGCCACTGCTCGGGGTTGTAGTCCCCGCCGTACCAGATGCGGCGCGGCTGGCCGGCCAGAGGCTGGGGCCAGCGCCACTGGCGCCGTGCTTGTTGTGTGTGATCCGTCATGCTGTTCTCCTTGTGGCATCCGCGACGTGTTTCGTGGGTGCGTGCGTGAGGATGCCGTGTCAGCGGTGACACGGCAGACATCGGTCCCGGTTGTCGCCGTCCCCGGGGTTGTCGGAGAGGCGTCATGGGGCCCGCCAACGAATACTGTTAACGTTAACTGTCAGTGTTAACGTTACAACTATTCCCCTGCGACGCAAGGAGGAAAACGCGGACACACGCTCGGCGTGTCGGGATGCCAGCGTGTCGGCCATCAAGCCGACCCCCTCGTGTTCTTCCAGACCTCGCTAGGAGCGGATGCCCCCGGTGGCCACACACACCAGAACGGGGACATGGCGGACGAAAGAAGTGAAACATGAGGCTCAACGCGTCGCTGGCCGACGTGGCTCGCACAGCCGGCGTCTCCCAGCAGACCGTCTCGCGCGTGGCCACCGGCCACGGGCAGGTGAGCGCGGCCACACGCGCAAAGGTGCTTGACGCCATGCGCGCGGTGGGCTACCGGCCCAATTCCGCCGCCCGGGCACTGCGACGCGGCTCATTCCAAGCCATCGGCGTGGCCATGTTCGATATCACCGCCACGGGCAACATCGGTTTGCTCGAAGGCATCACCGAGGCCGCCGATGCGCAGGGCTATGCGGTCACCGTGCGTATCTTGGGAAAGGATGTGCGCACACTCGCGCAAGTGGAGATTGCCCTCGCCCATCTGCCCATCGACGGGATCATCGTGGTCATGGAGCGCGAGCTGACCGATCTCGGCACGTTCACTCCGCTCCTCAACGCGCCCATCACCCTCATCACCGCCCTGCCGGTGCGATCTTGTTCCACCATCGACGCCGATCAGGCGCAGGCCGCACGCACGGCGGTGGACGATTTTGCCTCACACGGGCACACGCGCATCGCCTTCCTGCCCGGCCCTGACTGGTCGGTGGCCTCGCAGATCCGCCGGAAAGCGTATTGCGCGCGCATGAGGCAGCTCGGGCTGGAACCGCTGCTGCTGCCTCGGGGCGATTGGACCGCGGATTACGGGTACCGCCTGGGCAAACAGATCGGTGGCGATGTGCGCTCCGGCAGGATCACCGCGATTTTCGCCGCCAACGACAACATGGCCAACGGCCTGTATCAGGCGTTGATCGAAGAGGGTCTGCGTGTGCCGGGCGATGTGGGGCTCATCGGTGTGGATAACGCATTGTCGGTGACGGTGCCTCACCTGCGCCTTGACTCGCTCGACCAGCATTTCACCCGAATCGGCCGGCAGGCGGTGGATATCACGCTGCACGCCGCCCAGACCCAGCAACGCACGGGGTCGCTGCCCGCACCGGTGCACCGGCTGATCGGTATGGACCTCATCCGGCGCGGATCGGTGGGCCCGGCACCCAAGCACTGAGACCAGGCGGACCTGCCCGTATCGCCGTACGGTCCGGGCTCCTGCCAGTAGGCAAAGGAGTCAGCGAGCGAAGCTTTTACCGGGTGATCCCCATCTGTGAAAGGCACCACGCGTTCTCCTCACACAGCCGGTGCCAGGCACGGTAGCGTCCCGACGCACCGGCATGGCCTCCCTCGTCCTCCACGCGGACGAACGCGTCGGCACCGACCGTGGGCTCCTGCAGGCGGGCGATCCATTTGAGCGGCTCGACCGCCAGCACGCGCGTGTCGGTCAGGGACGTGGTGGCGAAGATGTGCGGGAAGGCGCGTGTGCCGAAACGTTTCTCCCGCGTGTCGGCGTCCTCCACGTTCTCATACGGCGAATAGGAGCGCATATACCGGTAGACCTCGGGGTCGTGCAGCGGGTCGCCCCACTCCTCCCAT
>JAXGWH010000056.1:0-6310 GCA_040773385.1 Aeriscardovia sp. | reverse complement strand
GTGATCGGCACCGAGATGGCCGGCTCCCTCAAGAACGTGACCGCGCTCGCCGTGGGCATGAGCCACGGCGCCGGCTACGGCGAGAACACCGCCGGCATGATCATGACGCTCGGTCTGCGCGAGCTGACCCGCCTGGGCGTGGCGGCCGGCGCGAAGGCCGGGACGTTCCAGGGCCTCGCCGGCTTCGGCGATCTCGTGGCCACCTGCAGCTCGCCGCTCTCGCGCAACTACACGTTCGGCTTCAACCTCGGCAAGGGGCTGTCCGTCGAGGAGGCCACCAAGGCTTCGGACGGCGTGGCCGAGGGCGTGGCCACCACGTCCGCCGTGCTCGAGCTCGCCAAGAGGCTCAACGTGCGCATGCCGCTGGCCGAGGCCATGAACCACGTGCTCAACGACGGCTACTCGTTCTCCCAGATGTTCGCAGCCCTCGTCGGCAGCGAGATCACCACAGAGGACTGACCGCAGGGTCATCGCCTCCTGCACAAATTCGTCGGGTCACGGCGCGGCGCAGACGCGGCCCGGTCCCCACCGGCATGGTGCCGGAGGGGAGAAGACGCAGCAACGCCAGTGTCCCGCCGCGTCACACAGCCCCGATAGCCCGGGATGTGCAGGTTCCCGACCCGCAACCCCGCGCCCACCGGGACAGCGGCCGCCTGTCCGGCCGCTCCTGACAAAGGAAAGAAGATATGGCCAGAAAAAAGATTCTCGTCCTCTACGGGGGCCGTTCCACCGAGCACTCCGTCTCCGCCGTCTCCGTGGGCACCGTCCTGCGGGCGATCGACACGCAGACCTATGAGCCCATCCCCGTGGGCATCACCAAGACAGGAGAGTGGGTGGTCCTCAGACAGGACCCGGCGAAGTGGACCCTCGCCGATCTGCCCGTCGTCACCGCCGACGCGGACAGTCGCCCCGTCATCATCGATTTGTCCAAGCATGGCGACGGTTTCTACCTCGGCGAGCCCGGCACGGCGGCTGCCGACTACGCGCCCGCGGGACGTGAGACGGGCGAGAAGGCCTCCCACAGTCTTGAGTGGCTCGGCCATATCGACGCGATCTTCCCGGTGCTCCACGGCATCGGCGGCGAGGACGGTTCCGTGCAGGGTGTGTTCGAGACGCTCGGCATCCCCTACGTGGGCTGCGGGATCCTCGCCTCGGCCATCGGCATCGACAAATCGTTCACCAAGATGGTGCTCAAGGACGCCGGTATTCCCGTCGTCCCGGGCGTGACCATCGACACGCACGGCTTCGACCAGGCCTCGCACTTCGGCGCGGACATGGACGGCGTCGAGAAGCAGCTCAAGCAGGAGGGCATCGATTACCCGGTGTTCGTCAAGCCGGCCAACGGCGGCTCCTCCGTGGGCACGCACAAGGCCGAGGACCGCGCCTCTCTCGCCGCCGCCCTGTGGGACGCCTCCCAGTACGACTGGAAGATCCTCGTGGAGAAGAATGTCGTGGCGCGCGAGCTTCAGTGCTCGCTCATCCGCCTCGACCCGTCCCAGCCCCCGCGCGCGGCCTGGCCCACCGAGATAGTGATGGACCGCCATGACGGTGACGACGATTTCTATGATTTCTCCGCCAAGTTCGTCGACACGAGCGCCTCGCACATCGACGCGCCGGCCAAGATGCCCGAGGACATCCTGCGCCGCGTGCAGGAGATGGGCGTGCGCACGTTCGAGGCGGTGCGCGGCAGCGGACTGATGCGCGTGGACTGCTTCGTCACCCCGGAGGGCGAGGTCATCGTCAACGAGATCAACACCCTTCCCGGCGAGACGCCGCGCTCCTTCTGGCCCAAGGCGTGGGAGGCGTCCGGCCTGCCGTACCCGAAGGCGATCAACGGTCTCATCGCCTCGGCGCTGAAGTACCCGCGCTCGGACAACCGCGGCCGTCTCGCCACGGAGGCGACTGCGTCCGAGTGAAGGGCGGTGGAATAGACCAGAGACACAGCTGAATCAACGCAGAAAAGACGATCGCACACCCGCCGTCAATCCTGTTGTAGATTCGGCGTGGACCGGGCACCGATGAGAGCGTGGTCCGATCTGTTTCTCGCACCGGCCCGGGGCTTTGCGGCGTCGGGCTGATGCGCTATTCTATGGTTTCGTATGTGTCTGGGATGAGTGTCTCCGGACACCAAAGCGTAGAAAACGTCAGAGGAGCACAGTTATGTCAGCACGTTGCGCCATCTGCGGCAAGGGCCCGCAGGTCGGTTACTCGGTCTCTCATTCGCATCGTCGCACGAAGCGCCGCTTCATGCCGAACCTGCAGGTCGTCCGCGTGAACGCGGAGGACGGCGGCACTCGTCGTCTGCGCGTGTGCACCAGCTGCCTCAAGGCCGGCAAGGTCGCCCGCGCCACCCGCTGAGGTCGCGCACGGCCGTCGTGGGAAGTGACCGGGCGGCCAAAACGCTGAAGGGAGTCCGCTGGGCTCCCTTTTTTGTTATCCGCCGGTCGTCATCCGTGATCGATGATTGTCACTGATCGATCCGCATGGTGGTCGATGCATGGTGACCGGTGCTGTCTGATGTGGCCTTCGGACGAAAGGGGGAGTGATGGTGCTGACCATGGACACGCTGCTCGGCGAGGCGATCGGCAACACACGCCGCGCAGGGCTCCTCAAGCGCTTCGGCATCCACACCGTGGCCGACGCGCTCACCTACTTCCCCTTCCGCGTGACCCCGCCCGTGCCGCGCGGCACGCTGCGCCAGGCCAAGGAGAAAGAGCCGATCGCCGTGCACGCGCGGGTGATCGACGGGCGCGACCTGCCCTTCCACGGCCGGCGCGGCTCCCGGCTTGTTTTCCGGGTGAGCGACGTCGGCTTTGATGAGGTCACCGGCGGTTCCACCGCCGAGCTCGTCTTCTTCACCGCCAAACAGAACTACGCCAAATGGATGCTCGCCCGCCTCGCCACCGGCCAGGAGATCGTGCTCTCCGGCGCACCCGGCTATTACGACGGCGTGCTGCAGTTCACCCATCCCGAGGTGTTGCGCATTCCACAGGACGTGCCGACCGCCGACGAGGCGTTCGCCCGCGTCACCCGGCCGAGGCCGGTCTACCATGCCAGCGCCCGTCTCTCGTCGGAGAAGATCCACGAGACGATCCTCGCCCTCCTTGCACGGATCCGCCAGCTCGACCCGGCAAGCAATCCTGCGCGTGATGGTGCCGCCGACGATGCCGGCACACGCATCGTGCCGACCGTGCTTCCTCAGGATATCCGCGAAAAACACGGTCTGATGGGCCGGTTCGAGGCGTTCCAGGCCATCCATGACCCCCGGAGCGTCGACGCGTTCGACACCGCCCTGCGCACGTTCCGCTACGAGGAGGCGTACGTCTCCCAGCTCGCGTTGCTGCAGGCGCGGGCCAGTGCCGGGCAGAAGGAGGCCTTCGCCTGCCCCGAGCCTGTCCTCGAGCGGCTGGAGGGCGGTCAGACAAGGGGATCGGATTCCACAATCTCGGCCGCATCGGGCACCACAGCATCTGCCGGGCAGAAGGCGGCGCGACCGTCCCTTGTCCGCCGGCTGCTCACCAGTCTGCCGTTCGACCTCACGCCCGGCCAGCGGCAGGTCTGCCACCAGATCGGCGCCGACATGGCCCAATCGCACCCCATGCAGCGGCTCCTGCAGGGCGAGGTGGGCAGCGGCAAGACGATCGTCGCCCTGCTCGCCATGCTCCAGGCCGCCGACGCCGGTCATCAGGCCGTGCTCGTCGCCCCCACGCAGGTGCTTGCCGAACAGCATTACGACAACATCCGCTCACGTCTTGAGAAACTGGGCTCTGACTCGTCCGTCCCGCCCGTGCTGCTGCTGACCGGCGCCCTGCGCCTCGCCCAGCGGCGCAAAGTACTCGCCACCGTGGCGAGCGGGGCCCCGTGCCTCATCGTCGCCACGCACGCCGCGTTCTCCTCCTCGTTCCAGGCACCCAACCTCGCCCTCGTCATCATCGACGAGCAGCACCGCTTCGGCGTCGACCAGCGCGACGCCCTGCTCGAAAAATCGGAGAAGACCCCGCACCTGCTCGTCATGACCGCCACCCCCATCCCACGCACCGCCGCGATGACATGGTTCGGCGACCTGAGCCTGAGCGAGCTCAAAGGCCTGCCCTCGGGCCGTCAGCCGGTCTCCACCTACATCATCGACGAGGACAGCCCGCGCATGGCCGACGTGTTCGGGCACCTCGGCTGGCGGATCCGCCAGTTCCACGAACGCGCCTACGTGGTCTGCCCGGCCATCGAGACCCCGGCCGACACCGACCAGACCGGCCCGGGAGGCACCGAGGCTGTGCGCCGGGGGAAAGCCGGATCAGCAGCCTCGACGGCCGCCGCAGGACTGCCGCAGGTGGACGAGAACGTCGACCTGTTCACCGCCACCGGCGAGGACGAGGACGACGAGGAACCGCTCGTCCTGCACTCCGTACAGGAGATCGCGGGGATCCTGCCCACCCTGCCGCAGCTGAAGGGCATCCCCGTCGCCACGCTCACCGGCCGCGACGACGCACAGACGAAAGAGCGCGTCATGGCCGGCTTCCAGAGCGGAAAGACCCCCATCCTCGTTGCCACCACCGTCATCGAGGTCGGCGTCGACGTGCCCCAGGCCTCGTCCATCGTCATCTTCGACGCCGACCACTTCGGCCTCTCCCAACTGCACCAGCTGCGCGGACGTGTGGGCCGCGGCGGAACCCCCGGCTGGGCGTTCCTCATCTCCCGGGCACCCGCCGACTCCGTCGCCGCCGAACGTCTCAGGGTGATCGCCTCCACACACGACGGCGAGAAGATCGCCGAGGCCGACCTCGACCTGCGCGGCGCCGGCGACGTTCTCGGCGACAGCCAGGCGGGCGGGCGCTCCTCGTTCAAGGTGCTGCGCGTCGTCAAGGACGCGAGGCTCATCGCGCTCGCCCGTGCGGATGCCGAGGCAACGCTCGCGGCCGATCCCGGCCTTTCCCGCAGCCCACAGCTCGCGGGGGCGGTGCTCGACTTCCGCCGCGGCAACGAGGACTATCTCATCAAAAACTGATAGGAGGAACGGATGCGCGTCATCGCCGGACGTTTCGCGGGCATCGCGCTGCAGACCCCGCGCTCGGGCACGCGGCCCACCACCGACCGCACCAAGGAGGCGCTCTTCTCGCACCTCGACGCCGAGGGGATCCTCACCCCCGGCTCGTCGGTGCTCGACCTCTTCGCCGGCACGGGCGCGCTCGCCTACGAGGCGCTCTCGCGCGGCGCGGATCATGTGGTCCTGGTCGACCGCTCTCCCCAGGCGGTCGCGCTCATCAAAAAAGCGGCCGGGGCGATCCGTCGTCACGCTTCGTGGGACCCGGCCTCGATGAGCATCGACGTGCTGCGCCTGCCCGCCGAGAAGGCCGTCGACCGGCTCGTCGCGGAGCATTCCGAGGGCGCCGGCGATGCGGGTCCGGTGCGCGGTGCGGGCCCGGGAACCTTCGACATCGCCCCGTTCGACGTCGTCTTCCTGGATCCCCCCTATGCCTACGAATCCGGGGAACTGGCGCGACTGATCGCCTCACTGGCCGCGCACGGCCTCATCAGTGACGACGGCGAGATCGTCATCGAACGCTCCACGCGCTCGCAGCCGGTCGCGCTGCCCGAGGGCTGGGAGGCCGGCAAGCCGAAGCGCTACGGCGAGACCTCCGTCACCTACGCCTACAAGGCGTGAGAGCGCTGCACGGTTTTGTTCTTCTTCACTGTCTTGAGCCGTATGAGGAGAGACCGGCGTTATGGGTGGAAGGTAAGTGGGTGAGGGCGCGTGCTGAGGGTGCATGTCGGGAGAGAATGTCCGAAGTTCATGGAGGCGGGAGTCTCTTGGCAGGATCAACAAAAGGTGCGGCTTTAACCACGGCTCAACAACTCTGCCCTGTCAACTAGGCTGTCAATCGGATTTATGATTGAAGGAACTTTGCTGTGAAAACTCATCAATGAGGATGAGGAGGAAATATGAGCAGCGATGGCACTCTGGGTGGCACTGGCACCCTGAACAACACTGGCACCCTGAACGGCATTGACACTAGCACTGAGAAGAAGGCCCCGGTTGCACCTTCGCAGGGAATATCGCTGTCGTCAAGGCGTGAGGATACATCGGCATCCACCACCAAAAGCATGGCAGGAGACGGGAATCTGGAATCTGAAAATCCGGGATCCGAAAATCTGGAAATCGGAAATCTGGAAGGGGGGTGCGGACCTTTTTTGAGGTGTTTTGGAGGTTCGCATGTATCCTGTTTCTTTCCGCCGGAGGGCGATAGGCCTCTACAAGGGTGGCTGCTCCTACCGTGAGATAGCAGACCGGTTGAAGGTGAGCTATCCGACGGCC
>JAXGWH010000055.1:0-7044 GCA_040773385.1 Aeriscardovia sp. | reverse complement strand
CCAACAACTCCGACCACGTGGCGCACTACTACAACATCCACTACTCGGCGCGCACCTCCACGCCGGGCGTCACCTACAGCGTCGACAAGGACACGCTCTCCGTGCCCGCGCACGGCACCGCGGAGTTCTCCGTCACACTGTCCATCCCTGACCAGTCCGCGCTGCGCCACACCAGGGACACCACGCAGAGCGCGCGTGTCGCCGGTCTCAAGCGCTCGTATGTGACCGACGCGTCCGGCGTGGTCGAGCTTGAGCCCGTCCTGCAGAACCAGGCCGGTGCCACCTCGCCTCTGCGCGTGTCCGTCAGCTCCGCGCCGAAACCGGTCGCCCAGACCTCGCATGATGCCGTCCTCTCCGACGACAAGAAGTCCGGCACGGTCACCGTCTCCGGCCATGGCTTCAACCAGGGCTCCGGTGACGAGGCGTACGTCTCCAAGTTCGGCGTCTTCACGCTCTCCGGCTCCGACCCCGCGGGTGATTACTACGCCCACTACGAGGGTGAGTCCGGCGAGCAGGCATCCAAGTACGCGGGCACCCGAAGCCTCGAGGGCATGGATCTGACCCGTGTGGGTTATGCCTCCACCGCCCCGCAGCTCAAGGCAGCCGGCAAGGATCCGTCGAAGGGCTACATGGCCTTCGCCGTCCAGACCGCCAAGCCGTGGTCGCGCATCGGCAACGCCAACATCATCGAGATCCTGTATGCGGTAGGCAATCAGGGCTACATAACCCAGATCACCGGCGACAACGGCAACTCGCAGGCCCCGGCCGACACCGCGTGGGTGGAGACGTACACGTACGACTTCAGCACACGCCGCTCGGGTGACCTCGTCGACTCCGAGCCGCTGGACGACTCCACTGTCTCCGACTCGAACGTGGTCCTCGCCCGCGTCAAGCTCTCCGCGCTCGGCCTCACCGCCGACAGCAGTGAGGACGACGCCGAGTTCGCATTCCGCCTCCGCAGCTACACCCCGGCCTCCAACGGCTACTACACCGACGCCACCTCGACGTTCGAGGGCAACCTGCTCAAGCCTGGCGTGTGGGCCGACGCCCAGGCCGGCTCCTCCGACGCCAGCGCGTCCCTGACTCAGGCACCGAAGTCCGGCTCCTCCAAGAAGTCGGCCTCGTCCACCGCCAGGACCGCGGCTGCGGACAAGAGCGCCGACGACGCTGTCTCCGATGGCGACGCCTCCTCCGATCCTGCCGGCGCCGAGGGCGGCCAGCTGCTCTTCGACGACCGGGACGGCCAGAAGGTCACCTTCCACATCGAGGACAAGGACGCCGTGCCGATGGCCGTGGCGCTCTCCCAGCACCTTGACGACGACCAGTCGCCGGACCAGTTCGATCTGAGCGGTCTGCGCACCGCCGTCGACCAGGTGAAGGATCTGCAGCAGGACGATTACACCGCCGACTCGTGGGATACGTTCTCTGACTTCCTTGCGGCGGCTGAGGATCTGCTCCAGAACCCGAACCAGTATCTGACGCTGCCGGACAGCGATGGCAACGAGGTGACCTACTCCGGCCAACAGCTGGTCGACCTCATCGCCCAGCGTCTGCTCCTCGTGCGCGACCGGCTTGTCAGCATCTCCGCCCTCAAGAAGGCGGTCGATGACGCCGACAGGCTCCAGGAGAAGGATTACACCGCCGGCACATGGGCGCCGTTCGCCGCGGCCCTCAAGGCCGCCAAGGACGTCCTCGCCAACGGTTCCGCCACCCAGGCGCAGGTGGATAAGGCACTCAGCGACCTGCAGGCCGCCGAGGCCGCCCTCATCTCCCTGAGGGGCCTCAACGCCGCGGTCAACGAGGCGGACAAGCTCCAGCAGTCCGACTACCAGCCGGCCGCCTGGAAGCAGTTCGCCGACGCGCTCGCCGCCGCCAAGAAGGTGCAGGCCGATCCTGACGCCACCGCCAAGCAGATCGAGGACGCGCTCGTCGCGCTCCTCGACGCCCAGGCCAGGCTCAACGAGGCCAAGGCGACCGACTTCGCGGTCCTCGAGGCCCTCGTCCAGGCAGCCACCCAGGGTGACGCCGCCCCGCAGCAGTCCGACTTCACCGCCGGCTCGTGGGACGCCTTCGCCACGGCGCTCGCCAAGGCCCAGCAGGATCTCGCCACCAAGGACGGCGACCAGCCGGCCGCCCAGTCCGAGGTCGACGCCGACGTCCAGGCCCTCGAGGCCGCCCGCAACGCGCTCGTCAAGGTCTCCGACCTGAAGAACGCCGTCGACGACGCCGACAAGCTCAACGGGAACGCCTACACCGCAGGCTCCTTCAAGAAGCTCCAGGACGCGCTGAAGGCCTCCAAGGCAGTCCTCGCCGATCCGAAGGCCGGCAAGGAGGACGTCCAGAAGGCGCTGGAGGATCTGGTCGCCGCACAGAAGGCGCTCGTCCCCCTCACCGATCTGCAGCAGGCCCTGCTCGACGCCTCCGCGCTGAACCGGTCCGACTACACCGCGGATTCGCTCAAGGCGCTCGATGACGCGGTCGCCGCCGCCAAGGCGGTCCTCGCTGATCCGGACGCCACCGCCGACCAGGTCGACGCCGCGGCCAAGGCCGTCCAGGACGCCATCAAGGCGCTCGTCAAGGCCCCGGCCAAGGACCACTCCGGCTCCGGTGACTCCGGCGACCAGGGCGGCCAGTCCGGTGCAGGCCAGTCCGGCCAGACCGGCAAGCCCGGCCAGAAGGGCTCCGGCTCCGCCGCCGGCTCGCTCACCCTCGTCCCGGGCAAGGGTGCGAAGGGTGCCGCCGTCAGCGGCAGGAGCCTCTCGCAGACCGGCTCGAACGTCGTGCTCGCCGTCGTCCTCGCCACGCTCGCCCTCTCGGCAGGTGCGTCCGTGCTCGCGGTCCGTCGCCATCGTGATGAGGCCGCCGCGCAGGAGCCTGCCGACAAGTGAGCGGTCAGCACAGCCTGGCCACACGGCGTCCGCCGGTCCGTGGACCGGCAGGCGCAGGGACCAGGGCACGTATCCCGCTGAACGGCCGCTGAGCCGCCGGCGGGTATGAACAGAGACGCATCCCGGTCATCCGGATCCGTCCGGAGGCCGGGGTGCGGTTTTCTTTATTTATGATCGTGATAGCCATACCGGGATATCGAACGGACAGGGGGGGGAGCGGGATGGAAGGCAGGGAAGACACGACGGCAGTCGATGATGATCAACACGATGACGATCGCACACACAATGATCACGACAGCGATCGTCAGGATGATCGGAATAATCGCGGAGGTGACGTCCCCAAACACGTCGATCGGAAAGACAGTAGTCGGAATGACCGGGACGGGCGCCACGGGTCGTCCCGCACCTCTCGTCGGCCAGTCATCATTGTCGCGGTGGTCATTGTCGCCGTCGTGGCTTTCATCGCGGCTCTCGCCATGCGAAACCACATGCGGCAGGACAGCCGCAGGGTCGATGCCGCGCGGACGGCATGCATGCGGTCCGCGGCCTCCCTCACGAAGGCGCGGTCGTCCCTCTCGGGGCGCCTCGCGAAAGCAGGGGAGGACGGGCTGGGGAAGCTGACCGCGGACGATGTGGCCGATCCTTCCGTCGTCTCAGATTTCCAGAAACAATCGTCGTCCTCAAAGGCCGCAGTGGAAAAAGCGAAGAAACCGGCGTCCTGCGAGGTGCCCTCAGGCTCGTCGGAAGTGCGGATTTCCGCGCTCGCCGCGGCACGAAAGAAGAATCAGACCATGGCCGACTCACTCGAACAACAGGAAGAGCGACTAAAAGCGGCAATCGAGGCGCTCTCGAAGAGCAGGGACGCAAAGAAGAAGTCAGGGGCTGGTTCGTCCGGTCAGGCAGAGAGCGGCGCCGCCGGGTCCGGGTCAGACAGCAGTACCGCAGGTTCCGGTTCTGATTCCGGCGGTTCGGGGAGCAATTCCTTCGATGGCCTCGGTCCTGGCTCCGCCGTGCGACAAGACAAGAACTCCCCGTACAAGCCGAATCTGGACACGATCCCCGAGCGGCCCCGATAAGGCTGTCGCCGGCTCGATGGTCACTCGATGGTCAGAAATTTCCGGACGCAAGCGGCTTCTCGTACATGTGGGCCACGGTGTCGCCGATGTCTTTGTAGTGCAGCGTGGTCTCGCTGACGAAACGGAACCCGCGCTTGACGCACATCTTTTCCGCCGGGACGTTGCCCTTCATCACATCCAGATGCATCACCGAGAAGCCATTGTCGCGGGAGATGGTGAAGAACGAGCGCATCATCTTCTGGGCGAGGCCGGTCCCGCGGGCTGAGGGGCTGACGGCAAACAGGTGCAGGACCGTGATTTTATCGTCCGGCGCAGGCGTGTCCCATACGATGCCGGCGTAGTCAGGGTCTTCCCCGTGCGTGAGGATGCCCGCGCCGAGGATGGTCCCGCCCTGCTCACCGGTGACGGCGATGACGACGGTCGCGTTTGTCAGGCTCTCGCGCAGAGACTGCTCGCTGGGATACTCGCCCCAATGCCAGTCCGGGCTGTACGGGCTGTCTTTCTGTGCGTCGCAGATCTGCTTGTAGAAGACGCAGAGCGCAGGGAGATCCGCTTCTGTCGCGGTACGGATGGTCGGTGCGGATACGTCGGTCATGGTCCCCCCCCTTGCTGGTAACAGTGGTGCGTTTTGACGATGACATCGATGGCTGTCTGTTCTGATGCGCTGGCAGTGCGTACTATCTGAGGTGATGGTGGTCAGTCTGATGCCCGGGTTGTGGCCACATACTTTCCCAGTATCTCCTCGACCGTGGAAGAGACGTGGACAGGCTCAACCGTGATCAGCTTTGCCAGTGCCGGGATATCGGCGTCAATCTCTGCTCGGATGAGCTCATCGTTGTGGTTGGGATAGTCAATGTCCTGCAAATGCTGTTTGCCGATCAATTGCAGGAAGAGCCGTGTCGAACGTCCGTTTCCTTCCCTAAATGGGTGCAAATAGTTCAGTGAATCCAGCAGCTTCGCATAATTTGCAGCCGTCAACGGTCCGTTCGGGAGTTTGGCGAGAAGGCTGTCGATGTAGTCAAATCCGTGTGAGAGCTCGGAAGAGAACATGAACCGCGTCCGGCCTTTCGACAACTCGTAATCTCTGACGACACCGGCCCACGAGTACAGATCCTCGAACAGATAACGATGGATATCGATCAACTGCCGTGAGCGGGTGATGTGCGGCAGACGCCGGAGAAGGTCTGCCGCCCTCATTGCAGTATGTGTGTATTCGATATGCCGCAGCCGGGCGGCATCGGTGATGTGAAGAAGATTCTTCAGCGTGCCGTTGGGATATTTATCGTCGTCGAGCCGCATCAGTCATCTCCGAAGAGGCGATGATAGGCGGCGGTCGTCTCCGGATCGGGGTGGCTGATCTTTTCCTTGAGCCAAAGAATGTCTGTCTTAGAGGGCTTCCATCCTTCCAAGACCTCATTTTTTACGGCGAAACGGATGTCGCGGTAGTCTTCGACGTCGTCAAACCGCACGCCCTGGATGGTCTGTGCTTCGTCGTCGATCTGCAGCTCATAGGAATCATGGATGCTCATGGAAGGATCCTTTCATAGTGGGTGCGATAGTCCACAGCATGATTTTGTCACCCGTTGATCCAGCCGGCGAAGCGGCGAGAGACGGCGCGCGGCACGAGGCGCTCGAAGAAGATCATCGCCTTGGTGGCCGCGCCATAGGAGACAAGCGCCCGGCCCTGCCGCGCGGCGCGGTATCCTCTTTCCGCCACGGCGGCCGCGGAGGCGTGGCGCAGCCTGGTGAACATGCTCGAATGCCCGCCCGCGCCGGCATGCCGCATCTGTGAGGCCTTTTCGAACCCGGTGGAGGTGGGGCCGGGCAAAAGTGCCGTCACGGTGACGCCTGTGCCGCGCGTCTCGTCGGACAGCGCCTCGGAGAAACTGCGCACGAACGCTTTGGACGCATAGTAGAGCGCCATGTGCGGCCCGGCGGAGACGGACGCCACGGAGGCGATGTTGAGGATCATCCCGCGATGGCGGCGCACCATGCCCGGCAGATACTCGCGCGTGAGGGCCACGACCGCGCCCACATTGACGTGCGGCAGTGCGGACTGACGCGCGGGGTCGCCCTCCCAGAAGTCGCCGTAGTCGCCGAAACCGGCGTTGTTGACGAGCGCGTCCACCCGGATCCCCAGCTCCCGTGTGCGCTGGTGCAGCTCAGAGGCCGCACCGTCGTGGGAGAGGTCCTGCGCGATGACCCACACGCGGCGGTGGCAGCGTTGCCGTACCCGTGCCTGAACCTCTTCAAGCCGCTTCTTGTTGCGGGCGACGAGCACGAGGTCGAACCCCTCGCGGGCGAAGATGCGTGCGAACTGTGCGCCCAGTCCGGAGGACGCCCCGGTGATCAGTACGGTCGGCATGTGAGGCTCCTTTCGTCGGCTGCCCTGCTTCCAGTATGGGGCGTACATATCAGTATGGGTCAGAGATCCTTGCCATCGAAGTACTGGCTGTAGGGGCCGATGCACCGGTCGAGTTTGAAGAGCAGCCGGTAGCCCATCTTCGGGTAGAACTTCGGTGCCTGGAAACTATAGGTGTTGAGCAGCACGCGGGTGACGCCCGCCGCCCGCGCCCGCTCCTCGGCGGTGCGAAGCAGCAGGCTGCCGATCCCCTTGCCGCGCCAGTCTTCCGCGACGAACAGATAGTCCACCTCGAGCGTGGAGAACGTGCTGCCCGCCACGATGCCGGCGATGATGTCCCCGTCCTTTTCGATGTGGAAGCTGAAGTCTTTGCAGTTCTTCCAGTAACGCGAGTTGTACCCGTGCAGCTTCTCGTGCACGCGCTCCTGGTCCTCCTCGCTGCTGGGAAGGAGGGTGAGGCCGTCCTCCGGAGTCTGCGCGTCCAGAGTCTGAGCGTCCGGAGTCTGCGCGTCGTTTTGTTCACTCGCCATGTTCACTCCCTGTTCCGGTTCTTGATTATCCGCCTACTATAAGGAACTGAGGGTTATAGGACAGTTTTTGTTGCTGGAGACTTTCAATCTGTCGTGTATGGATACCTGGTCTAGGTGTGCACTTCGGTCCATACGGGCGCGGTGAACCAGCCTGGCAGATAATCCGGGCCGTCGGCTCCTTCCTCTTT
>JAXGWH010000054.1:0-7322 GCA_040773385.1 Aeriscardovia sp. | reverse complement strand
TGCCCTTCCGGCCGAGTGAGGACACGCTCCCGGTGGGCCGACCCCCGTATCATCGCCGGGGCCGCCATCGTGGCCTTCTTCGTGCTGCTGGCCGTCTTCGCCCAGCCGCTGAGTGCCCTGACCGGCAACGACCCGTTCACCCCGCACCGTGAGCTGCTCGACGACAACTCCGTGCCGACCGGCTTCGGCGGCGGCATCAGCGCACGGCACTGGTTCGGCGTCACCCCGCTGCGCGGGGCCGACCTGTTCTCCATCGTCGCCTACGGTGCTCAGGTCTCGCTGACCATCGGTCTGGGCGCGAGCGCGATCTCGATGGCCGTGGGCGTGCTCGTCGGCCTGCTCGCCGGCTATTTCCCCGGCGTGGTGGACGGGGTGCTCTCGCGCACGATGGACGTGTTCTTCGGCTTCCCGTTCCTCATCTTCGCCATCGCCCTCTCGGCGGTGGTTCCGGCCGAGTTCCCGCGCGAGCTGCTGCTCATCCTCGTGCTCGGCTTCTTCGGCTGGCCGGGCATCGCCCGCCTCATCCGCGGCCAGGTGCTCACCCTGCGCGGGCGCGACTATACGACCGCCGCACGGCTGATGGGCGCCTCCACCGGGCACATCCTCGCCAATGAGCTGCTCCCCGCCCTCGCCCCGCTCATCATCGTCCGGCTCACGCTGGCGATCCCCGGGCGCATCGGCGCGGAGGCGGCACTCTCGTTCCTGGGCGTGGGCATCAACCCGCCCACACCGAGCTGGGGGCGGTCCATCTCCGACGCGGTGGCGTGGGTGATGGTCGACCCGATGTACCTGCTGTTCCCCGGCCTCGCCCTGTTCCTGGTGACGCTGGGATTCAACATGCTCGGTGACGGTCTTTCCGACGCGCTCACCCCGGCGGAAGGGGTGCGGGCATGAGGACGCTGCAGTATATCGCCAAGCGCATCGGCGGGGCGGTCCTCGTCATCGCCGTCATCATCCTCGCGCTGTTCCTCATCTTCTACACGCTGCCCGCCGACCCCGCGCAGCTGTCCTGCGGGCGGCCGTGCTCGGCCGAGCAGCTCACGCGCGTCAAAGCGTTCATGGGCCTCGACAAGCCGTGGTACCAGCAGATGGGCGACTATGTGGCCGGCCTGTTCGCCGGGCGCACGTTCGGCACGGGGGCTGCGGCCGTGGTGTGCGCCGCGCCGTGCCTGGGCTACTCGTTCCGCCTGTCCGAGCCGGTCACGACGCTCATCGCCGACCGCTTCCCCGTCACCGCGTCCATCGCCCTCGGCGCCGCCGTGCTCTGGCTCATCGTCGGCGTGTTCACCGGTGTCCTCGCCGCACGCAAGAAGGACACGTGGGTGGACGGCACGCTCATGACGCTCTCGGCCATCGGCATCAGCGCCCCTTCGTATCTGGTGGGCCTGCTCGCCGTCTCGCTGTTCGCGCTCAACCTCGGCTGGCTGCCCTCGGGCGGCTACGAGCCGCTCTCGCAGGACCCGGCCGGCTGGCTCTACCACCTCATCCTGCCGTGGATCGTGCTCGCCCTGCTCAACGCGGCGCCCTACACGCGCATCATGCGCACGCAGACGCTGCAGGAGCTGGGACAGGACTATGTGCGCACGGCCCGCAGCAAGGGCATGCCCGAAAACCGTGTGATCAGCCGTCATGTGCTGCGCAACGCCTTCCTGCCCATCCTCACCCTCTTCGGCCTGGATCTGGGCTCGCTGCTGGGCGGCGCGGTGCTCACCGAGCGCGTCTTCTCCATGCAGGGCATCGGCATGCTCCTGCTCGACGCCGTCAACAACCTCGACCTGCAGGTGCTCGTGGGGACCACGCTCTTTGCCGCGGTCCTCGTCGTGCTCGCCAACCTCGTGGTCGACATCTGCTATTCCTTCATCGATCCCCGCGTCACGCTCGCCCGCTGAAGAGGGGAGGGACAAAATATGACAAAAATCAGACAGATTCTCGGATCCGCCGTCGCTTTTCTCACCGTCCTGGCCCTCGCCGGCTGCGGGGCCTCCCCGAATGCGGGCGCCGGCGCCGGCACGAAGACGCTGACGGTGCTGACCCAGTCGACCTCCATCAGCCTCGACCCGGCCACCAGCCAGAGCCTGCCCAACACCACCACGGGCCTCGTCCACCGGCGCCTGACCGCCTGGAAGATCACCGACGACGGGCAGACGAAGGTCGTCCCCGACCTGGCCACCACCACCGGCGCCTCCTCGCAGGGCGGGCGCGTGTGGACGTACACGCTCAAGAAGGGCCTGCGCTTCAGCGACGGCACGCCCATCACCTCGCGTGACATCAAGTGGGGGCTCGAACGCACTTTTTCCGACTCGTTCACCGGGGGCCTGAGCTATCACAAGCAGCTGCTTGCCGGCGCGTCGGGCTATCACGGTCCGTTCTCCGGAAAACACCTCGCCTCCGTCGCCACGCCGGACAGCCGCACGATCGTGTTCCATCTGAACTCGCCGTTCGCCGACTGGCCGTGGGTCGCCTCGCTCATCCCCTTCTCCCCCGTGCCCTATGGGAAGGGGACGCAGAAGGATTACGGCAACGACCCCGTGACCTCCGGGCCGTACGAGGTGGCGTCCAACCAGGCCGGCAAACGGCTCGTCCTGCGGCGCAACCCTTACTGGTCCAAGGCCACCGACAGCGTGCGCACCGCCCAGCCGGACCGCGTGGTCTACCAGATGGGCCAGGACGACACCGTCGCCTCCCAGCAGATCCTGCAGGGCACCGGCGACGGGTCCACGAGCATCCTCGGCGAGTTCATCCCCACGGCCCAGCGCGTCCAGGCGCTCAGCCGGCCCGAGCAGAAGAAACTCCTGCGCACCTCGGGCGACGGGGCGCTCGAATACCTCGCCATCAACAACAGGCACATCACTAGCAGGCTCGTACGCGAGGCCATCCTCTACGCCACGAGCCGGCGCGACTACCGCACGGCCAAGGGCGGCGCGGTGATGGGCGGATACGCCACCACGCTCATCACCCCCGGCATCGCCGCACGCGCAAAATACGACCTGTGGAAGGTGCCGGTGGACGGCGACCCCGCCAAGGCGAAGCGCCTGCTCAGACAAGCCGGGCAGCCGCATCCGAAACTCACGTTCATCGCCACCTCCGACCAGTCCGAGCAGGCGAGCGCCATCCAGCACTCGCTCGAGCTGGCCGGGTTCGACGTGTCCATCCGCACGATGGATTCGCAGGTCTATTCCGACGCGCTCACCAACAGCAAGGGCGATTATGATATCGCGATCAGCAGCTGGCAGCCGGACTTCCCCTCCGCCTACGCGAACATCGCCCCGCTCTTTGATTCCTCGCAGATCGGCGGCGGGAACATGAACGTCTCCAGCTATTCCAATCCGAAGGTGGACGCGCTCATCCACGAGGCGACAGGGCAGACCGACGAGAAGAAGGCGGACGCCCTCTGGCAGGAGGCCGACCGCACGATCATGGGCGACGTGGCCGTCGTCCCGCTCATCTACTCGCACAACACGTTCGTGCACGGCTCGGATGTGGACACGTTCCACATCGGCACGTTCCCGGCATATCCGGATTATCTGACGATGACCGTCAGGAAGGGGCGGTGAGAATGGGCACGGACAGCACTCTGACCACGCAGACCGCACGACCGGTTCAGGCAGCCGGGCACACCGGCGACACCGCCGAAAGCAGACCGATCATCACCGTGGAGGGGATGCACGTCTCCTTCTCCGGCACCGATGTGACGCACGGCGTGGATCTCACGCTTGTGCCGGGCCGGGTGACCGCCCTCGTGGGCGAGTCCGGCTCGGGAAAGTCGGTGACGGCGATGGCCCTGCCGCACCTCGACCCGCCCGCCGCCTCCGTGCGCGGCACCGCGCTGCTGCGCGACGGCTCGGGCACGATCGACCTGCTCGCCCCGGGCGCGCCGCTGCAGGTGATCCGCGGCGGCAAGATCGGCACCATCTTCCAGGAGCCGATGACGGCGTTCAACCCGCTGCTGACCATCGGCCGGCAGGTGGGCGAGGCGCTCGACTACCACGGCCCGCACCTCTCACGCTCGCAGAAGCGTGAGCGTGTGCTCGACGAGCTGCGCGAGGTGGGCCTGGCCGACGATGCGGAGCGGATCTATGCCTCGCACCCGCACGAGCTGTCGGGCGGCCAGCTGCAGCGCGCGATAATCGCCATAGCCGTCATCAACCGGCCGGAGGTGCTTATCGCCGACGAGCCGACCACCGCGCTCGACGTGACCACGCAGAAGGGCATCCTCGCCCTGCTCGACCGGCTCACCCGGCAGCGGCGTCTTGCCGTCCTGCTCATCACGCACGACATGGGCGTGGTGTGGCAGGCCGCCGACGACGTGTTCGTCATGCACGACGGGCGCATCGTGGAGCACGGGCCCAAGCAGTGGATCTTCGCCCATCCGGCGCAGGAGTACACGCGCACGCTGCTCGCGGCGGTCCCCCGGCTTGACACCGCGTCCCTGCGGGCCTCGCTGGAAGCCAACGAACACGACTGGGCCGCCGAGAAGAGCAGGTGCTCCGCCGCCGGAAACGATGCGGATTCCCTCAAGGACCCACGGACCGATCACATTGACAGTGCGCCGATCCTGCGGGTGGAGGACCTCTCCGTGCGCTATGGGCACGGACGGAACGCGCACGATGCCGTCTCCGGCATCAACCTGGCCATCGGGGCGGGCGAGACGCTCGCGCTCGTGGGCGAGTCGGGCGCCGGCAAGACGACGATCGCCCGGACGGTCTCCGGCCAGATCCGCCCGGCCTCGGGCCGCGTGCTGCTTGACGGCATAGATCTCGCGGGGCTGCATGGCCGGCGTCTGCGGCAGACGCGCGCGCAGATCGGCTACGTGTTTCAGGATTCGGGTTCGGCGCTCAACCCCGCCCGCACGGTGGGCTGGTCGATCGCCGAGCCGCTGCAGGTGCACGGCTGGGATGCCGCACGGCGCCGGCAGCGCGTGGCGGAGCTGCTCGGTCAGGTCAGCCTGCCGCAGGAAATGGCCGGCCGCTACCCGTCCGAGCTGTCGGGCGGGCAGCGCCAGCGCATCGGCATCGCCCGCGCCCTCGCACTGCGGCCGCGTCTGCTCATCGCCGACGAGCCGACGAGCGCCCTGGACGTGACGGTGCAGAAGCGTGTGCTCGACCTGCTGCATGATCTGCGCGGAGAGTACGGCTATGCGTGCCTGTTCATCACCCATGACCTGGGGATCGTGCAGGAGGTGGCCGACCGCGTAGCCGTCATCCGCTCCGGCAGGATCGTGGAACAGGGATCTATGGTGGAGGTGCTCGCGCATCCGCAGAACGACTACACACGCACGCTGCTCAACGCCTCCCCGACCATCGGGGTCAAGCCAGAGGCCGTGTGAGCGGGTGTCCCGCACAGACAGGACGACAGAAAACGACGACAAAACAGACAGGACGACAGAAATGAGGGCAGGCTGATATGACCATCCGATCCGTCGACCACGCGTTCAGCTCGCATCGCACGGGCGGCTCGCGCCCCGCACGGCCGGCGCAGCTCTCCGACGACGCGCTCGGCCTGCTCTCGGGCGGCGTTGACCCGCAGAAGGTGAGCGAGATGAGCCATTCCTCGGCCATGGCGCTCCTGCACCTGGTGCACACCGAACAGGATCCCGTGCTCGTGCAGCGCGTGCTCACGCTCGTGGACACGGAGGGCCTCGACCTGCTCGCCGCCCTGTGGGCCAAGTCGGAACCGGACTCGCTGCCCGGGGTGATATGGCGGCTCTACCTGCTGCGCGACTGGATGCGCACGAACGCGGACGTGCTGCCGCGCTTCTGGAGCCTGGGCGAGCCCACGGAGGGCGCGGCGTCGGCCATCACCGGTATCGAGGAGTATCCCACTGCGGATGACATCACCTCCACGGCGGATTCCATCCTCTCCGGAGCGTTTACCGGCGATTTCGCGGTCGCCCTCGACCGCGCGGCCGTCTTCCTCGACGTGGTCTGCCGGGGTATGGAGCGCCAGGCGCTGCGGCTGCGGGAACAGACGGAGTGCAAGGACGCCCGTCAGCAGGAGTATCTGCGCCAGATCCGCCACCTTCGCGGCACCGCCGCCCGCCTTCTGGAGACGAGCCGGCAGTTCCGTGGCTGCGCCGATCTATGGCGACAGGACAAACTCGATTGAGGGTATCTCACGCCACGAAACCGTCGGAAGACGGAAAGGACACCGTCGGGACACCACACAACACTGCCGGATGCCGTCTCGTCGCATCGTTTTTCGCGACAGGCCGAGGCACCGCGGCCCGCGCCCGAGGCGGTAAGATAGGAAACCGCGTCGGGCCATTTCATAGCCCCGGGCTCCATTTATTGCCGCTTCGAGCGGCCTTTGCGCCGACTGGCGCTTGATGGTCCGACGTCTATTCTTGTTCTCCCTCTTATCGTTTCTTCCCGTCTTCTCGGTCCGGGCTGCCATTCTGATCCGGCCAGAGAGGGTCTGTCACTCGTCGCGTAGAGTCTGCCACCCGTCCAGTCACTCCGTTTCTTCGCGTGGGGCGCACCCGACGCAGGCAGTCACCCCGCCCCCGCTAGTCTGGGCGTATGACGCGCAATGACGAAGCAGATTACGACAACGGCACCGGCTGGGACTACTCCAAGGACGATCCCACGACCTCCCCGGTGGTGAGCATCTCCGACGAGACCATCGAGAAGGTGTTCGAGGACAACGGCGACGACGGCCGTCTGGCCTACTGGAAGGCCCATCCGGAGCGCCATACCGAAATCCGCGAAAAGCTCGCTGTCGAGCTGCGCCGGTATTTCTCGCAGATCCATGAGGAGGAGTGGATGGGCTTCGTCTCGGATTCCTTTGAGGCCATCGACGACCCCATCATCGAGCAGTGATCCCCCGCCCGCGCGACGGGCACCGCCGCACCGGACGCCAGAACAGGATGCCTCTTATTTCTCCCAACGAAAAAGTACTCTAAGTTCTGTCACATTTATTTGTGAAAAGGAGAGAAAGATGACAACACCCAACCAGTCGCCGAATCCGGCGCAGAATCCCGCCACGCCGGCATAGCCCGCACAGCAGGCGCCTGTGCAGCCGCAGGCACCGACCCAGCCGCAGGCTCCGGCACAGCCGGTCCAGCCGCAGGCACCGGCACAGCCCGCGCAGCCTGTCGCGCAGCAGGCACCGGCACAGCCGGTGATGCAGCAGCCGGTCGCCCCGCAGCAGCCGGTCGCCCCGCAGCAGCAGATCCCCACGCGGCCGGCGATGCAGCAGCCTGCGCCGGCCGCCCAGCAGCCCAGCGGCAGCGTCCCGGGCAAGGGCAAGGCCATTGCCTCGCTTGTCCTCGGCATCGTGGGCATTGTCTTCTGGTTCTTCGGCTATTCCTCCATCGTCTCCAT
>JAXGWH010000053.1:0-7349 GCA_040773385.1 Aeriscardovia sp. | reverse complement strand
GCTGGTGGACGCCTCCACCGGCACCTTCCCGGCCGTGACGAACGCGGACGCCTCCCACGCGGAGGTCGTCCCGTCCGATCTGCCTGCCGCGCCCTCCGCGCCGTCACACCCCCCTGTGCCTTCTGCTCCGACGCCTTCGCCGGCACCACTGCCGCAGGCACAGAGAGCCCCCGTCCTCCCGGCACCGGGGTCGCCCGCATCGGCACCTGTCCCCGTACCGTCATCGGCATCCGCACCACGGCCCTCGTCCGCGCCCGCACCCGGGGACCCGGACGCCTCCCACGGCCTCGCCGCGCATGCGGCCCGCGACGGCATCCGGGCCGGGCATCATACCGTCCCGGAGCACGCGCTCCCGTCCGGGTCGTCGCCGCGCCATCGCGCGGCACACGGGGCACGCATGGTCCGCTCGGCACCGCACGCCGGGCACGCCATCGGGGACGGAACGTCCACGACATCAGAAACGCCCGGAGCATCCACAGCGCCGGGCGCATCAGGGACGCCCGGCCTCGTCGACCACAGCCGGAACGGCCATCAAAGCGACCATCACGCAGGGTCGTTCCTCACCCGGCTGGGCGAGAGGATGCATCGCCTCCAGAAGGAGGTCACCGACCTGCTCGCCGAACCGGCGGACGGGACGGATGGCGGCACGACACCCGGCGGCGCCGGAGGCGGTCCGTCCGGGGACCCGTCAGACGCACACGGCCCATCCGAGACGCACGACATGACAGGCACGCCGTCTGTCCCAGGAACATCACAATCAGCATCATGGCGGTCCGGCACAAAAGCCGATACATTCGAGAAGAGGAACAAGGAGGATCCCGATGAGTGACGATATTCCGCAGACACTCGCCGACGGGCGCTATCGTATCGGCCGCGTGATCGGCCGCGGCGGCATGGCGCAGGTACGCCTCGCCACCGACACGCGCCTTGGGCGGCAGGTCGCCATCAAGATCATGCGCGCCGACTTCGCCCGGGACCCGAACTTCCTGGCACGGTTCCGCCGCGAGGCCCACTCGGTCGCCCAGCTCAACAACCCCAACATCGTCTCCATCTACGACTCGGGCGAGGAGACCGTGACCGCGCCCAACGGCGACCAGGAGCTGCTGCCGTACATCGTCATGGAGTACGTGCACGGCGAGACACTGCGCGACATCCTCCACGAGAACGGGCCGCTGTCCGTGCGCGACGCCGAGCAGGTGATGATCGGCACGCTCAACGCGCTCGAATACTCGCACCGCCGCGGCATCATCCACCGCGACATCAAGCCCGGCAACATCATGATCTCCGACCAGGGTGTGGTCAAGGTCATGGACTTCGGCATCGCCCGCGCGCTCGACGAGACGAGCAGCGCCGTCACCAAGTCGCAGGGCGTGGTCGGCACGGCCCAGTACCTCTCCCCCGAGCAGGCGCAGGGCAAGACCGTCGACATGCGCTCCGACCTCTATTCCGCCGGCTGCGTGCTCTACGAGATGCTCACCGGCCGCCCGCCGTTCACCGGTGACACCCCGGTGGCCATCGCCTACCAGCATGTGACCGAGACCGCGACCCCGCCCAGCGAGCTCGTCCCCGGCCTGCCGAAGGTCTGGGACCAGATCATCGCCAAGGCGATGGCAAAGGACCGTGACCAGCGCTACTCGACCGCCGCCGATTTCAAGCGCGACCTGCTCGCCGTGGCGGCCGGCCGGCCCATCGCCGGGCCGCAGGCCAACGCCGCGCCCACCGACGCGACCGACCCGTTCATCCCGCCCGTCGTCGTCGACCCGGGTGACAATCCGGCCACAGCGGAGGCCGAGGAGAATCCGGACGGCACCGAGAAGGACAAGAACGGCAAGCCCCTCACCCGCACCCAGAAAGAGGCCGCCCGCAAGAAGAAAAAGCGGATCATCATCTGGTCCTGCGTGGCGGGGGCCGTGCTGCTCGCCATCCTCATCGCCGTGCTCGTGCATGCGCTCAGCCCTTCCGACAGCACCGCGCAGGTGCCGCGCCTGACCGCCGAGATGACCGAGACCCGTGCCCGTCAGGTAGTGGAGGACGCCGGCTTCGTGTTCAAGAAGGAGACCGACCGCTCCTCCTCGCAGAGCAAGGGCACGCTCACCAAGCAGAGTCCTGCCGGCGGGACGACCGCCAAGAAGGGCTCGACCGTCACCGTCTGGTTCTCGGCCGGCCCGGAATCCGTCACCGTGCCCAATGTGGCCGGGATGAGCCAGTCGGCCGCCCGTGCCGCGCTCAAGAAGGCCGGCCTGACCGTCGGCTCGACGAGCTTCGAGGATTCCGGCACGGTGGAGAAGGACCACGTCACCCGCACCGACCCGGCGATTGCCTCGAGCCAGCCGCGGGGCACCACCGTCACGCTGTACATCTCCACCGGCCGCGTCTCCATGCCGGACATTGCCGGCAAGAGCCAGCAGGACGCCACGACGCTGCTCAACCGGTACGGCTTCTCCATCACCGTCCGTGAGGAGAGCAGCGACAGCGTGGCCAAAGGCAGCGCCATCCGCACCGACCCGGCCGCCGGCAGCACCGTCGACCAGGGCTCGATGGTCACGCTCTATGTCTCGACCGGGCAGGAGATGGTCACCACCCCGAGGCTGACCGGTTACCAGACGCTCGGCGACGCCAAAGCGGCGTTGGAAGGCCTCGGCCTCACGGTGCAGTATGCCAATGGCGGCCAGGACAGCTGGACGTATGTGAGCGCTTCCTACAACGGCACATCGATCAGCAACGGCGGCAGCGTCCCCAAGGGTGCCACCGTCACGCTCACCGGCCAGAAGCCGTCCGGCAGCCAGAACAGCGGACAGAACAACACCGTGACAGGCAATTCGGGCAACAACAGCCAGACGGGCAACTGACGGCTGACGCCCCCGGATCACACGGTGATGTAGTTGGAGGCGACCTGCAGCACCGGGATGTTCCCCGCCGCCCACGGGAACGCCCACTGGAACAGCGCCATCACCGCCATGGCGAGGAGCAGGAGGAATTCGACCACGCGCACGCCTATCACGCCGGGCATGAGGCGCGCGATCGAGCCGTACAGGCTCACGTTATGGCGCACAAGCCGGCCCTGCACGTCATAACGCCTCAGACCCGGCCAGCCCCAGGCCACCGCCGCGGCGATGAAGAGGATGAGGAAAATTATCACTGTCCACAGCAGCATCGTGGTCAGCGGCGGAATCTTCGACTGGGCGCTCTGCCCGTCCTGGGTGAACGTGATGGCGCCGGTCGAGCTTGTGTTCGCCAGCTCCTTGGGGATGCCGTCCGACACGTTCGCCCAATACTTGAGCTTGCCATGCACGATCCAACGGTGGGTCGGCGTGGTGTAGCGCGGCTCGCAGGTGGTCAGCGTGATGAGCCGCTGCGTAGGGGTGGCGCCGGGCTGGCCGGGCACCGGGGCGACGACCTCGGTCTGGGTGGGCAGCACGATCTCATGGCTCGTCATCGTATAGACGTACCAGTGGTCCTGGGTGCGGATGATGAGGGCGTCCCCGTTTTTGAGCTTGTCGATGTTTCCGAGCGGCTCGCCGTAGCCGGCGCGGTGGCCGGCGACCGAGAAATTGCCGACCCCGCCGGGCATGGCGGTGTCATCATAATGGCCCATGCCATGCCGGGCGAGCTGGGCGAGCGTGGTGCCCTGGACGACGAGCCGCTTCCAGCTCGCGCCGAAACGGGGGATATAGATCTGGCCGATGACCGAGCCCTCCACAGGCTGCGCGTCGACCGGCGGGTCACCGGCCTGCGCCTTGGCGATCTTGTAGGAGCCGTTGCCGGAGGCGGGCGTGGTCCAGCTCATCGTCTTTTCCTGCGCCGCCTGGGTGCGGGCCGAGTCGACGCCCGTCCACCACAGCTGCCAGACCACATAAAGAACGCAGATGATGCCGAGCCCGAGGAGGATCTCGCCGACGACCCCGGCAATGTCCCAGCCGATGGACCGGTGCCGGCGGCGACCCCCGTCCCCACCGACGACACCTCTGTCGGCAGCGCCGGCGCCTTCTTTATCGCGCGGATCCGCGCCCGCCCCAGTCGTCATACTCATATCCCACAAGCCTACCGGCAGACTGCCCTGTTCATCATCGGCACAGCAGGCCGCCCGCCCCAGGACTGTTCCTCGTGCCTTCGATACCTCAGCGGCCGGCTTGTCAACAGCCGGCCTTCAGTTGCCTGCCGTCCGCCGGCCTGTCAACAGCCGGCCTGCCGTCCGCCGGACGATTGTCCGTTGCGGGCACTGCCTTATTTGCTGTTCGTCGTCCCCGGAACGACGCGCGCGTAATCGAGCGATGAGGTCACACCCGTCGTTGCGGCGAAATGCAGGCGGTCCGATTCCTGCACTTTCCAGCCCAGACCGACCGCGTCCACATACTCCTTGTACGTTCTGACGGCATTCGAGGAAGCGAGCGCACGGCGCATCTGCGCGACCGGCCCGATGGCGGAGACGGTGTACGGCGGGGCATACTGACGGCCTCGCAGCAGCAGCACGTTGCCCACGCACCGCACGGCCGTGTTGGGCAGCACACGCTCGCCCTGGATGGTCATGGCCTCGGCGCCCCCGGCCCACAGGGCGTTGATGACGGCCTCGAGGTCCTGCTGGTGGACGACGTAGTCGTTCACGTCATGATCGCTCAGCTCGTTGTCGCTTCCCCGCGCGGCCGCCTCCCACAGCGGCGAGTCATCGAGCGTGACGCTCAGGCCCGGGCCGGTGAGCGCGGGCATCTGCGAGGCCGTGCCGGCCGTCTCATCCTTGTCGTCCGTATCGTCGGCCTTGTCGCCGTTCTTGCCGGTGTTGCCCACCGTTTTGTTGATCGAATCGATCTCGGAACTGAGACGGCTGATGTCCCCGCGTAGATTTTTGACGCGCTGCTGGCGCTGCGAGATCAGGCTTTCCACGTCCTTCGGGGAGCCCTGGGTGCCGTTGAACCTCAGATTGGTGGCACCCAGAAGACCTGTGAGGAGGCAGATGAGGAAGACGCAGACGGAGGAGACAATCCGGTAGCGCGGCGAGACGACGCTGGAGTGCGCACCGCGCCGGCCGTGCGGCGGACCGATGTGGACGGCGGCCGCCTTGCCGCGCACGACGCGGGGAGCGGCGCTGCGTCGACGTCCCATATCCCCTCCTCTGTCATGCCGGATTCCACGCACGTCCGGGCTTCCTGCCTGCGCTTTCCGCACAGGCTTCCGACCCGAGCTTCCTGCTTGTGCGGGAAGATCCCCGCACCCTGCGGATCGAGCTGTGTGTGGCGCGGATCGAGCCGCGCACGGACCGCGTTTCTTCTTTCCAAGCCTAGCCGGTTGACGTGCTGCCCCATTTTGTCATCGTCCTGTGAAGGTAAACTACATCGTGGTTTCGTGTTGATAAGGAGGCTGTCTATGGCTGACGCACAGAACGAGAAAGAGCCCGGGACGGCGGACGCCACAGCGGCCGCGAACGCCGGGGCCGAACAGGACCAGGCGACAGACGCGGCGGCGAAGACCGCCGATCAGGCCGACGTCACGACTGACGACAACGCCGGTACGGACGCATCGGAGGAGGATACCGGCAAGGAGGCCGGAAAGTCCGGATCCGACCACGCCGACAAGGACGGCGACGACAAGGACGATGCCAAGTCCAAGGATGACGCCAAGTCCAAGGATGACGCCAAGTCCAAGGATGACAAGGACGATGCCCAGTCCAAGGACGACAAAGACACCAAGGACAACGAGGACGACGATCTGAGCGAGGATGTCAAGTCCACCGTCGACGCGCTGCTCGATTCCAAGGGCCTCGAATCCAAGAACGCCCCGGGCAACGTCAAGCGCCTCGTCAACCGCGAGAAGGACAACAACCGTCGCGTGCAGGACACGATCAAGAACGCGAAGACCAACCCGAAGTGGTTCGTCCCGCTGTTCGTCTCCCTGCTCATCATCGGTCTGGCGTGGGTGATCGTCTACTACGCCACCAGCCAGTCCGGCCCGGGCTACCCGATCCCGGCGATCGGCAACTGGAACCTGCTCATCGGCTTCCTCATCATGCTGGCCGGCTTCATCATGACCATGTGGTGGAACTGAGCCCGCGTTCTCTCCGCATTTCTGTTTCGGCGGCTGCCTCACGGCAGCCGCTTTTTTGTGTCTCGTGCGGCACCCCCGCTCTTTCCTGCCCTCTCCGTCGACGATTTTTCGATTTCCCCCTACTGTCGTTTCTCTTATCGCCCCTCTAGACGAATGCTCCGGCCGGCGCCGCACTATTCTGATTTTCTCGCCTATCCGGCCTCTATCCGTTCTCACTGGGGCATATCACAGGCTTTAGGTCTGTCTATCTGCCTTCGTTGGGGCGCCGGCCTATCAGACCCCGCCTACTAACCACACTCTTTGCAACTCTTCTATTCCGTTGATCACAACAAACATGCCCCACTCAAGGCAGATAGACCTCCATACTGCGTTGAATCTGCCCCACTCAACGAAGAGGCAGCAGTCAAGCGAGAAAAAGGAAGAAGACCAGAGAAGCCATCCGTGAGCACCTGTGTTCGATTGGACGGCCTGGTTTATCCACACGGTTTTCCACATGATGTGGATAGCCGTGATACACACCACTACGTCCCTGGTCGTCCAAAACGGCTTATCTGCCCTCCAGAAACATTCATCAAAGACAGATACGACCGTCAGCACCACTCAAAAGGTCACACTAGCGATCGTCCGGAACAATTCCCCACAGTTATGCACAATTGTGGATAACTCTGTGCGCAATTCCCACCGAACAGGCGTACGAAAATCGCCTGCCCCGTCGAACGCGCTGTGAAGAATACCGTGATCCACCTTCGCGCGCATGCACCTGATGACCCGGAAGCACAAGGGCTGATGCAATCAGCGGCTCCTCGTCAGACTCACCGGACGGGAGCCCCGGCACGGGGGCCCGATACGATCAGCCATCGCACAGGGGCACCCGCCATCGCGAACGACAGTCTGACGGCAGTCCTCACACGCCTGCCGTGAGCCCGACCATCGCGGCAATGGTCAAGACCAGAAACACCACCGCCCAGATCGTCGATTTGGCCGTGAAACCGAGTCGGCGCGGCATGTGTGCCACCGTGCGCGAGAGGACGAACGTATAGAACAGTCCGACAAGAAAGCCGCCGACATGCGCCTGCCAGGCGATCGACCGGTCAAAGAGCGGCAGGGCGAAGTTGATGGCGAGCAGGACGAGCAGGGAGGTCATCTGCGACCGGTCGACGCCGGAGGCCCGGTAGACGACGAGCAGGGCCCCGAACAGGCCGAAGATGGCCCCCGAAGCGCCGAACGCGGAGATCTGCGCGGCCGAGGTTCCGGGCTGCAGACGCGTCATGACGGCCGAATAGACGCACAGGCCGAGGCTGCCGCCCAGCCCG
>JAXGWH010000052.1:0-7486 GCA_040773385.1 Aeriscardovia sp. | reverse complement strand
GGTGCCCGCGGCGGCATCGAAGTTAGGGTCGTCATCTTCTTTGATCGGCAGGTATTGCATGCGGTCGCGGGACGGGTCATAGGCGATCTTGCCGCTTTGGCCATTCGGGTCCTGTGTGAGCTGGGAGCGCAGGAGGAAGAAATTCTTGCCGAGCAGCTTGTTCCAGTTGCCCATCGCCTTCTGGATAATGCCGGTCGAGAGGAAGCCGCGGGTGCCGGCGTCCGCGTTGACGTCATCAAGAATAATGTGCGGTTTGCCGTCGATGACCGAGAGGCGCTCGCCAACTGTGGCACCTTGTGCCTGACCGCTGAAGAGGTCGGTCGGACGGTAGCACAAGTTAAGAGTGTAATGGCTGTTTCCTCTTCGCCCATCTGGTCCTTCATTGCACCAGTACGGGATCTGGGCGGTGTAGTCCTGCTTCTTGCCATCAATGGTGATGCCGGTCACCTTGCCATCAGCGTCGAAGATCGGCTGGGCAGACGAAGCAGAGTAATCCGGGTTCTGCTGGGCGATCGTGGCCGTGGGGTCGTTGATGAAGCTGATGCCGGCGGGGAGCGCCAGATCTGGTGCCTTTGCGGGCTGGCCTGCCGGCGGTGTCTCCGGTGTGAATGTTGAACCGGTGTCTGTGCCGTCGCCGCTGTTGGGCAGGGCGAGGAGCGAGTAGGGCTGGATGCGGTTCCTCTTGTCTTTGGGCGAGGGGCCGGGGTTGACGCCGGTCAGCGGGTTGACGAATGTCCGGCCCTGCTGGCCCTGCGTGGCAGCGGTGGCCGTCGAAGATGTCGTCGTGGAAGAAGCCGTGCACTGCGTGGCGGTGACCGCCTGTGCGCTGACGGCCGGGGCGAGCAGGGTGGCGATGGACAAGAGTCCTGCCACGAGCCCCGTTTTCCGGGTCATTTTCATTTATTCTCCGTTCTCTCCGAGGGGAACTGCCGCAGACTCGAGTCCTTGCGGTGAATCAGTTCGTGCACTTCATCGTAGGGGTGGGTAGATGTTCCAGTGCTTGAGAGTTTTGTGTGGCGGAGATGACAGATCGGCGGACGTCGATGTGGTATCTGTCGCGAAAAACGGTGTCCTGATCCATACGGAGAGCGGAATGCGGGGCGCCGGGCGGGTGCGGATCGTCAATCGGCACACAGGTCGTCGACGCACAGGGCGGGAGACGCAAGAGGAAACACAGAACAGAAAACATGAAAAGAGTTCCGGGACAACCCCGGAACCCTGCCCGTGGAGCTAGCCGGATTCGAACCGGCGACCCTCTGCTTGCAAAGCAGATGCGCTACCAGCTGCGCTATAGCCCCAGAGTCGCAAAATCCCCTCCGCGGACAATCCGTGAGAAAGGGGAATGCGTGGGCTCGGGAGGACTTGAACCTCCGACCTCATCCTTATCAGGGATGCGCTCTAACCAGCTGAGCTACGAGCCCGGACCGTCTCACAACGGGTACCGCCCGCCGAACAGACATTGAGACAGTTTACGAGGGGGAGTGGATATCGTCAATGCGTGTGTTCGACGTGTGCGGGGCGACGTGTGCGAGGTGTGCCGCACAACGTTCGTTTTGAGATTTCCTTCAGCATTTTCCCAAAAGGCACAGGGTGCGGGGGGACTGTTTCTTGGAGTCTGTGTGCACAATATCCCAGTGAATTTGCCCGCCCCTCTGTTGTCGCCTATGTGGTGATATCTTAAAATACTTTAATAGAAATCTCTATAAATAAATAGATAGAGGATTTTAATATTCCTAGCAATGAGTGCCATGCGGCTCACGTCCGTCGCACAATTCCAAAAATTTTGGTTGTGGACGCGACTACACTCGAAGACAAAGTGTGATGACGGTGCTTACAACGGGCACCGTCCCGTCAAAGGGGCAACAGGCGCAGATGGATACTCAGACACTGCCGCAGACGCTGACGCGGCAGAATACGGGGCTGCAGAAGCAGTCTGACCTGTCGTCGCAGATGCTCGTCCGCACAAAGCTCGTGCCGACCATCGACCCCATCATCGGCAGCGAGGTCGTCTATGCCGCACGCACGCCGACCCGTGAGGCGCTGCGCATGGGCGTATGCGTCAAGCGCGCCGGGCTGTTCTCCGCCCGCGAGGAGTATCGCTCGTATGAGGTCACCTACGGCGGTATGATGGTCGGCCACCTGCTCGACGGCTGGATCGAGATCCACTATGAGGGGAAGGTCACCAAGGTCGAGGCCGGGCAGTTCGCCGCGCTTGACTGCCGCATCCCGCATTCGTTCGTCGGCAGCGCGGACTCCCGCCTCGAATGGGTGGAGGTCGACGGGGTCAGCGTCCCGGCCTTCCTGCACCGTCTCGCCCCGGATCATGCGGCCGTCTTCCCGTCGGAGTGGTCTGTCGCGGAGGAGAAGCTTTTCAGCCGGATCGTCCAGCGTGTGGTGGCCGGCAAGGGCAACGAATCCGAGGCGAACAGGGACATCACCTCGTTCCTCTATGACTTCACCGCCCGTCAGGAGCGTCAGGAAGAGCACAGCGCCCAGTCCATCCACAGGATCATGAACTACATCTCGCTGCATTTCAACGAGAACCTCAACATCGACTATCTCGCCGGGACGATGGGCGTCGACAAGTTCCGTTTCATCCGCTCGTTCGAACGGATCGCCGGGGTCACGCCGTATGCCTATCTGTTGCGCACCCGTATCGCCCAGGCGCGGTGGATCCTCATCAATTCGCACAACAAGATCTCCGAGGTCGGCAGACGCTGCGGGTTCAAAAGCGATACCGCGTTCGGCGTCGCGTTCAAGAAGGAGACGGGCGTCACGCCGCGACAGTGGCGGCAGATGCACCGTTTTGACCCCGAAGAGTGACAGTCCGGACGAGGAAGAGTCCGGACGCGAACGGTGCCCGGTGCGGCCGGCGACCATCCGACGCCCTCGGACTCTACAATTCCGGCTCATGTGGGAAATGAGAAGGACTCGCCGCACTCACCGCAGGAACGCCGGAAGGGCGCGTGTCCTGTCGGTGCGGGTGACACGGATCGGCGGCTATGACGCGGTCATCGTGCGCAAGAATATCCGCAACATCTATCTGCGGGTCAAGGGTCCGGATGCCCGGTTCGACGGCCCCCACCTGGAACTGAGCGCACCGCGCGCGGCCGGGGGCGACGTGCTGGAACGGTTCGTGGGCGCGCATCGCGCCTGGATCGCGTCGACTTTCGCGCGGATCGCCGCAGCCGGGCAGGACGGGCGGACACAGCAGGAAAAATGGACGCCGGAGCGCCGCCGTGAGGCAGCGGCGGTATTGCGGTCACGGCTCGCGGTGCTGCTGCCGCACTGGACGGCGGTGGTCGGACGGGGGCCGACACAGATCAGCCTGCGCGTGATGAAGACGCGCTGGGGTTCCTGCACCCCGGCCACCGGGCGGATCCGGCTCAACCTCGAGCTGGCGGACATGCCCGACCGGCTGCTCGAATACGTGCTCGTCCACGAGCTCACACACTTGCGGGCGAGCGGGCATGGGCCGGCCTTCCAGCGATACATGGACGTCTACCTGCCGGACTGGCGGGTGCGTCGGCACGAGATCAACCAATACTATCTCGTGTGAACCGTCTCGTGCGGGGGATCTGTGCAGGAGGGTGACCGGAGTCATTGTCTCCGGTGTCTCTGGTATCGCTGTATTTTGCGGATGAACGGTAAGTTTTCGGATGATCGGCAAGGAGGGACTATGGCGCATGGCGTGTTCGGCGCGGCCGGGTATCGCGCCTCCCTCAGTGATGACGATCAGAACGACGGTCACGGTGATCGTCAGGATGATCGTCAGGATGGCCAGATTGAACAGGCCGACAGAATGGTCGGCGAGTCGGACATCATCTATGGCGCCGAACCGATTCCCCGAGAAATGACCGGGAGGGCACGGCAGAAAAAACAAGGGAACGAGACCCAAGACAGTGACCACGGTCACTCCAGTCACTCCAGCCACTCTCCTGAATCCGGATCCGTGCCCGTCGGACGACTCGGCGGCTCTGACCTCTACATCACCCCGCGGCTGACGTTCGACCTCGTGCCCGCCCAGCCCCTCCTTAGCCCCGAGGAACGGCATCATCCCGCCGAGAACGAGCCGGAGCCGATCCGTAGGCTGCTCGCCATGTACCGGTTCACGCGCCCCGCCGACCGCGCTCGCGAGTTCGTCCGCCAGGCGCGGGCGATGGAGGAGTACGAGCCGGAGGGCACCTTCGACAGCAGCTTCCAGGCGTTCAGCCCGGTCTACTCCGACATGACCGTCCGGCAGCTCAAGGGCTACTTCGCCTGGCGCACCTGTGTGCGCCACGGGCAGTATCCGCCCACCTCCACCTCGACCGTCTTCGTCTACATTTATGAGCTGCTCAACGGAGTGGGGGTGAAGGACGTGGCCGAGGCCTACCGGAAACTCAAGGAACTCAAAGACCGCTACGCCGATCGCCTCGACGCGGTGGTGGCCCGCTATGCCTCCGACTGGCTGCGTGACCTGGTCATCACCGGGAATCTGAAAGGTGACCCGGTCAGTGAACAATTCAGCAGGGAGATTGACGCCGACCGGACGTACGCGGCCCTCTCCCGTCCGCAGGACCACGCGGATTCCCAGATTGCCCAGGCCGCGCGGAGCCTCGGCTCGTATAAGACGTCGAAATCCCCGCTCAACCGCCCGGTCACCGTCCCGCAGGAGGAGGCATCCGACGTCACGAGTGATACGGCCAAGGTCGTGTCCGGGTCGCCGGATCTGTTCGACCTCGCGCTCGCCAGTGTCTGGAAGGCGCTTCTCTCCAGCCATGTGGCCGCAAAGGGCTACTTCCGCTCCCGTGTCGCCGCATGGAAAGTGACCCCGGTCACTCTATTCCGCCGTGCCGTGTACTTCGACCGTGACCTTGCCGACCATCCGTACGAGACGCGGCATGTGGCCGTTGATTCCGTGCGCGAGTACACACGCGAGAACGGGCACTGGTATCTCGGCCACTACGAGGCGGTCGTCGGGCAGAAGGCCTCCATGAACGACCTGCTCCACGAGATCGACCGTATCGGCCGTCTTGTGTGGCACACCGGCCGACCCCTCAAGCCGCGCGGGTTCTACCCGCCCTACACAAAGGTGGTCGAGGAAACGCTCGTCGGCCTCAAACACCGGTTCGACCGGCAGGAGTGGGAGGCCGCGCACCCGCCCGTCCATGTGGACCTCGGCCGGCTGTCGGCGATCCGTCAGGCCGCGGCGGGCACGCGCGAGAGCCTGCTCACCCAGGAGGAGCGCGATGCCGAGGCCGAGGAGGCGTGGCGCGAGGCCGAGGAACAGCAGCGGCAGAAACGAGAACAGGAAGAACGGCAGCAGGAAGACCGGCAACAACAGCTGGTCCGGCACGGGGGCCGGCAGGGACAGACGGCACCGCGCGTCGCTGACGCACCCGCGGAGAGCATGGCGGCAGCCACATCGTCGGCCGGCTCCGCAGTCTGGACAGATACAGCTGATACGGCTGATATAGCTGATACGGGCACCACGCCGTCTCTGAGCCCCGACGAGCTGTTCCTCCTCCGTGCGCTCGCAGACGGCAGACCGGTATCCGCGTGGAAACCGACGCTCCTCGCCCACCGCATGCTGCCCTCTGTGCTGGCTGATTCCATCAACAACAAGCTGTTCGACCTCGTGGGAGACAGCGTGCTGGAGACGGACGAGAACGGTGATCCCGTGCTCATCGAGGATTATCTGCCGGACGTGCGCGACCTCCTGGCCGGTTGGGAGCCCTCTTCTCACGATCACTAAAGACTTTCTGGAACAAATAGAACAGATATTTTGGGAAATAAGAATATTTAGGCATTTATGATTACTAAATTGTTTATTGACTGAGTGTGTGAATAATGCCGGTCTCCAGCACATCAATACAGATGGACAGACGACAGGCAGAAACGACGAGAAAATCATCTTCTATCTTTTCTGCTTGTGATTCTGTTTACGATTGTGTGTGAATGCGACGTGAGTGTGACGGAGGTGGGATGATGGCGACGATCCTCGACAGGCCCCTTGCGAAGGTGCTGAAGGTCCTGCGCAAACAGCAAACCGACGACGCCCTGTATGAGGCGAAGAGCTGCGGCGCCGGCCTCCACCAATCGGTCTGGGAATCTGTCAGCGCCTTTGCGAACACCCACGGCGGTTACCTTCTGCTCGGTCTGAGCGAGAAGAACAATTTCACACGGGCAAAAGGTTTTGATTTTGAGCGTGTCCTCAACCAGTTTTACGTGGGCATCGGCGACGGGGGAGTCACCGGTATCAAATTGGTGAATCCGCCGGCTTATGAGGTGGAGCGGGGAAATGTCGCCGGCGGGCAGATCCTCATCGTCCGTATCGAGGAGAACAGTCCGGGGCAGAAACCGTGCTATCTGCGCGCGAAAGGAATGCTCGCCGGAAGCTACAAACGCGTCGATGACAAGGACACGCGGTTCTCGCCGGTGGAGATCCAGGCGCTCAGGGAAGTACTGAAGCCCAGCCATGCCGACCATGAGACCGTCCCCGGCGCGACGGTCGAGGACCTGGACCCGCGCCTCATCTCGGGCATCGTCGCCGCGCATGCCAGTGCACACCCTTTCCACGGCACGCGGAAGACGACGAAAAAACTGGCACGTCTGAACATCCTGAACAACGACGGGAATGTGCGGATGGCCGGGCTGCTCGTCGCCGGTTATTACCCGCAGCAATTCTTCCCCCAGCTGTTCGTCGATGTCGTGTCCCATTCCGGTCTGCGCAAAGACGAGGCCGAGCCGTTTGGCCGCCCTGACGCCGCCGTCTGCGAGGGGCCGGTGGAACAGATGGTCGCCACTGCGGTGGAGGAGACGGCCCGCCGGCTGCGCACGCGCCCCGACGCAACAACAGCCGGGCAGGCCGGGCGGCAGACGGATCCGGAGATTCCCCGGGAAGTGCTGGGCGAGGCCATCAGAAATGCCGTCGTCCATCGTGAATACAGCGAGACTTTCCGTAACACGCCGGTGTGCGTCGACATCTACCCGGACAGGGTGGAGATCACCAGCCCGGGAGGCTTGTGGGGGGGGGCAAGACGATGGCGACCATCGCGGACGGGACGTCCGCCTGCCGCAACCAGCTGCTCATGCAGCTCCTGCGCTCCCGGCAGGGCGACGGCCGCCCGGTGTACGGGCAGGGCGCCGGGATGGTGTTCATCAACGCCGAGATGAAAAGGCTCTCGCTGCCCCTGCCGGAGATCTCCGCTGACGCGACGCAGTTCCGGATCACCCTGTACCGGCCGCAGGCCGGGAACCCCGCGCAGACGGCCGGCACGACCGGCCGCAGGGCGGTCACCTCGCGGATGAGGGTCATCGCCTCCCTGCCCCACAGGGCGTTCTCGTCCCATGATGTCGCCAGGGCCACGGGGCTGTCGATGGCGACCGTGCGCAGGATTCTCCGCGGGCTCGTCGAGGAAGGGATTCTCACAAGCCATGGCCGGTTGAAGAGCCGAGGGCGGTATTACGAACGTGCCGGCCTGTCCGCAACGGGACCGTCCGC
>JAXGWH010000051.1:0-7766 GCA_040773385.1 Aeriscardovia sp. | reverse complement strand
TGGCCGGTCAGGGCCCGTCATGGCCGGTCAGGACCGTTCAGCCGCGTCTCAGCGACGGGCCGCGGCCTTGCGGCGATAGACCGACACCAGCACGAACGCGCCGGCGAACAGCACGGCGGCGATGAGCACGGCGAGGATGATGCCCGCGGCACCGGTCAGCGGCAGCTGACGGATGGTGCGAACATTAGTGACGACGGCGACCACGCTGCTGGCCGGGGTGGCCGGGGTAGAGCCGACCGCGTCTGTCGCCGCGGTCTGCTTCTTGATCGAGACAAGACCCCACGGATCGGATGCCACCGCTGACTGCGCCGGAACGGTGTCGCTGTTCTTGATCGTGACGTTGAAGTTCCCGAACATGTAGAGGGCACCATCGGCCTGCTTGGTCTCGGAGACCCTGTAAGTGCCGTTGGCCAGACCCTGGAATGTGTAGACGCCATCATCGTCCGCGGTGAAGTTGTACGCATGGGTCGCGTCACCCCAGCTCCAGGATCCGTCCGCGCCTTGTTTCTGAAGGTACTTTTTTGTGGTCGTGTCCTGGACGCTGAACGTGGCGGTGGTGGCGGGGGCGCCGTCGCCGTACACCTTCTTGAAGCTGAAGTCGCTGGTCCCGATCTCGGCATCGACCGACGCCGAGACGGCACCGTTGAGATTGAGGACGACGGAGTTCTTGGCAGAGTGCTTCAGGGAGCCTGTCGAGAGGACATCCTTGTTGAGGTGCGCCGTGTAAGTGATGACGATGTTGTTGCCCGCGGTGATAGGTAGTGCCTCAAGCTGGGTCTTGTCAAGCGTGATCGTCATCTTCTTCGTGCCGTCACCTTCAAACGCAGCGTTGGGGGTGACAGAGGTCGACGCCACGTCAGTCGCCGTTGCCACTGTGGCACCGATCTTGACGGTGGTCGGATCGACGGTCAGACCCTTCCCCGGGGTATCGGTGACCGTGAACGTGTAGGTGTCATGATTTGTCGTATTCGGCATCGTCGTGGTGAGCGTATAGGTGCAATCCTGGCCAATAGAGGCGGTCGTGCAATCCGATGTCTTCGTGATCGTCGGCGTCGACGTGTTCTTGATGTTGACCTTCCCTTCATAGGTCGCCCCGCTGATCGGATTCTTGAGCGGTCCTGTTGGCACAATGATCGGCACGGTGGGGTTGGTCGAGCCGTTGTCCACGATGACATACACACCCGCGGGAACCGAGATGGTCGCCTGCGTCGGGTCGTCCTGGGAGATTTTAGGGATCACCAGAGTGCCTTCACTCTTCGCCAGTGACTTGAGAGCGGTGGCAAGCTTACGGGAATTATTGGAATTGGTGCCCATATCAGAAGCATCATACGGGAAGATCGCCGGGTTCTGCGACTGTGCCCAGGCGAGAGGGTCGGCGTCGTCCGGCAGCTTGCCGGCATTCGTGCCCAGAATGGTCTTGATTGTGGAGCGGATGGTCGTCGCCGGATCCTTCTCGGTGGCGGCGTCGCCGGTGAATCCGGCGGTCTTCAGCTCATAATTGTGGTTCGAACTACCGGCATCGTCGTACTGGGTGTAAGTGGCAATCCTGTAGTACTTCAGATTCAGACCTTCGAGCTGCTTGGCTGTGCTTGCTGTGAAGGTGATGGTCTGGTTTTGGTCTGCCTGCGCGGTGGCGGCGGTCGCGCCCATTCCAGCGAGGGCCAGCGCGGCTGAGGCAATACCTGCCAGCACCCGTTTCATGATCTTGTTCATTGTGTTTCCTTCTCTGGTTTCATGTCTGTTGGTTGTTTGGAAAAGATTGCATGGCAAGGAATCTGTCCTGCTACGGATGCCGGGCGGTTTGCCCCGGGGACGTAAGAATCTCATCGGTGCTCACCCCCGGCTTCCGGTATCTGAGAGCCGGCGCCACAGGGCGACGGCACCGCAGGCGAGGAGCAGCAGCGCGCCGGCCGCCGCGGGAAGCATCCAGACGTGGTCCGTGCCTGTTTGTGGCAGCGTGGGGTTGAGTTTCACCCATTGGGCGTAGAGGTCGGCCTGCCCGCCTGCGGCGAGGCCGCCGACAAGGTTGTCGACCTCCTGCCCGCTGATCTGTCGTCCTGCGGGGTAGGAGGTGCCGGTGCCGTCCGCCTTTGTGTTCCAGCCGGTGAAAAGCCAGCCTGAGCGGGTGAACGTGTCGTCGCCCTTGAGCGTGGCCTGTTGGTCATAGGTCAGCGCGTCGGTCGACTGTGTCTCGTCGTCAGGATCGTTGGAGTGATAGACGAGCGTGTAGGAGTTCGCCTTCCACTGCGCATAGAGGGTTGTCTCCGGTGAGACGACGGTGATGGGGGATCCCGCCCGATATGGCGTTCCTGACCCGTCAGCCTTGCTGTTCCAGCCGGTGAACGTATAACCCTGAGCGTGTAAGTCTTGCCGGTCACAGTGGTCGTGCCTCCGGCGAGCACGGATACAGGGGAGATCGAGCCGGTCACCTCCGCAGCCGTATGGCCGGCTGGGACGTTTTGGTCGTAGACGAGCGAGGCGGCGGCGAGCACGTCGAGCGTCGCCGTGGTGATGGACGAGGAAATCCGATAGTTGGCGGGCACGCTCGAGCCGGGCGTCTGCCCGTCATGTCGTGCGTAGACCTTCTGCAGATAGTCGGTGAGGTGCTTCTGGCCCTGCGCGGAAAGCTGCACGGTGTAGCGCTTGTTGGCCGTGGCGTCGGTGGCCGTTCCCACGGTCATCGTCCCGATGCTGCCGGGGTCGCCCGCGGAGGTAATGTCCGTGCCTGTTCCGGTCAGCTCCAGATCCCCGTCCACGAGCGTGAGAGAGGAGGCGAGCGTGCCGGTCGGCTCGGGCATCATCTTTGCGAATATCTGGTTGTAGCTTCCCACAGCAAGCGAGAGCGTGTACTTGCCCACATCAATCGACGCGACGCCATCTTTGGCGAAGGTGACGGCCGATGTGCCGGTGAGTGTTGCCGTGACAGGGTTCTGGAACATGATCCATGGCTTGGAGAATCTTATTCCCGAGATATCGCCGGGATCATTGTTGTAATGGATGTACCCCGGCTCACCGCTGTAGAAGTTGGTCTGGTCGTTGTCCGGGACCTTGACCCATTTGTCGAGCGCCGCGTCCGGGTAGCCGGTGAGCTTGCGGTACATGTTGACGCCGTTTCGGAAGTTCTGGCTGCCATACTCGTTGATACACAACGAATAAGAGCCGGCGTCCTTGGGGCGCTCCGTCAGGGCCGTGGTGACAGTATCGCCTTTTGAGTCGGTGGTTGTTGTGCAGAAATATAGTTCCTCCGCCGAGAAAAAATGGAAATACTGCGTGTCGTATTTATCCCCTGTGGAAGTCGGATAAGCCTGGTCCCCGAAATCTACCGCGCCTCCATAGCACCCGTCGGGCACGGTATCGGTCGTCGATGTGCCGTCCTCGGCGACGAGCCGTGCGCCGCACTCCTCCGGTGACATGGAAAAATCTGGGTGGATGCCCGTCGCCTTTGTGATGTCAGAGGGTGTGGGAGGTGTGCCACCATGTGAGGATCCGGAACCCGTGCCCTCATCGGCGGAGGCGGGGACGGGGGACGCCTGTCAGCAGGCAGAGGGCTGACAGGAGCAGCATGATGCACAGACGGAGAGAGACCCTCGTCCAGAGGGGCTTCCGTACCATGCGCCGCATCCCGCCGTCATCTCCCGTCATCTTTCTGTTCGGTGCGTGCCGCCGCGGCGCACTCCCCCACAGCCTGACCCGCAGACCCGCAGAAAACTGTGAGAAAAATCACGACGGCTTATATCACCGGACACACACTAACCGCAACAGGTTACGCGTTTTATAACTACGGGTCGTCCTCGTCTGACGGCATCAAACCGCAAACAGCACAGAATTATTTGCATGAAAGCGCCGCCTGTCCCGGCACCACACGGCACCAAGGACAGGCGGCACAGGATTCGCCCGTGATTGTGAGGACGGGGACCGTCGGAGCACGGGGACTGCGATGTTCCCCGTTTCCGTCATGTGCGTCACCGATCTGCCGGTGCGCCTCGAAACAGAGCGATCCCACCGATTCGCCTCTCACCGGCCTACGCCGGCCTTGCGACGGTAGACCATCACCAGCACGATCGCGCCGGCGAACAGCGCGACCATCACGAGGACGGCGACGGCGATGCCCGACCCGCCGGTCATCGGCAGCTGGGTGACGGAGCGTACGTTGGTAATCTGGGCGATCATGCTGCTCGCCGCCGCGGAATCCGTCTTCGGGGTCTGCGCCTTCACGGTGACAAGCCCGTACGGGTCGCCCGCCGTCACGGAGGCGGAGGCCGCTGCCGGCACGGCGTTGCCGTGGCTGATGACGACGGTGAACTGCGGCAGGATGTACATCGCGCCGTCCGCCTGCCGCGACTCGGTGATGGTGTACGTGCCGTCGGCCAGACCCTGGAACGTGTAGACCCCGTCCGCGTCGGCGGTGAAGTCGTGCGCCGTCGTGCCCCAGCCCCACGTCTTCGTCGTGGCGTCCTGCGCCTGCAGGTACTTGCCGTCCTTCATCACGGTGAAGGTGGCCCCACCCGCCGCGCTGCCGTCACCCCACACTTTCGTGAAACCGAAGTCGCTCACGGTGATCGCCGCCGAGGCGGCCGCGGAGACGGCGCCGTTCGCGCTGACGGTGGCCGAGTTGCCGACCGTGTGCGTCAGACCGCCCGTGTCGGCGGAATCCAGCACCGCTTTGTTCACCGTCGCCGGGTAGGTGACCACGAGGTCCGCCCCCGCCGTGAGCCCCAGGGCGACCAGCTGCAGTTTCGTCAGGCTGATCGTCAGGGCCGACGTGCCGTCGCCCACCAAGGCGGTGAGCGGGCTGACGCTCGCCACGAGGGCCGTCACGGCGGTGAGGGCGCCCGTCGCGCCGCCGATCTTGATGCCGGTCGGGTCCACGGTCAGGCCCTTGCCCGGCTTGTCGGTGAAGGTGAGCGTGTAGGTGTCGCGGTTGGTCAGATCCGGCATCTTCGTGGTGAGGCGGAAGGTGCATGTCTGGCCGACGTGGGCGCTGCCCGCGCAGTCGGAGGTCTTCGTGAGAACAGGGATCGCTGTGTTCTTGAGGTTGACCGTCCCGGTGGCCCCGGTGAACGGCGCGGTTCCCACGATGATCGGCACAGTCGGGTTGGGCGAGCCGTCGTCCACGAGCACGTACAGCCCCGCGGGAACGGTGATGGACGCCTGCGTGGGGGTGTCCGCGGAGACCGTGGGCGTGACCGCCGTGCCGTCCGACGCCGCCAGGGAGGCGAGCGCCGTCGCGAGCGTGCGCGAGTTATCGGTGGCGGTGCCCGTGTCGCCCGCGGCGGCGGTGAAGAGCGGCGGGCTCTGCGTCTGCGCCCAGTCGAGCGGGTCGGCGGTGAGGGGCAGGCCCGCGCCCGCCGTGCCGAGGGTGAGGATGGTGGCGCGGATTTTTCTGGCCGGGTCGGTCTCGGTGAGGCTGTTGCCGGTGAAGCCCGCGGTCTTGAGGCTGTATTTCGCGGTGGCCCCGGATCCGTACTGCATGTAGCTTGCAATCTTGTAGTACTTGAGTTTGAGGCCGTCGAGCTGGGCGGTGCTGGCCGCGTTGAGCGTGATGGTGGCGGCGGTGTCCACCGCGGTGCCCGTGTCGGCGACCGCCCCTGCGGCGAGGAGGCCCGACCCGGTGAGGGCCAGGACGGTGCCCGCCACGGCGGCGAGGAGTGTTTTCGGCGTCGTTTTCATGGTGACCCCTTCGTCTGGTGTCGTCTTGTGTCGTCTGATGTCTGCGCCGTGCCTCTGCGCCCTGCCGGCATGTGCATCGTCGGCGTCCGCACCATCGGCATTCCCACAGCGTAGTAATCAATATTTTGTGTAAAACACCACAGTCCGGAGAACTGTGAAAATCACAGTATCGTTGATATATAAACGATTTAAGACATATTCTGACAGCTGGTGACAAATCAGAAATCGAAGTATATTACACCAGAGGCGGGAGGATCGGATGGCACAGGAAGCAGTCGGTAGAATCAGCCTCATGATTCCTTCTGCAGACGGGCACCCATCCTCGACTCCCACAAACCTGGCTTCCGAAAATCAGACTTCTGGCAATTCACCCAAATCAGGTTCTGTCCCCGCTCTCATCCTCAATGACGGCTCACATCTGCCGGCCATCGGCTTCGGCGCGATGATCTACGACGCCACAGCCGCGCAGAAGGCCGTCTCCGACGCCCTCGACGCCGGCTACCGCCTTATCGACACGGCGGAGGCCTACCACAACGAGGAGGCGGTGGGACGTGCCGTCACCGGTTCCACCGTCCCGCGCGAGGAAATCACGCTCACCACGAAGGTCTGGCCCTCCCCCACGATGGGCTACGACGGGGCGCGGGCGCATGTGCTGGCCAGCCTGCGCCGGCTGGGCGTGGAGAGAATCGACCTGGTCCTGCTGCACGAGCCGTATGGGGACACGGCCGCCCAGTGGCGCGCGCTCGAGGACCTGCGCTCGGAGGGCCGGGTGCGCTCGATCGGCGTGAGCAATTATGACGCGGACCAGCTGCACCGGCTGCTGGGGACCGCCCGCGTGCGGCCCGCCGTCGACCAGATCGAGAGCCACCCGTGGTTCAACCAGAATGCGCTCGTCGACGAGTGCAGGAGACTGGGCATCGTGCCGGAGGCATGGTCGGCGTTGGCCGAGGGGCGCAACGGCATCTTCACCAATCCGGTCCTCGCGCGGATCGCCGCCGCCCATGGAAAGTCAGTAGCACAGGTGGTGCTGCGCTGGGATGTGCAGCGCGGCCTTGTCCCGCTGGCCAAATCCTCTCATACCGCCCGCATGCGCGAGAATGCGGCTATCTTCGATTTCTCGCTCACAGACGGGGAAATCGAGCGGATCAACGGACTTGATACGGGGCGCAGCCTCTATCCCGGGTATTAATCAGCTTTGTTCCGGGTACTGATCAGCCCTGTCCCCCGGTCCTCTCCCGGATAGCCCCAAGGTACTCGATGGCCTCCGTCTCCCGAGAGAGCCGCCAGATTGGGCCCGATCAGTCGTCGCCGAGGGTGACGTGGACACCGCCCACGAGGCTGGAGGCCACGTTGTAGAGGAACGTGAGGATCACGGACAGCAGGACCATGATGACCACCTCGAACACCGAGAAGATGATGACGGCGGAGAGGACCTGGCCCAGGCTGAGGATGGACGACATGTTGAAGTTGCCCGCCAGGCCTGTCTGGGAGACGAGCGAGGTGATCTTGTCGAACACGCCCGCCGCGTCGATGATGCCGTAGAGGATGGCGACGCACACGGTCTGGATGATGCCCATGGCGATGGAGAGCATGAACGTCACCTTGGCCACGGACCACGGGCTGATCTTGGTGACAGAGAGCTTCATGCGGCGCGCGCGGGGAACACGGCGCCTCTGGCCGATGTGCGGCCCCTGCGCGGACTGGGTGCGGGAAGTGCGGGAAGAAGACCTGCCCGACCGACTCTGCCCCTGCGTGGACTGGGTGGACTGCTGTGCCGATTGTGCTGGCTGGGACTGGATGAACTGCGAGAGCCCCTCGGTGGCGGAAGAGGCGGAACCGGCAGCGGAAGCGCCGCTGGCATTGCCGGCGTTGCCTGCGGAGGCGTCGCGCCCGCGCAGACGCGCGGTACCCGCGGACTGTGAGGGACGACCTTGGGAGGCCTGTGCGCCGGATGCCCGGTCAGACCGTGCGGACTGGGTTTGTGCGGATTGCGCCGACTTCTCGGCCGCAGAGAGATCCGCCATCGTGAAATCTGCCGGTTTCTCGGTCTTCTCCAGCTGAGAGAGGGTGAACGACTGGTTGTGGGCGGAATCGCC
>JAXGWH010000050.1:0-8332 GCA_040773385.1 Aeriscardovia sp. | reverse complement strand
TGCAGATGGCGCTCGATGAGGTGATCTCCCGCCGCACCGCCGCAGGGGAACTGCCCCCGCTGCTGCGCTTCTGGCAATGGGCCGGGCCGGCCGTCATCCTCGGCCGCTTCCAGTCGCTCTCCCACGAGGTCGACCTCGGCCGGCTCGCCCACGTGGATGTGGTGCGCCGCGAGACCGGGGGAGGGGCCATGTTCGTCGAGCCGGGCAACACCATCACCTACTCGCTCACCGTCCCGCTCTCCTTCGCCGCCGGGCTCGACGTGGAGAACACGTATGTGGCCTGCGAGAGCTGGGCTATCGACGCGCTGCGCTCGCTGGGCATCGACGCCCGCCACGCGCCCCTCAACGACATCTCCTCGCCGGCCGGCAAGATCGGCGGCGCCGCCGAACGGCGCTATCCCGCGCCCGCGGACAGCCGTACCGCTCCCGGCGCCCTGCTGCATCATACGACCATGGCCTATGACATCGACGCGGCCAAAATGAACCGCATCCTCACCCCGAACAAGACAAAACTGGCCGCGCACGCCGTCAAATCCGCCGCCAAGCGCGTCGACCCGCTGCGCTCGCAGTCCGGCCTGACACGCGAGGAGATCATCCGGGCGATGGCCGCCTGGCTCGTGGAGAATGTGCCGGGAATCGTGCCCGGATACATTCCCGATGATGTGATCGACGAGGCCCGTGCGCTCGCGAAAAGCAAATACGAGGATCCGGCGTGGACGGGGATCATCGAATGAGCGGGATCGTGGGGCGCTTCGCCCCGAGCCCCACCGGACGTCTGCATCTGGGCAACATCGCCTCCATGCTCGTGGCATGGCTCGCCGCCCGGGTCCTCGGCGGGCGCGTGCTGCTGCGCATCGAGGACATCGACCTGCCCCGCGCGGTGCCCGACGCCGACAAGTGGATCATGGACGACCTGCACTGGCTCGGCCTCGACTGGGACGGCGAGCCGGTCTGGCAGTCCAGGCGCCTCGACCTCTATGAGCAGGAGTTGCACAAAATCGCGGTTCTGCGGCTGCTCGGCCCTGATGGCGAGCCGTCCGACGAGCGGGCGGTGTTTCCCTGCTTCTGCTCGCGCAAGGACCTGCGCGAGGCGTCCGCCCCGCAGGGGTCCGACGGGTTCGTCATCTACCCGGGCACCTGCCGTCATTTCGCCTCCGATCCGGCGATGACCGGTTCTGCACTGTTTGATGATCGTTCTGCTGTTTCTGGTCTGGAAGGCGTGGATTCCGCGGAGAGCGACGCCCTGGAGGATGGCGCCTGTGGGGGGAGATCGTCGGACGCGGGCCTGCTCGCACGTCGTCACAGCCTGCGTCTGGCGATGCCGCGCCCTGGTGCGCCGCAGTGCGTGCAGAGTTTTGTCGACGCGCTCTACGGGCCGCAGTCATGGGATCTTCCACGCGACATCGGCGACGTGGTGGTGCGCCGCTCCGACCGTCTGTTCGCCTACCAGCTCGTGGTGGTGATCGACGACCTGCTCCAGGGGGTGACGCAGATCGTGCGCGGGCGCGACCTGCTGCGTTCGACGGCCGCGCAGATGTGGATCCGCCGCTGTCTGCTCGCCGCCGGCGAGGGCGATGAGTATGCCCAGCAATATCAGGGTCCAGTCGCCAATCCATCCTCAGCCGGCCTGTCTTCTGTGCCGTCATCTGGCACGCCGACCCCGCAGTCACCGATGTATCTGCACACCCCGCTCATCCTCGGCACGGACGGAAAACGCCTGGCCAAGCGGGACGGGGCGCTTGAGGTGGCCACGTTGCGGGAGCGCTGCGTTCCTGCGGACGCGGTGATCGGCTATCTCGCCGCCGTTCTCGGACTCCGGCCCGGGCGGGACGGTCTGCGCGACGGCGAGAACAACGGCTCGTCCGGCACCCGGGGCTCTTCTGCCTTCTCCGGTCATATCACTGATTTCGAGCCGATCTCCGCCGCCGATCTGCTGCACAGCCTCACGTGGGACAGCCTCCTCGCCCGGCTGTGCGGGACGGGCGGCGAACCGCACGATCATATGGTCGACCCGCAGGTGATCGAGGAGGCCCTGCGATGATGCGGGAAACCGAGGAGGCTGTGCGATGACACGTCAATCCGCCCATACTTTTCCTCGAATTGTTTCACGTGAAACATCTTGTCATTCGGCCCAGGGTCCCTCCTGCACTGTTTCACGTGAAACATCTGAAGCATCTGAAACATCGCGTGCGGCTCGGCCTGTTCGCCGGCGACTGCGCCTGACCGGCCGCGTGCAGGGCGTGGGTATGCGCTGGTATGCCGTCACACGCGCCGAAGCGCTCGGTCTCGACGGGTGGGTGAGGAACCGTCTTGACGGCTCGGTCGACATGGAATTCCAGGGCGACCGCACATCCGTGGACCGGATGACCGTCCTCATGCGCGAGGGTGCGCCCTATTCGCATGTGGTCGGTGTGGACCAGGCCGATCTTCCCGTCGACAACAGTCTGCGTGGCCGCGGTTTCCGCGTCCGCTACGACCGGTGAAAGCTGTTTCGAACCACGGTTGTCCCTGATCCCCGGTTTGATGCGGGCCCGTCAGATCGACGCGTAAAAATAACAGGGGAAACAAGCCGGTTGTGGAAAGATTTCGGTGTGGCGCCTTGGGGTGGACGATAAGACGACGTCACCGCCGGGTCATCGACGCGATCATGGAAAGGGCGAGCATGACGGCATATCTGCAGCACAAGGATCTGGCCAACACGCGGATCGATCCCGCGCGGGCGAGGCAGATCCGCGACGGCGTGTGCCGCACCCTTGACCGTCTGCACGAGGCCGAGCAGAAGGCCGGCCGCCCCGAGGGGTCCGTCACCCTCCTCGCCGCCACAAAGACCCGCGACGTGGGCGAGATCGCCGCCGCGCTCGCCGCCGGCATCACCGTCATCGGCGAGAACCGCCCGCAGGAGGTGCAGATCAAGGCACCCATCCTACAGAAAGTGCTTGAAGAGGATCCGGGCCTGCACATGCCCGACCTGCACCTCATCGGCCAGCTGCAGAAGAACAAGATCAACAAGGTGGTCCCGTTCGTCACCACCGTTGAGTCCGTCGACTCGCTCGAAGAAGCGCGAAATATCGCCACACGCGTGCCCGGCAAGGCGCCATCCGGACTCGTTCGCGTGTTCCTTGAGGTCAACGAGTCCGGCGAGGCCTCCAAATCCGGCTGCGACCCGCAGGCCGCCTACGACGAGGCGCTCAAGATCGCCGCGCTCGCCGGGCAGACGCATGCCATCGAGCTCGCGGGCCTGATGACCATCGGCGCCCATGTGGACGACGAGGCGCGGGTGCGCGCCGGTTTCGCGGCCCTGCGCGGGCTGGGGGAGAGGATCTGCCGGTCGGGCGAACCGGGCACGGGTTCGTGCACGGCTCTGTCGATGGGCATGACGGAGGATATGCCGCTCGCCGTGGAGGAGGGCAGCACGCAGGTGCGCGTCGGCACGGGCATCTTCGGCCCCCGCGCGTTTATCTGAAGCGAATCGCGGCCCGGCGGGCGATAGGCTGGGAGTCATGAGAATCGCGCGATTTGTGATCGAAAAGACCGACAGCACCCCCGGCTCGTCCCGCCCCTCCTACGCCTTCGTGCAGAAGGACGAGGGCGACAGCCACGACTACCTCGTGGAGGTGGCCGGCTATCCGCTCTCCAGCCAGCAGGTGCAGCTCACCGGCAAGCGCTACCCGCTCGACGGCGAGGGCGTGCGTCTGCTCGCGCCGGTGCTGCCCTCCAAGATCTACGGCGTGATGAAGAACCACCGCGCCCCGGGCGACACAAAACGCCACGATCCAAACCAGATGCTCGTCTTCTCCAAGCCTTCCACCGCCGTGGCCGGGCCGGACGACCCGATCCGCTGGCCGGACTGGGCCGGGCAGATCCACTACGAGGCCGAGCTCGCCGTCGTCATCAGCCGGCCGGGAAAGAACATCCCGGTGGAGAAGGCGCTCGACCATGTGCTCGGCTACACGGCCACCAACGACGTGACCGCCTACGACGTGGCCGGCGCCGACCCGTTCCTCACCCGCGCCAAAGGCTTCGACACTGCCTGCCCGCTCGGCCCGTGGATCCAGACCGACCTCGATCCCGGCGATGCGCACATCGAGTTCTTCCTCAACGGCCAGAGGCAGGAGAAGGCCTGCGGCTCCACGAAGGAGCTCGTCTACTCCGTGGCCGAGCAGGTCAGCTTCATCTCGAGTTTCGCCACGCTCCTGCCCGGCGATGTGATCCTCTCGGGCTGCATGGACCCGACCGGCGTGCTGCACGACCGTGACGAGGCCGAGGTGCGCATCGAGGGACTGGGCAGCCTGCACAACGTGGTGCTCAAGGGCTGAAAACAGCCGATCAGTCCTTGCGGGCGAGCCGGCTCTGCAATACTGAGACGGCCTCGCCCAGGAGCGTCACGTCCGGGCCGATCTCGCAGCGCCGCACGGTGATGTGCCGGCCAAGCAGCCGTGAGGACGAGGAGGCGTCGATCTCCTCCTGTGCGCCGTCGATGAACGGCGCGTTCACCACGTCAGGCGGGCCGAGGAGCGTCACGCGGTCGATGTCGAGCAGGCTCAGCGACGGGGTGAGCGCCTGGCCGAGCCGTGTGCCCGCCTTCCGCAGCAGCTCCTCGCGCTGCCCGGGGTGAGCGGAGATCCGCCCGCGCAGCCGGTCGGCCGCGATGAACGATTCGAGGCAGCCCTTTTTCCCGCATTCGCAGTCCGGCCCGTCCGGATCGACCACCACATGGCCGATCTCGCCCGCCGCATGCCCCGCGCCGAGCACCACGTGGTCGTCCAGCAGCACGGAGGCGCCCACGCCGCCGGCCACCTGCACAAAAATCATGTCCGGGCGGGGGTCGTCGAACAGGCGCACACCCAGCAGCGCGCTGACCGTGTCATGGTCGACGCGGCACGGCAGACCGAACTTTTTCTCCAACAGCCGCCGCAGCGGGGCATCCGTCCAGCCAAGACCGGTGGAGGTGAGGACGGTGCCGTCCTCATCGAGGATCCCCGGGGTCGCCACGCCGATGCCGAGCACATGCCCGTCCGCCCGGTCCACAAGCCGCCCGCACAGATCCTCTACGAGGCCAGGGGTGACGGACCCGTCATCGGCCACCGGCTGCTCCATGCGGGTGAGGATGTGCCCGGCGATGTCGAGCACCGCCCCGCGCATGAGGAACTGCGAGGAGATGTCGAGCACGACGATGCGCCAGTAAGACAGATCGAGCCGGACGAGCGTGCCCCGTTTGCCCGGGTGCGGGTGCGGTTCCTGCCCTGACTCGGTCAGCAGATGCGCGTCGATCATCTCGGCCACCGCCTGGGAGACGGAGACGCGCGAGAGACTGACGCGCCGGCTGATCCGTGCGCGCGAGAGGGCGCCGGAAGGGAAGAGCAGCGAGAAGATCGCCATCCTGTTGGTCAGACGGATGTCCGCGGGATCGGACGTGGGGCTGGCCGAGGTGAACAGCGGGGCGAGGAAACGGTAGGCGCGTCGCTGGGGCGCGGTGATGGTCAGAGGCCCGGCGGCCCGAGGGGCCGCGGACCGTGTCGATTCCTGCGACGCCTGCGCATCCGCCGCCCGCGCCTGTGCCAAGGCTTCCGTCCTCGCCGGGGCTTTTGCCGGGATCCTCGCCGTGGTCTGTGATGCCGTCCGCGGTTGTGCCGTTTTGCCTGTCATGACCGCCGTCCTCCCTGTTCATCGAACATTTGTGAGAAACCGCGCAGTACCGACACGATATCGCCCAGCCGAGATGGCCGGGAGACCGCATGCCAGCGCTGTGTGTAGGACTGCGTCCATGCCCTGATGCGCCGGGCGAAGCCATGGCGCGGATCTGCGTCCTGTGGATTGTCCGTGCAGGACCGTGTGCTGCCGGTGTGTCGCGTATCGGTGTTCTGCCTGTCACCCTGCGTCTGATCCTGACTGTCGGTACCCCCGTCACCCTGATCTGTGCCCTGTGTGCACAGGGCGAGGCCGAGGTGGTTGAGGATCTTCTGTCCCTCGATCATGAGAAGCAGGGCATCCGCGGTCGTGGCACTGACGCCGGCCTCGATACCGGTCTCGGCACGGTCCGCTCTCAGATCCTCCAGTCTTTCGGAGACCGCCTCGAGACGCGCGTCGGCTGCCGCGACCTCCTGCGGTGTGAGGGGATGGGCGGCACGGAACGTCTCCCGCGCCGCCGCCAGATCGTCCGTCTGCGCGGCCGGCTGGCCCAGCGTCGCCAGCACATCCGGGTTTGCCCGCCCGCCGCCGGCGTCGAGCTCGGACCAGCGCACGGCGTCGTCCCAGCCGAACAGCCGGCAGCGCCCGGCCTGCGCGAGCAGCCCGACGATCGTGCCGGTCGGGTCCCCGAACAGCAGACGGGAGGCGGCGCGTTCCACCTCCTGCCGGCCGCGCGGCTCGGCCGCCCAGGAGCATTCCGCCGCGAACGCGAGGCCCGGCAGGCTGATGAGCGGATCGTTGATATGGCCGAAGTCACCCCAGTCGGTGACGAGCATCCCGAGGGCGTTATCCTCCTGCCCCGCCTCGCAGAACCGTGAGATGTTCGACCAGGCCGCGTCCACATCCGGCAGCAGCCTGTTCCATGTCTGCACGCCCGGGCACACGATCTGCCGGTGCCCGCTCGCGGCGACAGCCGCCACGGTGCCCGTGTCCGGCCGTGCCGCGTAATCCCAGTTCGCCAGCACCGCCTCGGCCGGCAGCAGGCCGAGGAGATCGGGATACTTCAGGGCGATGTCGGCGTACATGATCGGGGTGCTCCCGACGGCCCGGACATGCTCGCAGATCCGTGCCACGAAACCCGCATACAACCGCGGGACACCGACTTTCCGCGCCAGAAGGGCGCTCGCGCCGGTGCCGAGGTCGAACGTCTCGTCGCAGCCGATGTTGAACCAGTGCGAGCGGAACAGCGGGGCGTAGTCGTCGATCAGACCGTCCACGAAGGCGACGGAGCGCGGGTCTGCCGGGTTGAGGGTGTGGTGGCGCATCCGTTCCACAAAACCGAACGGCTTGCCCGCCTGCTCGGGATGCTCGCTCAGGTGCCGCCAGCGCGCGGTGCGCAGGATGTCGTACATGTGCCCGAAGCAGGCCAGTTCCGGTACAAGGTCGAGGCCGCGCAGGGCGCACTGGTCGTCCAGCCAGCGCAGGTCGTCAAAAGTGAGGGGTGTGGAGCCGTGCCATGCCTGCTCGGTCTGGGGGAAGGCGACCGCCGATTCCACGTAGAGCTGCAGCTGGGTGTATTTGCACAGCTCCAGCAGGTCGATGAGGCGCAGGAGCGTGCGGCGGGTGGGGATGCGCCCGCGCGAGACGTCGAGCGAATAGCCGCGCACCGCCAGTGCGGGCCGGTCGTCGAGGCGCAGGACGGGCAGTTCCGTCCCTGCCGTGCGCACGAGCTGGCGCAGCGTCTGCAGGCCGTCGCGCAGTCCCTGCGGGTCGGAGGCGGTGACGGTGCAGTACGGGGCGGTGGGCTGTGTTTCCAGCGTGTAGGCTTCCGATGATGTCTCCGTGGGGCTGTCCGCTTCCGTGGGGCCGTCCACCTTCGCAAGGCCGTCCGTCTCCGTTGGGCCGTTCATGCGGGTGCCGTCGCGGGAGCCCAGAATGAGAAGGATGTCGCCGGGTGCGGTGCCGGTGCCGCCGACCCGCGTCTGCCAGCCCGGCAGTCCCGCCGCCGCCAGATCGTCCCGCACCTGCCGCATCCAGAACAGTGCCTGCCGCGGCACAGGGGAGGCGGAAATGCCTGCCTGCCCCGGAGCGCCCTGCCGGTCCGCCTCTTTTCCCTGGCCGTTGATTTTCCGGCCGGCGATGACGCGCAGGACGATCGTTCCATGAGAGGGCAGGGCGCAGACCCCCTCCAGCCGGTCAAGGTGCCGGGGGGAGGGAAGCAACGCGAAGGACGCCGGGGCGATGGCCGTCCTGGTCGGGATGGCGGAGGGGCGTGCCCGCCCGGTTGTGCCGGCGCGGCCGGGGGAGGAGGCGGGGAAAAGTGTGTTCATCGCAGGTCCGTTCGGCGGTCATCCTCGACCGCGGGGGAATCATCAGGAAGCTCTCACAGCAATCCTGTCGCCCCTGATTCTACCGGTCCTATGAATGGAAAGAAAGTATCAATTTCAGGCCGGGTGTTTCCTCTGTCCCTGCCCGCCGTCCGACAAGAATGATGGCGAGGGGAGTCAAGTAGTGGCGAAAGGCCTGTTTTTTAGTGTGTCGTGGGAGTGTGTGCCGGTCTGTTGACCGAAGCCACAAAGACGGGCATAATTTGTAAGGACGGCTAACAAAGACGTCGGCCGTCTTCTTTCCTGTCCGGCCCTGAGGCGGCCGGGAGGAGATCCGAGGATATGACATGACATTCTTTGATGATGACAGCGGGGGA
>JAXGWH010000049.1:0-8810 GCA_040773385.1 Aeriscardovia sp. | reverse complement strand
TCCTCCTCCATGTCTCGACGGTGCCGCTCTTGTCCTCATCGTCGTTTTTGACGAGGGACTCGGCCATGTCCACGCGGAACCCGTCCGCCCCGCGTGAGAGCCAGAAGCGCATGATGCCGCGGATCGCGTCGCGCGTGGAGGCGGCCGCGGGGGAATCGAGGGACTGCTGCCACGGTTTCTCCTGCCTGAGATAGCCGTAGTTGAGCGCCGGCTGGAAGGCGAAGAAATTGGTGATATACGATCCGTCCCTATCGGATTCTCCTGCCACGAAAGGCATGCCCGCGCCGTTCTCAAACGCCGAGCCCGTCCAGATGTACCGATCCGAGAAGCCCTTCCGGTCGGCGGGATCCCATTGCTGGCTCGCGCGGAACCATGGGTGCCTGTCGCTCGTGTGCCCGGGCACGAGGTCGAGGAGCACGTGCAGCCCCAGCCTGTGCGCCGTGCGCAGCAGCTCCTCGAGGTCCTTGTTCGTGCCGTAGCGGGGGGCGACCTTCTCATAGTCGCTGATGTCGTAGCCGGCGTCGCGGAACGGCGACTCGAAGCATGGGTTGATCCACACGGCGGTGCAGCCGAGATCCTTGATATAAGGCAGCCGTGCCGTGAGCCCCGGCAGATCGCCGATGCCGTCGCCGTCGGAATCCGCGAAGCTCTGCGGGTAGACCTCGTAGAACACCGCGTCACGCAGCCAGCCGGCATGATGGCGCAGCGCCGCGTCATCGGTCTGTCCGGTCTGTTTCGTCTGCTCGTCCGGTGTGTCGTGTCCGCCCCCGTCAATCGGCATGTCAGGGGTCCTGTCGTTGGTCCTGTCAACGGCCCTGTCGTCAGGCTGCGGGGTCGTGGGCTGTTCGGTGGTGGAGGTGGTCGCGTCCCTGTCTTCCAGGGGTGTGTCATGGGAAAGACGTGTCATGGGAAACATGGTAGATGACCGTATGGCGTTCATGGTCCGGAATGCGCGCGGCCTGAACGATGGGACCAAGGAGGATATGGAACCAGGAAGGACTGGACACGACGGTCTTGCAGGACGGCGGCAATAACGTCGGAACATGAACCGTTCTGACCGAGAAGCCGGCCATGCGTTCGTTCGTTCATCCGTCCGTCCGATCACGCCTTCATCTGGTCGTGCCTTAAACAAAGGGGTGACGAGGCAGGGGATATGTGCGTTTTTGTCCGTATTTGTTCGATAGTGTTTGCAAACGTTCTCACGCTGTCCGCTTCCGAACAGTCCCCCTCCAGCCTGGCGGGGGATCCTGTGAAAACGCTGTCAGCCGTCTGATAGCAAGAAATATGACCGCACTATGACGATTCTGTGTCACTGCGACATGCCAGTGAAAGAGATATTTGCAGTTTTGGTTGCAAACGTTGTATCGTAAAAATGCTCGGAGTGATACCGGTCATGGGAGACCATGCCGGCCGGCCCCGACAGAAGGGAAACGAAGGCAATGCCGCGCACAGCGGCGTTGGGAGATCAAAGATGATCAATTTTAAGAAGGCTCTGGCGGTTGCCGCCTCTGTCGCCGTCCTTGCGGGTGTGTCCGCCTGCGGCAATTCCAACTCAGGCTCCACCGCCTCTTCGAGCAGCTCGAAGAACGTGAGCCTGACGGTGTGGACGCCGTCCGAGGACATCAGCGCCGGCTGGACCGCCAAGGAGGAGAAGGCCTTCCAGGCGGCACACAAGGATTACAAGATCAAGTGGACGAACAAGGCCGTCTCCGAGGGTGATGCCTCCAAGACCGTCAAGCAGGATCCGTCCGCCGCCGCCGATGTGTATCTGTTCGCCAACGATCAGCTCGGCACCCTCATCGATGCCAAGGCCATCGGCCAGCTCTCCGATTCCGCCGCCGCCCAGGTGAAGAAGGACAACGACTCCTCGATGGTCAAGTCCGTCACCGGTTCCGATGGCAACCTCTACGGCGTGCCGTACACCGGCAACACCTGGTTCATGTACTACAACAAGTCCAAGTTCAGCAGCAGCGACATCAAGTCGCTCGACACCATGCTCTCCAAGGGCAAGGTCGCCTTCCAGGTCTCCAATTCCTGGTACCTGCCGGCGTTCTACTACGCCGCGGGCGGCACCCTCTTCGGTGCTGACGGCAACAGCGCCAAGGACGGCGTCAAGTTCGGCGGCTCCAACGGCGCCGCTGCCACGACCGCGGTCGTCAACATGGTCGCCAACAAGAACTTCGTCGAGGATGACAACGGTGCGGGCCTCGCTGGTCTGAAGACCGGTGCCGTCGACGCCTACTTCTCCGGCTCGTGGGATGCCGCGAACGTGAAGAAGGCGCTCGGTGACAACTACGCCGCCGCCGCCCTGCCGACCGTCAAGATCAACGGCAAGGACTCCCAGCTCAAGTCGTTCTCCGGCTCCAAGGCCGCCGCCTACAACCCGAACACCAAGAACCCGAAGATTGCCTCCGAGTTCGCCGCGTTCCTCGGCAGCAAACAGGCCCAGCTCGACCACTACACGATGCGCCAGATCATCCCGTCCTCCAAGGCCCTGCAGTCCAACTCCAAGGTCAAGGCCGATCCGGTCGCCGTCGCGCAGTCCGAGACCATCGCCAAGACCTCTGTCCTGCAGCCGACGACCTCCGCGATGAACAACTTCTGGACCCCGTGCCAGAACTTCGGCAAGGCCATCGTGAGCAAGGATGTCAATGCCTCGAACGCCCAGGCCAAGACCGACGAGTGGATGGCGCAGTACAAGAACTCCACCATCAAGTGAACGAGGTGACGGCCCTGGGTTCCGGTCGTTGACCGGCAAGGGCCGCCATCCGCTCTCATCGCACATCCCCGGCCGGTGACGGCAGAATGCCGACTGACGAGGGGGATCTGCCAAGAAGGGGCGTGCCACAGGTCTGAACGTCTGGACCGCCCCTTTTCTCTGTAATATTCCTGTCATCATCCGTTCCTGCCGCATGACCTGGCCGTGGCGGGTAGACTGGCAGATGACGTGTTGTAGTGGTTTCCGCGTCCCGGGCGTTCGTCCCGGCATGATCCCGATCCGTCGAGAAGCAGGAGCCGGTCAGTGATGACCGGCCAGAAGGCGGACGGAGGGAACGGGCCGGAAAAGAGCCGAGGAGCACAACGAAAGGGCTGATATCGTGACCGGCACAAAAGTCACGCCGGCAGGGACCCGCAGCGTCAGACGAGCACAGAAGCCAGCGAAGAAGAAGGTCGCCAAGGACTACATCCCGCCCTCTCCGTATTCGCTGCGCGCCGCGCTCGCCAAGGGCGACTGGTTCGCCCGCCTGTCCGTGCTCGTCTGGGGTCTGGGCAATTTTGCCCGCAAGCAGATCGTCAAGGGCATCCTCTGGCTGGCCATCGAGATCCTCGCGATCTGGTACTTCGTGGCACAGGGCTTCCCGTCCATCGCCGCGCTTCCGCAGCTGGGTGAGAAGGCCGGCAGCAAGTACAAGGATGCCGACGGCTTCTGGCATTACAAGACGGTCACCCCTTCGGTGGTCGTCCTGCTCTACGGTGTGATCGCCGTGGTGCTCATCTTCGTGTTCTTGTGGGTGTGGAACCTCGAGGTCCGCAGCTCTTACAAGGCACAGGTGCTGGCGCAGAAGAACGGGCATGCCCCGAGTTTCCGCCAGGATCTGCATGACCTGGTGGATGCCGACGGTGAGATCTCGCTCATGTTCCTGCCCACGCTCGGCATCTTCGTGTTCACCGTGCTGCCGCTCGTGTTCATGATCAGCATGGCGTTCACGAGCTACGACTCCAACCACCCCACGAAGTTCGACTGGGTCGGCCTGGCCAACTTCAAGACGGTGTTCGGCAACAGCGGCAACGTGGTCAACATCCACGTGTTCATCAGCGTGCTTGTCTGGACGCTCGTCTGGGCGTTCTTCGCCACGTTCCTCAACTTCTTCCTGGGCATGTTCCTCTCGATGGTCATCGAGCGCAAGACGACCCACGGCAAGCCGTTCTGGCGTGGTCTGTTCTCCATGTCGATCGCCGTGCCGCAGTTCGTCTCCCTGCTGGTCATGAACCAGATGCTCCAGCAGAACGGCGCCATCAACCGCCTGCTCGAGAGTTGGGGCTGGATCTCCGGCCCGCTGCCGTTCTTCACGAACGCGACGTGGGCGCGTGTCACGGTCATCGTCATCAATCTCTGGGTCGGCATCCCGTTCACCATGATGCAGATCACGGGCATCCTGGAGAACATCCCCGCCGAGTTCTATGAGGCGGCGCGCATCGACGGCGCGAACTGGTGGCAGCAGTTCACCAACGTGACCATGCCGTACATCATGTTCGTCCTCACGCCGTACCTCATCACCACGTTCACGGGCAACGTGAACAACTTCAACGTGATCTACCTGCTGTCGGGCGGCGATCCGCAGCCGGTCGGTTCCTCCGCAGGTTCCACCGATCTGCTCATCACTTGGCTCTATAAGCTGACCGTCGATCAGGACAACTACAACGCCGGCGCCGTCATCGGCATCTGCACGTTCCTCGTCCTCGCCGTGGTCTCGCTCATCACCTACCACAGCAGCGGCTCCTACAAGAATGAGGAGGCATTCCGGTGAGTAAGAAAAGCGAACAGACGATGACCCCTCATAAGAAGCTGGATGCCATCGACCGCGCGCAGCTCGCCACGGCCCCGGGCGGCCACAAGAGCGCCGCCGAGATCGAGCAGAGCAAGGCGTTCGGCCCGGTCCCGAAGAAGAACCGCTACGGCGCCAGGATGTTTCGTGATTTCCTCAGCTACCTGCTGCTGTCGGTGCTGGGCATCATCTGGATCATGCCGATCGTGTGGGTGGTGCTCGAGAGCTTCAACGCGGATCCGCAGCCGTACCAGGCCACGTTCTTCCCGACAAAGTACTCGTTCGACAACTACCGGCTTCTGTTCACGCAGACCGACGTGTTCAACTTCCCCAGGATGTTCCTCAACACACTGATCATCGCCATCTTCGTGTGCATCATCAGCGTGTTCTTCGTCCTGTCGGTGGCGTTCTGCATGTCCCGCCTGCGGTTCCGTTTCCGCAAGTCGTTCATGAACATCGTGCTGATCCTGGGCATGTTCCCCTCGATCATGTCGGTGGTCGCCATCTACTTCATCCTCAAGGCGATGGGTCTGACCAGCTCGGCCATGACGATCTTCGCCCTGATCCTCGTCTACTCGGCGGGCTCGGGCGCGGGCTTCTACGTCATGAAGGGCTACATGGACACCATCCCCACCTCGCTGGATGAGGCCGCCCGTCTCGACGGGTGCACCACCTGGCAGGTGTTCACCAAGATCATCATCCCGATCTGCCGGCCGATGATCGTCTATCAGGCGATCACCTCGTTCCTCGCCCCGTGGCTCGACTTCGTCCTCGCGCGCACCATCTGCCGCACGCAGGACACGTACACCGTCGCCCTGGGTCTGTGGAGCATGCTGCAGCAGGAGTACATCCAGAACTGGTATGCGCGCTTCGCCGCGGGCGCCGTGTGCGTCTCCATCCCGATCGCCATCCTGTTCATGGTGATGCAGCGCTTCTACCAGGAGTCGATGGCTGGCTCCACCAAGGGCTGATCCCTCGCTTCCCGATGCCGGTCCCGTGATGCTTTCTCGGGTACCGCGGACCGGCAGGAATGCTGTCAACCGTCCGTCGCGTCCGTCATGGCCGTGGCGGGCGGTTTTTTTCTGTGTCAGGTTGCTTTGTGCCCCGTCTTTTGCCCTCGCGCCTCCGGTGTTTCCCCGGTGCCGCCCTGGTGATGTTCCAAGGAGAATGATGCGTTATTCCACCGTGTTCTTTGACCTGTACGGCACGTTCGTCGATGTGCGGACGGATGAGGACGGTCCGGTGACGTGGGAGCGTTTCCGCTCGTTCCTCGCCGGCAACGGAGCCGTCTACGAGAGCGGTGACGAGCTGCGCCAGGTCTTCCGGTCCGGTGAGCGACGTGTGCGGGAGGCGGCGCAGGCGCGACCCCAGCCGATGATGGGTCTGTCGGCATCGCACTCTACAGAGGGCGCAACGCGCCCTCGTATAAAGGATTCGAAATTGACAGAGGATCCGCGGTGGGCGGATCCGGATCTGGCGCCCGTGTTCCGTTCCCTGTTCGAGGACAAAGGCGTCGACGTTGGGGTGCATCCCGATCTCGTCGCACGGGCGGGCGCGGCGTTCCGGATGGCGTCGCTGCGCCGGTTGCGGCTCTACCCGGGTGCGACGGACCTCCTGCAGGCATTGCGGGGGAGGGGTCTGACGGTCGTGCTCCTGTCGAACGCCCAGCACCTCTATACCATCCCCGAGCTGAAACGTCTGGGGCTCACGGAGGCGTTCGACCACATCTTCATTTCGTCGGATTTCGGCCGTCGCAAGCCATCGCCCGCTTTCTTTCGGCACGTGCTCGCGGTGACGGGTGCGGACCCGTCGACGACCCTCATGGCCGGCAACGATGCGCAGAGCGACATCCTTGGGGCGAATCTGACGGGCCTGGACAGCGCGTTCCTCTTCACCGGCGGCTGGCCGGGCAACGACCGATTCCCGTTGCCGCAGGCGACATACAACTATCGGGGCGCCGATTACGACGGCCTCCTCACGCTCCTCACGGGTGCGGGGGCCTGATACGGCCGGAATAGGACCGGTCGGTGGGAACCAACCACTCACAGAGAACCGAACCGAGGGGCGGGCGCTCCCGTCATGGTGCAAAAATTGGGCAGAAACTGATTCTGACAGGACATCTGGCAGAAAGTCGGCAGGTAGTCTGACAGGAAGGACCGATCATATGGACGCAGACACACAGACGGGCCGCAGACATAAGGGGCTCAGCGTCTTCTCGCTCAAGACCATCGGCCTCATCCTCGTCATCCTCGGAACCCTCACCACCTCGCTCGCCATGCATGACGTCATCGACGTGCGCAAGACCGACATGGGCACGCTCACCGTCATCGTCCTCTGCGAGGCCGTCTCCTGGATCGCCATCCCCATCTACGCCTGGCTCACGGTGACGGGCTTCCACAAGACGCACCATCTTGGCCGCTATCTGTTGCGCGTGTTCCTGCTCGCCCTGGCCAGCGAGGTGCCCTACGACATGGCAACCTCCCGCAAGTTCTGGGACTTCTCCTCGCAAAACCCCGTGTGGGCCGTACTCGTGTGCCTGCTGCTGCTCCTCGCCTTCCGTATGGTGGATCCGGACCCGCCCAAGGATACGTACACCGGCCGGACGTTCCGCCTCGGGCGCGGCGGCGTCTGGGTCGTGCGTGCGGTCGTCGTCCTCGCGGCCCTGCTGTGGGTGAGCCTGCTGCACGTGGGTCTGCGGCTGGGTCTGGTCAACGAGGGCGTGATCATGGTCGCGATGGTCATCATCTTCGAGCTGCTGCACCGCAAGGAAAACACGATGATGTACACGGCGGCCGTCATCGGCGCCCTCATGTTCCTCACCCCCTCGTTCGGTATCCTCTTCCTCCATTTCCGTAATGGAAAGCTCGGCTACCAGCACAAGAACACGGGCATCGGCTTCTATATCGCCTACTTCGTCCAGCTGCTCGTGCTCGGCACGCTGTCGATGGTGATCTGAGACCGATGAGAGGAGATGTCCTTTTCGTCTTCGCTGTACTCGTTTTCGCTGTATGGGCCGCGGACGACGAATCAGATCATCGCGCGCGTTGTCACTCGGGAGTTCCAGCGTGAAGAACGGCGAAGGCTGACTATGGATCAGAAGATTGCGGGTTCGGTTTGCAGATCGTGATCAACTGATCCTTGCATTTGTCATCTGGTTGTGTATACTAATTGATTGTTGTACGAACGAGAGTTCAGAGAACATGCGCCAGTAGCCCAACGGATTAGAGCATCTGACTACGGATCAGAAGGTTGCGGGTTCGAATCCCTCCTGGCGCACCACTTCAACCGGAATTGTTTTGGTCTCATGATCATACGATTCCGGTTTTTCATACCTGACGATCGACACTCATGACTGCTGTGGCTGTCTTGCTGTTTTTGTTTCCTGCGGTCTGGCTGCCGGTTGATTCGGCTGTCTTGAATTACGATTCGCATTCTGCGGTGAAATACACTCAGTATTTTGAAGAAATAGTGAAGGCATGATATAATCAAATCCTGCTTCCTGATAGATTTTCATCTTTCGATCTGTTCGGGTTAGTAGTGTGTTTCCTCCATTTCTGTGATAGCTGACAATGCCGCATCTAGAAGACTGGTTAGCCATAAACTAAGTGTGTTCCCCGCGCTAGCGGGGATGATCCCGATCGGCATCTATGACACACAGGAAGGAGAATGTGTTCCCCGCGCTAGCGGGGATGATCCCTATTTTGTTTGTCAATTCGGCGTGTCATGTTGGTGTTCCCCGCGCTAGCGGGGATGATCCCCCGCCTATCCCAGCGTCGACGGGGAGGACGTAGTGTTCCCCGCGCTAGCGGGGATGATCCCAACTCGCTCACCCCGTCGAACAGGGTGGTCAAGTGTTCCCCGCGCTAGCGGGGATGATCCCGCTCAACCCAAATCAGGTCGCACGGAGATACCGTGTTCCCCGCGCTAGCGGGGATGATCCGAACGCGGCACACCCCAAAGACCCACGATTCAAGTGTTCCCCGCGCTAGCGGGGATGATCCCGTCCTCATGGACGAATCGAGGTTCAGGGTGTTGTGTTCCCCGCGCTAGCGGGGATGATCCGTCGCCGGATCAGGTGCGCATTCTGGAGGCGGAGAAGGAGTGTTCCCCGCGCTAGCGGGGATGATCCCGGGCCGGAGACTGGTCGAGCAGCATCAAGCAGGTGTTCCCCGCGCTAGCGGGGATGATCCCCTGACACGCATGTTCGCCTGCAACCTCCTAGAGTGTTCCCCGCGCTAGCGGGGATGATCCCCCCTTGGTGTG
>JAXGWH010000048.1:0-8821 GCA_040773385.1 Aeriscardovia sp. | reverse complement strand
GGTGTTGCGCAGCGCGTGCGCGTCGTCCACGATCTGCCCCGGGCGGGAGGCGCCCACGAGCACGCTCGTCACGCCCTTGTGCAGCAGCCAGGCGACGGCCATCTCCGCCAGCGACTGGCCGCGGTCGTGCGCGAGGTCGTTGAGCGCACGGATCTGCGACAGGCGCCCCGCGGTGAGCGCGGACTTGGTGAGGTAGCGCCCGTCCTCGGCGATGCGCGAGTCGGCGGGGATGCCGTCGAGATAGCGGTCGGTCAGCAGCCCCTGCGCCAGCGGCGAATAGGCGGTGATCCCGATGCCCGCGGCCCGGGCGGCCCCCACGATGCCGTCCGCCTCGGCCTGGCGATCGAACATGTTCCAGCGGATCTGGTTGACGACGAACGGCACATGCAGCTCACGGAGCATTTTCGCCGCCTCGACGGTATGGGCCGGCGAGTAGTTGGAGATGCCGATGTAGAGCGCCTTGCCCTGGCGCACGATGTCGGCGAGCGCCTGCATCGACTCCTCGAGCGGGGTGAGCGGGTCCTCGCGGTGCATGTAGAAGATGTCGACGTAGTCGGTGCCCAGGCTCTTCAGCGAGCGGTCGATGGACGCCATGAGGTACTTGCGCGAGCCGCGGTTGCCGTAGGGGCCGGGCCACATGTCGTAGCCGGCCTTGGTGGTGACGAGCAGCTCGTCGCGATACGGCCGGAAATCGGTGGCGAGCAGCCGGCCGAGGCTCTTCTCCGCCTCGCCGTAATGGGGGCCGTAGTTGTTGGCGCAGTCGAACACGGTGATGCCGTTGTCGAAGGCGGCGCGGGCGATGGCGCGCATGCGCCCGTAGGGGCGGTCCTGCCCGAAGTTGTGCCAGAAGCCGAGGGAGAGCTCGGACATGGCGAGCCCCGATGTGCCGAGATAGGGGTACTTCATCCGCCCGTCGTAGCGGTCCGGGTCGGCCGTGTAGACGGGATCGACGTCGTGCGTGTACTCGCCGTCGCGGGCCATGAGCTCGCCCTCGGGGAAGAAGCGTTTCTGCGGCTGTTGTGCCGTCTGTTCCTGCGGTTGCTGCGATGCCTGCGGTGTCGTCATCGTTCTCCTTTGAAAAATGACCGATGCCGGCCGATGGATGACCGGTATCCTGCCCTCCGCCATTCTACCGGGCATCGGTTCTGCCCCGCAGAGGAAGGCCTTCGGGGACAGGGGGCGCACGAGGCATGGACGCCCGACAAATGCGCCGGCCGGGCAATCGCCCGCGGAATCGAATAAAACTACGGTTTTCGTCCTGTTCTGTTTCCTCCCGTTACTAGAATTTTCGATATTTGACGGATAGGCGGGAAGGAGGGTGCATGCGCACGGTGTGGAGGATCTATCGGCGCGACCTGCGACGCGCGTTCGGCAGCCTCGCCATGGTCGTCCTCACCATCGCCCTCGCCGTCATCCCGGGCCTCTACGCCTGGTTCAACATCGCCGCCGCAATGGACCCCTACGGCCACACCGACAGGCTCTCGGTCGCCGTCGCCAACAACGACAGGACCGCCACCCTCACCCTGGGCGGCAAGACCACGAAGCTCAACGCCGGGGACAGCATCATCACAGAGCTCAAAAAGAACCACCAGCTCGGCTGGACGTTCGTCTCGCGCGACGAGGCGTTGCGGCGCGTCAAAAGCGGTGAGAGCTATGCGGCCATCGTCATCCCGAAGGACTTCTCCTCCACCCTCGTCGACCTCGCCCATTTCAGCGACCCGGACGCGAAGCTGGAACACCCGCGGCTGCATTATTACGTCAACGAGAAAATCTCGGCCGTCGCCCCGAAGATCACCGACACGGGCGCGAACACGCTCGACCAGACCATCAACGAGACGGTGGTGAAGACCGCCTCGAAGGCCGTCGTCGGGCAGCTGAGGAAGAGCGCCGGCAGCCTCATGGACCAGGCCGGCTCCACCGTCGACTCGTCGGCGCGGGCCGTCTCCGACGCGGCGGCCGGCCTCGGCGACGTGCGCACAAGCCTCGATGACCTCTCCGGCACGCTCACCCAGGCCGCCGACGCCACCGGCCGGGCCAAGACGCGCCTGGCCTCCCTCACGACGCAGGCAGACGGCATCTCCTCGGGCATCGACCGTGCCAGCGGGAAGATCCCCGCGCTGCGCTCGAGCGCCGTCGCCCTCTCCTCGAAGCTGCCCGCGGCCATCGGCACCGCCACCTCCGCCCTCACACAGGCCACCTCTGCCGCCACGGGCGTCTCCGACTCCGCCACCACCGCCCTCTCCGGCGCCGTCTCGCGCACCGGCTCGGCGCTCACCCAGGCGGACACCGCGCTGAAGAAGACAAAGACGACCATCGACGACCTCAAAAACCTCGAATCCCAGCTGCGCCAGCAGGGCCAGACGCAGGCCGCCGACGCGCTGGCGAATGTGGTCGACGAGCTGGAAGGCCACGAGAGCCGCACACAGTCGCTCGTCGACTCGCTGACCGCCTCGAACACCCAGGCGCAGACGACGATCACCGACCTGAGGCGTCTGACCGACGAGCTGGGCGCCACCGCGGACGGCGCGGCCGCCACGACGGACAGCCTCGCCTCGCAGGCGGCCTCGGCCGGGTCCACCACCGCCCTCGACGCGCTCGGCTCCGCCCAGAGCGCCGCTCAGGCCGCCAAAGACGGTCTCTCCACGCTTTCCACCGCCGCGGGCCGGGCCCAGGACACGCTCACCCGGCTGCGCTCCACGCTCACCTCGCTCTCCTCCACGATGCAGTCGACGGGCGGCCAGCTCGCCGGCGTGCAGAAGTCGCTGACCACCACGGCCACCGACATCGCCGCCATCACCTCCTCGCAGAACGCGGCCCAGCTGCGCCGCCTGCTGCGCTTCAATTCCACGAGCGTGGCCGACTTCATCTCCTCGCCCACGCAGATCACCACGAAGGTGGTCTTCCCCGTCGCCAAATACGGCTCGGCCCTCACCCCGCTCTATTCCAACGTGGCCTTGTGGATGGGCTCGCTCATGCTCGTCATCGTCATCCGCATGGAGGTGGACACCGAGGGCCTGGGCACACGGCGGCTGCGGCACTGGCAGGCCTATCTGGGCCGCTATCTGCTCATCGGAACTGTCGCCATGGCGCAGGGGCTCGTCATCACCGCCGGCGACCTCGCCACGGGCATCGACGTGCTCAACATCCCCGCGTTCCTCTTCGCCGGCATGGCGCAGGGGCTCGTCTACTCGTCGATCATCTACGCGCTCACCGTCTGCTTCCAGCACATCGGCAAGTCCCTCGCCATCCTGCTCATCATCATGCAGATCCCGGGCGCCACGGGCATATATCCCATCGAGATGATGCCGAAGTTCTACCAGGACCTCAATCCGTGGCTGCCGTGGACATACGGCATCTCGATGATGCGCGAGGCGATCGGCGGCATGTACCGCCTCACCTACGGCCATGACCTGCTCATCCTGCTGGTGTTCTCCGCCTGCGCGTTCCTCATCGGCCTGTGGCTGCGCCCGCACATGGTCAACCTCAACCTGCTCATGGACGAGCGGCTCGCCCAGACCGAGTTCTTCGGCACGGAGAGCGGCGAGGACCTGCAGCGCCCGCGCGTGCGGCTGACGACCATCGTCCGCTCGCTCATCGGCACGCCCGCCTGGCGCGAGCGTGTGCTGCGCCGCGCCGTGGCGTTCGACAAGGCCTACCCGCGGCTCATCCGCGCGGCATTCATCATCACCGCGCTCGTGCCGTTCATCCCGTTCGCCCTCATCGCCTCCCCCAACGAGAAGCTCGTGAGCATGGGGATCTGGGTGGTCGTCATGCTGGTGGCGGTCGTCTTTGTGATCGTCATCGAATATGTGCATCGCTCCCTCACGCGCGAGGTCGGCCTCTCCCGGCTTTCCGCCAAGGATCTGCAGGATCTGATGAGCGCGAAGGAGGAGGACCGATGAGCCGCACGGACGCAGGCGCGCAGGGCGCGCGGCACGCGCAGCCCGGCGATGCCGGCACGCGCTGGATCGCCGGACGGGTCAACCGCCGGATCCACGAGCACAACGAACAGATCGGCGACCAGATCAGACGCACGAACGACGAGATCGGCCAGCAGATCCGCGAGGCAAACGACCACGTCTCCCATCAGGTGCGGCAGGTGGGCGAACAGATCCGCCAGGCGCACGAGCAGGTGCATGAGAATCTCGCCGACCAGCGCCGGCAGGTGGCCGCCGACCTCAAAAAACTCGCGGACGACACCGGCAACAGGGCGGGCAACGCCTGGCAGCGCTTCGTGCACCGGCCGTGGTCGAACCCGTGGCGCATCTTCGGCAGGGACGTCAAGGCCGTGTGCACGAACGTCATCGGCCTCATTGTGGCGGTCGGCCTCATCGTCATCCCCGCCTTTTACTCGTGGTTCAACATCGCGGGCGCCTGGAACGTGTATGACAACACGGGCGGGCTGAAGGTGGCCGTCGCCGACCAGGACAGCGGCTACCAGTCCGATCTGCTGCCCATGAAGGTGAACGTGGGCGAGCAGCTCACCTCCGCGCTGCGCTCGAACAAGCAGCTGGGCTGGACGTTCGTCTCGCGCTCCGAGGCCGTCGACGGCGTGTATTCGGGCAAATATTACGCGGCGATCGTCATCCCCAAGAGCTTCTCGTCCGACATGATGACCTTCTTCACCCCGAACATGAAGAAGGCGAAGATCGTCTACTACGAGAACGAGAAAGAGAACCCGCTCGCCCCGAAGATCACGGACACGGGCGCCGACTCCATCCGCTCCCAGGTCAACGGCACGTTCAGCTCCACGCTCACGTCCGTGGCGCTCGACCTCGCGACGACGCTAGGCAAGTTCCTTGACTCGCCCAACACGCGCTCGGCGATGACCTCGTTCGTCTCGAACATCGACACGCTCGCCGGCTCGGCCTCCTCGGCGGCAGGGCTCGTCGGCTCCTACAGCACCATCATCAACTCGGCGGCCGATGTGGTCTCCTCCGCCTCGGCGGTGCTGCCCGCCTCCTCCTCGCTGACAAAACAGGCGCGCACCGCCACGAAGAAGGCGCGGGCGGACGCCAAAAAGGCCGACGCCTCGCTCTCGGCGGTCTCCTCCTCGCTCACCTCGGCCGCCGCGCGCAGCCAGAAGGCGGCGCAGCAGATCTCGAAGCAGGCCTCCGCCGTGTTCGACGACGCCTCCGCCTCCGCGACGACCACCGCCTCCCGGCTGGACAGTCTCGCCGGGCAGGCAAACGATCTGGCCGCCCGTAACACGGACCTCAAGAACAGTGTGGACCGGTCCGCCTCCACGGTGGAATCACTGCTCACCGCCTTCGACGAACAGCATCCGAGCATCCCCTCGGGTTCGGCGGGTGCGTCCCTGCGCGCGCAGAGGGCGGCGCTCGTGGCGGCGCATGACGCGCTGACGACCTATTCGGCGGATCTGGGCCGCGTGGCCTCGGCGCTCACGCAGACCGGCTCCGACCTCTCCTCCGCCGCCTCGGACTTGCGGTCGAAGACCTCGGACGCCGCACAGACGAAGAAGAGCGTGACCGACAAACTCTCCTCCGCCGTCTCCCAGCTGCGCTCCCTGGCGCACGACTCGTCCACAGGCCTCTCCTCCGGCCTCTCCTCGCTGGCGGATGCCCTCTCCCCTGTCATGGACGGCGCGGTCAGCGTCGCCTCCGACGCCGATGCCACGCTCTCCGCGCTTTCCAGAACGACCCGCACGACCGCCACGACCATGCGCAAGGCCGCCACGAGCCTCACCAAAACGCAGAAGCGGCTCCAGAAGGCGGCGAAGGCACTCTCCGGCTTCTCCGCCAAAGTGTCCGCCGCGCTCAAATCCGGCAACGCCAGACAGCTTGCCGCCGTCACCCGCTCGAGCAGCGACAAGCTCGCCGGACTCATCGCCGCGCCGATCAGCGTCAAACGGCACGCTGTCTACCCGGTGGCCACGTTCGGCGCACAGATGACCCCGTTCTACGGCGTCCTCGCCACCTGGGTCGGCTCCACGCTCCTCGCCGCGGCGATCACCCCCGCGGTCAGCGCCCGGCGCCGGCGCGGGCTGCGGCGCCTGCGGCCCCATCACCTCTACTTCGGCCGGCAGCTCTCGTTCACATTCCTCGCGCTGCTGCAGTCCACCCTGCTGGGCCTGGGCTGCCTGTTCTTCCTCGGCGTGAAGGCCGTCCATCCGTTCCTGTTCATGGTGACGATGTGGGCCACGGGACTCACGTTCAGCATCATCATGTTCACGCTCGGCTACACGCTGGGCGACATCGGCAAGGCGATCTGCGTCATCCTGCTCGTCGTGCAGATATCCGGTTCGAACGGCATGTACCCGGTCGTCCTCATGCCGAGGTTCTTCAGCGCGGTGATGCCGTTCCTGCCCGCCACGCATGCCATGAACGCGCTGCGCGAGTGCATCGGCGGTTTCTACGGCACGGCGTGGTACGCGGATATGGGCAAGCTGCTCGTGTTCATCGTGCCGATGCTCTTCATCAGCCTCGCGCTCAAGAAGCCGCTCTCGCTCCTGTCGGACGCGTTCGCCCGCGCCACGCACGCGAGCAACCTGCTGCCGTGAAAAAAATCACACCCTGCCGACGCGCTGGTCGGCGAAGAACTTCTTGAGCAGGCCCGACCCCTCGTCGGCGAGGATCCCGCCGTACACCTCGGACGAGGCGCCCACATGCGGGTCGCGCGGGATGTCCCACACCGACCCGCACGCGCCGAGGCGGTCGTCCCAGGCGCCGAAGACGATGCGGCGGATGTGGGCCATGACCGCGGCGCCCGCACACATCGGGCACGGCTCGAGCGTGACGACGAGCGTGCAGCCGTTGAGGTTCCACGTGTCGAGGCGGATGGAGGCGGAGCGCATCGCCTCGATCTCCGCGTGGGCGAGCGGGTCCGCGTTCTCCCCGCGCCGGTTGCGGCCCACGGCGATCACCGCGCCGCGCGGGTCGAGGATGACCGCGCCGACGGGGATGTCGCCGTCCGAGCCCGTCACGCCCCGCGCCTTTGAGCTTTCCAGCACATGCCGCGCCTGCCGCAGCGCGATCCGCATCGCCGGCTCGTAATCAAACCCCGCCTGCATCGCCATTGAGTCACCTGTTCTCGGGACTGCACGCGCACCGGACTGATGGCCCGGCACGTCGGCGCCCCCTCGCCACGCCGGCTTCTATGCCGGGATCGTGGCCTTTTGCAGTTATGCTTCCTGCTGTTTTTGCCGTCGTCGCCCAGCCTAGCCGTTTCAACGGGGACGGGATAAGGAATCCATATACCCATTGCCATTCACTCATTCCCGGCCTCACGATGCACATCACACGTCTGTGATGCGCACTGTAGTATGATTGCATTATGCAACCGTTCATGATTGCAAATTCTTCTTCCGAGAAAGGATGATGGATGGACGACAAACAGATCATTATCCTTGACCGGATCCATGAGCGGCATCCGAATATATCGCGCAACGATGTGCTGACAGCCTACAACACACCTTTGGTGGATGCCCGACGAGAAAACGGTGACTGGATTTCTATCGGTCTGGACGATAAAGCACGTGATATGGAACTCATCTACCGCCAACGCGGTCGGATAATCGTCATATTCCACGCACTGACGCCACCTACCAAAAAATTCATCAATGAGATCCGCTCTTTGACAGGGCGCCGACAGGAAGGGAGGAGCCATGAACGATAAGGCAAAGGCAGACAAAATGACGGATGAGCAAAAGGCGGCTCTTGTCGGCCTGACACTCGATGAGGTCGACCGGCTGGCCGACGATCTCGAGAACGAGGACAAAGACGATCATCTGACCGGGGAAGTCTACATCGGACGCCATCATGACGAGCCGGAGGATGACCCCATGGAGAGCATCACCATCCGCGTGCCGCGCTCGGTGCTGAGGCGCGCCACACAAAAGGCAAAGGCCTACCACATCTCACGCAGCGAGCTGATGCGCCGACAGCTCGCCGGGATCTGAGAAATTTCCGAATCCGCCGATCGAGACACAAATGACCGACCGCTGACCGATCAGTCGACAAGAGAACACCGGTCAGCGGTCAAAATCCTCGGACGGGAACAGACGGCCCATCCACGCATGGAACAGGCCCGTCCACGGCTGCACGGCCGGCTCGCTGCCGAGATCCGGGTCGGTGGCCGAGCGGGTCTCCGCGGTGCCGAGCGAGAGGCTGTGCGGCCCGCGGGAGAACATGTGCAGCTCGACCGGCACGCCCGCCTCGAGGCAGGCGCCGGCCATGAGGATGGAGGCGACGGGCGGGGCCACGCGGTCGGTGGCGGTGTTCCAGATGAACATGGCCGGGGCGCCCGGGCGCACGTGCTTCTGCAGGCTGAACCGGTCCTGCCAGGCGGGGTCGGCGGCCTTCTGCGCGCCGAGCAGCCGCTCCATGGAAAGTTTATGGGTGAACTGCCCGCCGTCGAAAACGGTGTAGCCGAACGCGGCGGCGTTGGGGCGGATCTCGTCGGCCTTGTAACCCGCGGCCCGCAGCTCCGGCGCGTCCGGCTGGGTGGCGAGCATGCCGGCGATGTGCCCGCCGATGGAGAAGCCGAGCGTGACGACGGCCTGCTGGTCGACATGCCAGGCGCCGGCGTTGTGGCGGATGAGCGAGACGGCCTGCGCCGCCTCGAGAAGCTGGGCGGGGAAGCGGCTCGGCACGGTGGAATAGCGCAGGATAAAGGCGTTGTAGCCGTAGTCGAGCATGCGCAGGGCCACGGGCTCGGCCTCGCGCCCGGCGATCTTGTTGATGCCCCCGCCCGGGAAGATGAGCACGGCCGGGCGGCGGCGCGCGGCGTCGGTCTCCGGGCTGGTGTCGATCACATAGCCGTCGAGGGATGCCTGCGAGCCGTCCGGCGTCTCGAGCCTCTT
>JAXGWH010000047.1:0-9317 GCA_040773385.1 Aeriscardovia sp. | reverse complement strand
CTTCGGCGGGATCGTCGCCTCCGTCACCGACCGCATCGAGCAGGTGAGCGTGGACGAGGCCTATGTGGACGTCTCCGGGGCGCTGCTGCGCTGGGGCTCGCCGGTGCGCATCGGGCGCTGGATCCGCGCGGAGGTCGCCAAAAGGTTCCATATCACCTGCTCGGTGGGCGTCGCCTCGAACAAGCTCATCGCCAAACTCGCCTCCACCAACGCCAAGCCGGACGGGCTGCTGCTCGTGCCCCGGGCGCACAACGCCGATTTTGTGGGACTGCTGCCCATCGCCGCGCTCAACGGGGTCGGCCCGGCCACCGCCGAACGGCTGCGGCAGTGGGGGATCACCACCGTGGTCGACGTACTGCCGCTCACGCACGACCAGCTCACCAGCGCCCTCAGGTCGCGGGCGGCGGCCGACTGGCTCTACGAGGCGGCGCGGGGCAACGGCTCGGACGAGGTCGTCACCCGCCGTGCGGAGAAGTCGGTGAGCGTGGAGCGCACCTATCCGGACGACCTCACCCGCCAGGAGCAGGTGGAGCGTAAAATCGACGCCGAGGCGGACGAGGTGGCGGCGACGTTGCGCGCCAAGGGTCTGCTGTGCCGGACGGTGGGCCTCAAACTGCGCTTTGACGACCTGCGCTACGTGACCCGCTCGAAGACGCTCGAGATGCCCACCGACCAGGCGCGGGTGATCGCCCCGGTCGCCCGCTCGCTGTTCGACGCCTATCTCGCCTCGCGTCAGGGCAGCACACAGGAGGTGGAGCAGGAAAGCGGCGCGGGGGCGCAGGACGTGACCGCCGCCTCCTCGCAGGCCGATCTGCCCTTCGCCGTCCGGCTGGTGGGCGTGGGGGCCTCGGCGCTCTCGCAGGCCGGGCGCACCTCGGTGCAGCCCAGCCTGTTCGACACGGGCAGGGACGATGATCCTGCCAGCGGGCAGGCCGCAAGCCTTACCGGCATGAGGAAACGCGAACGGGGCGCCGCCGCCGAGCGGGCGCTCGACTCGGTGCGCTCAAAGTTCGGCGACGGGTCCGTCCGGCTGGGGCTGTGAGCCGGGACGACCGGAACCAGGCCGGTTGGAACCAGGCCGGGGTGGATTTGGCTGCGACGGGCTTGGCTGCGACGGGCCTGGCGCGCCTGCTTCCGGGCGGGGCAGCGAGGTGAGCACGCCCCACAGCGCCCGCAGGACCTCGCGGATCATCGCCTGCTCTGACGGCTCGAGCTTTCTGAACTCGGCCCCGGCACGCCGCAGGGAATCAGGCCAGTCGGCCGCCATATCACTGAAATTGTCATGCCCGGTGGCGCGCAGGACCACGAACAGGTCATCGATGAGACGGCGGCGCGTGGGGGTGTCCACCGAGGTGCGCCACTGGTCGATGACCGTGCCGAACACGGCGGACGGGCGCGAGACGGCAGGTGCGGTCACAAGACGCAGCTCCTCAGAATCACCGGTATCAGGCGCGGGACCGGTTCCGGTTTTCTTGAGACCGGGCCTGTTCATATCCGGACTCTTCCTGCCGGGCTTGTCCACATCTGGCGTACCCACGTCCGGCTTCTTCACCGAGACCGGTGCGAATTGCCAGGTGGTGAGGAAATGCTGGGCGATGCCATGAGCGGACGAGGCGACGACCGTCTCCTCCACGCCGGCGTCGAAGAGCATGCCCACGAGCGAATCGGTGGGCACGGTGCGATGCAGGCGGGGCGCGATGCGCCGGAAGCCGGGTGAGGCGATGAAATCGGCGGTGAAGCCCGGCGCGTCCTGCGACCAGACCGCGACGATCCGGCTCTGCAGGCCCGGATCGGCGCTCGCCGCGGCATATTCGGCAAGGTTGCCACCCCACGAATGCCCGGTGAGGATGACCGGGAGGGATCCCGTGGCGGTGACCCGTGCCAGATAACGCGCCGCGCGGGACTGGCTGGGAAGCGGCGGGGTGAGGAAGAGCAGCCGGAAATCCTCATACCAGCCGGCGAGCGTGCTGTCCGTGCCGCGGTAGGCGACGACGAGGCGGCAGCCGCCCTGTCCGTCCGGCACGAGGAACGTCATGGCGGCGAAACGGTCGTCGTCATGCGGCCCGGACGGCTCGGCCACATTCGTCACGAGGATGTCGCGGTAGCGCGGGCTCTCCCCGCACACACGGATCAGCTCGGTCACGCGGTCGGCGCGGTTCATCGTGCCGACCATCGCCGGATAGTCTTCCCGTCGCAGCAGGGCGGAGAGCGGGACGGCCGTCCGTGCTGCTGTCCCGTTTTCGGCATTATCGGTGATGCCATCTGTTGTGGGGACCGCTGTGCCATCCGCATGGATTGTGCGTCCGGCCTGCCCGAGCCTTGGCACGGAATCGGGCATGTTCAGGTAGACGAGCTGGGAGAGGACCATCGCGTCCGCCGTGGCGAACGGGTGGTCCGGCCCGAAGGGGTGCAGGTTCTGCCGCACCGCGTCAATAAGATCCGCCATCAGTGCTCGCCTTTCATCGGTCGGAGATGAGGCTCGGGCTCCTCGTCCACCTTCCCCGGCGCGCGCCCGAGCAGGATCTGCACAAGCACGCCGAGGGTGTCGCGCAGACGCTGCTGCTCGTCGGCGGGGAAGGCGCGGATCGCCTCGCGGAACTTGGGCAGCGCCTCTCGGCGGTGCCGCACGAGGCCGGGGAAGTCCGGCACGCCGGTCTGGTAGAGCGCGTCGAACAGGTCATCGATGAAGCGCCGCCGTTCCTCCACGCTCAGGTTCTCGCGCCAGTCGTTCATCAGCCGGGCGAAGGCGCTCGAATAGCGGTTGAGGCGCGTGCCCTCCTGCAGCCGGAGCGTGTCGTTGTCGAACAGCCAGGTGGTCATGTGGTGCTGGGCGATGCCGTGCGCGGAGGAGCGGACGATCGTCTCCTCCACGCCCGAGTCGAAGAGCATGCCGATCATCGAGGATTCCGGCACGGTCTTGTGGATGCGCCCGCGGATGCGCCGGAAGCCCGCCGTGGCGAGGAACGGGCGGATGAAGCCGGGGGAGTCATGCTCGTAGACGGCGAGGATCCGTCCCTGCACGTCGATGGGCGCGGAGGCGGCCGTGTAGGCGGCGAGGTTGCCTCCCATCGAATGCCCGCCGAGGATGACCGCGCCGCGCCAGCCCTCCAGCACCGTCCGCGCATAGCGGGCGGCCTGCTCCTGGCTGGGAAGCGGCGGGTAGGTGAAGAGCAGGCGGTAGTCCTCGTGCCAGCCGGCGAACGTGCCGTCCGTGCCGCGGAAGGCGATGTAGAGCGTGCCGTCGCCGAGGTCATAGGTGAGGGCGGAGAAGCGGTTGCGCTCGCGCACGTCGACCGGCTCGACCGCGTTGCTGACGAGCACATCACGGAAACGACGGGACTCGAACACCGTCTCCATCAGGCGGCGGATCGAGGAGCGCGGGTTGTCGTTGTCGCCCATCAGTGCCAGCCACTCCGCCTTGGAAAGGTCCCCCAGACGCACGGGGGGTGGGCCGGTGTCGCTGCCAGACGCCCGGATGGCTCTGCGGCAGAAAACCGGCCGGCGCGGGCACGTCCGACACCTCGCGCACGTCGTCGGAAGGCAGGAGGAGCCGCGGGACGCACGGGGGCATGTGCAGATAGGAGAGCTGGGCGAGCACGAGCGAGTCGGCCGTGCCGAGGGGCCGCTCGGCGAACGTCTCCTGCGTGCCGCGCACATAATCGATGAGGGTGGCCATCCGCGTCCCCTTTCCTTGCTGTCTCCCACCACTCTACCGGCGCATGGGCTTCCCATCGGCCTTGCCGGGTGATTGTGGAAAACCGGACGGTGAGTGCGCCGCACCTCTTTAGGATGGAGGCATGACTGATGGCAGGGTGACACTGGAGGGCGCGCTCGCGCTCATCTCACGGCTGCGGGCAGGGGATCTGGCTGATGACGGCGGGCGCGTGGTGCATGTCCTGCGCGTCCACGGCTCGCCGCGCTCCGGCACATCGACGCTCTGCGAGCGGGCGCTTGAGGACGACGATCTCGCGGATGCCGTCCGTCGCGGGGCGGCGGTGCTCATCAGCTCGCATCGCACAAATGCCGACGAGATCTCCGAGCGTCTTGTCCGGCGGCTGGGCACCACACGGGAGCAGCGGCCGGCCAAGACCATGCCGGCGCTCGCCTTCCGCCTCCTGCGCGACGCCCGCCGTGCGGCGGGCCTGTCCGAGCCGAAGCTCGTCAACGGCGCTGAGCAGGAGGCCGTCATCTCCGCGATACTGCGCGCGCATCTGCACCACGCCCGCGTGGGTGATGACTGCCCGACCTGCGATCTGCTCCGGCACTATCTCGCCGTGCGGCAGGCGGCAGGGGCGGCCGCCGATGGCACCACCGGAATCACGAGTGATGAGGGAAAGGGGACGACGGGGAGTTCCGTTGCCTCCGCCTCTGCCATTGCCGCTTCTGCCTCCGCGGGCGACGCCGGAACGGTCGCGGCGTTCGAGGCGCTGATGACCCCGGCATTCACTGCCGAGCTGCGCGATATGTTCGCACGCCTCGCCGAGCTGTCGCTGACGGAGGGGACGCTGAGGGCGGCCGAGGCTGATCCTGCCGTCACCGCACGGCAAGGGGACGAGTGGGATCTCGCGGCCGCGCTGTGGCGTGAATATCAGGATTGTCTCGCCGGGTCGGACGGGAAACCGGGTTCCGGGCCGTACCGGGTCGACAGCTCGGAGATCCTCGTGCGGGCCTGCGCGGCGGTCCGCTTCGGCCATGTCCCGGCCGGCCGTGTGCCGTCGTTTGTGGTCGTCGACGATTGCCAGGACCTCACCCTCGCGGGGTATGAGCTGCTCCGTGCCCTGGCGAAGGCCGGCACCCGGCTCGTGCTGGCCGGCTGTGATGACGAGTCTGTCCAGACGTTCCGCGGCGCCTATCCCGAGGTGCTCACCGGCCTGGAGACGGCCCCGCCCGCTCAGGGTGGCCTCGGGGCGATGGCCGTCACCCTGGTGCAGGGTCTGGATGCCCCGGGGACGGAGGAAAACTCCGTTGATACCTACCGTCTGGCCGTCGCCTCACGCGTCTCCCGCTCCATCGGCTCGGTGCTCGCCCCCTCCGATATCCCCGTGCCGAAGCGACCGGGCAAGCTCGCCGCCGCACAGGCCATGCCGGACCGCACGCTCGTCGGGCGGCTGTTCCGCAGCCACGAGGAGGAGAACGAGGATCTCGTCTGGCAGATCCGCCGCCGCGTGGAGGACGGCACCGTGCGCTACGGCGACTGCGCGGTGATCGCCCATGACAACGCCACGCTGCGCTCGGCGGGGCGCGCCCTTGAACAGCAGGGGGTGCCGGTCTCCTATTCGTCGGTCACGCGCGCCCTCAAGGAGATCCCCGTGATCCGCGGTCTGCTCGGCCTGCTGCGTCTCACCTCGGTCGTCGGCCGGGAACAGGAGAAGACCGAGAAGGGCGCGCCGGCCGGAGACGGCCGGACCATGGTGGATCCCTTGTCCGGCACGGCGCCCGACCAGGCATCCGGCACGGCGCCCGACCAGCCATCTGACCAAGCGCCCGACCAGTCGTTCGACACGGACGGGATCGCCTCGCTGATGCTGCGCATGCTGGCGACCCCGCTGTTCGGCGTGGGGACAGGCGTCGGCACGGCAAGGGAGGATCCGCGCCCGGTGCGTCTGCAGCGTCTCACCTCCGCTTTTGACGCGCTCTCCGCCCTCTCCGCCATCGATCCCGCCGATGGCACCGACCGGTTCGCCGCGATCCGCGGGCAGGCGCAGAAGCTGCGCGACCAGGGCGACGACAGCGCCCGTGCGCTGGTGGACGAAGTGTTCCGGGCGGATTCCGGAGAGGGGGACGACGCTGATGCCGGCAGGCGTCTGAGCGCCGATGAGCTGCTCGTTCTGCTGCTCGTGGGCGATGGGGACTGCCGTGAGGCCATCGTCTCGCTGCTGCGCCGGCTCACCGCCTCCCGCTGGCAGACGCGTGCGGACAGGCGGCATGCGCTCTCGCAGGCATCCCGGGCATCGGCATCGTCGGAGGCGACCCGCGACGCGGGGGATACCACTGTCCCGGAGACGGGGGAGGACCGTGTTGCGGATCAGGCGACCGACCCGGATCTTGCGCAGCTCCTGCGGCTTGTGGCGATCGTCCGGAAATGCTCACAGGAAAAGGTGCATGCCGGCAGGCTGTCATCGACCATCCATGCCCGGCTCTGGCAGGTGTGGGACGCGACCGGTGTGGCGCGACGCTGGCAGGAGGAGGCCGTGTCGCCCACACCGCGCGGTCGGGCCGTCAACGACTGGCTTGACGCGGTGATCCGCCTGTTCGCCCATGCCCAGCAGGCCCCGTCCGGTCAGGGCGTGGAGGATTTCCTGTCGGATATCGAGGGGTTGCAGATCGAGGCCGATTCGCTCGCGTCCGTCGCCCCCCGTCCGGACGCCGTCGTGCTCGCCACCCCCGCCGGTGCCGCGGCGCTGCACAAGAAGTATGTATGGATCCTCGCGGTGCAGGATGGTTCCTGGCCCAACCTCTCGCCGCGCGACGCGCTGTTCGACGGGCAGAGCCTCTCGGCCGTCATCGTGCGGGGGCGGCTGAGAAAGGCGCGTGCGCTGCCGTCCGGGACGACGGCGGGGGGCAGTCCGGCAGCCGAACGCGAATCGCCTGATGACGTTTTTTCTGGTGGCCTGTCCGCTGATGGCGACGAGCCGACGCTGCTCGCCGCGCAGGACCGCGACCAGCGGCTCGATCTGCTCTACACGGAATCAAAGAGTCTCCTCGTCGCCCTCACGCGCGGCGACGTGCAGACTGTGGTCTCAGTGGTCGACAACGAGCAGGAGACCCCCTCGGACTTCCTCTTCGCCTATCTGCCCGAGCTGTTCACGAGGAACGGTCTGGCCGTCTCCCCGGACGTCCGGGATTGCCTGACGTATGTGTCCGATGGCATCCGTTATTCCAAGGTCGGACGCGACCCGGCCGGCACCGATGCGCGGCTGCCGTGGCTGGGCGGTCTAGACGCCGACCCGGAGGGGATGGCCGTCGCCGCGAGGCTTGCGCTCGCCGGAGCGATCAGCCGGGAGATGACGGTCGACGGACGGCCGCGCGGGGCAAAGACAGGGGAGACCATCCATGACGCGGTGCGGGCATTGCACCTGCTGGCCGATGCCGGCGTGGTGGCAGCCGATCCGTCCTTCTGGGCGTTCGTCGCCTCCGCGCAGAAGTCTGAGCAGGAACTGGACCATCGCGAGTCCGGGGACATGCGGCAGGGGCGGTCTGAGGAAGGGGACGACGGTTTTGATGTGACCGTCGTACGGAATGCCGGCCTGCTGCGACAGCGCGGTCCGGCACCGTCCATCCCGTCTGGTGCATACGCCCCACCGGCGTCATCCGGCACGACGCCGCCATCCGTCTCACCGGATGTTCAGGGGGCCGTGCCGCTCTCGCCTTCCGCTGTCGATTCGATCTGGAAATGCCCGTTGTGCTGGTCGCTCGACCACCGCTTCGCCGGCCCGCAGCCCACCGACGCGGACCGCAGCCTCGGCGCGGTCATCCATGAGGTGGCGCAATGGGCCACCGACGAGGGCATTGACCGCGACCCCGCACTCTCCCGGGAGGGGGTGCTCACCGTGCTGCGGTCGCAGTATGACAGACTGGCCGCGCAGGCACCGCAATTTTCCGACCTTGACCAGTCGTTCCGCATGGCCTCGGGCAACGCGGCGGCCGACAGCATGCTCACGCACATGGCCGCCTATTTTGTCGACAGTCGGGACCCGGGCTACGGCGGATGCTCGACGAAAGACACCAAGCGCACAAAAAACGCCGAATTGGCCTCAGTGGACGGTGTCGGAAGTCTCAGCGGGGTGTCCGCCGAGGTACCGGTCAACGCACAGTTCGGCGTGCATGACATCGGGGACTATGTCCGCCGTACCCCCGGCCTTGAGGAGGTCAGTGACCACGAGCTGTTCGTCGTCCTCAGCTGGCTCGCGGGCGGATTCCCCCAGGGCACGCCCGAGGATCTGCGGCTGCGCCTGAACGCGCGCATCGACCGGCTCGAACACCGCGGGGACGTCTGGGACATCATCGACTGGAAGACCGGCAAGACGAAGCTTCGCTCCTTCTCGGACCTGCAGCTTGTCTGCTACCAGCTCGGCCTCGCCTTCTCGCACGAACCCGGCGACCGGCCGGTGATCGACCGGTCCATGCTCTTCCTGCTGCGCGACGATGACGGGCCGGCCGTCGCCCAGCACGTCGCGGAGCTGGGCTACCAGCCGCCGCTGTTCGCGGACGGGCATCTCAACACCGTCTACGCACCGCGGCCGAACTACCCCACCTTCTCCCGGCTGTTCACGGACAAACTGGGACAGATGGACCACTCGGCGATCGACGACCAGTCGTCGGTGCTCCTGCCACGGATCCTGGGCCTCCTCACCGACTCTGGCCGCGCCGGCTCACCCGTCACGCTCACCAAGGAGGAGCGCGACAAGGCCGGATGCGACCTGCTGCCCTGGGATCTTGCGATGATCTCCCGCGTGTTCTATGCCGGCGCCTGCCTGAAGACCGGCGTCTATCCGTCCCGGCACGGTGATGACTTCACGCGCTACAAGGAGATCTGCCCACAATGGCCGGACGAGTCCTGCACGGTCTACGGGCATCTCCACGCCGACCGTCCCGTGCTCGGATCGGACGGCACGCTGACCCTGCCGACAGAGGAGGAACGCTGATGGCCCTCACCTACACATCCGAACAGAAACGCATCATCGACGACATCCCCGCGGATTCTGACATCCTCATCGTCGCGGGCGCCGGCTCGGGCAAGACGTTCACCATGACGCAACGCATCCTCCACCTGCTGCGGGAGGGGAAGGACGACGGCGGCCGGCCGGTCGATCCCGGCTCGGTCCTCGGCCTCACCTTCACCACCAAGGCGGCGGGCGAGCTTGACCGACGTGTGCGCGATGCCGTGGAGGAACGCGATGCGGCCGGGCCGGCCCTCGCCTCCCGTCCGCACATCTCCACCTATGACGCCTTCTTCCAGCAGATCGTGCGCGACTACGGGCTGCTCATCGGCATTGACCCGCAGACGCAGCCGCTCAGCCAGGCGGGTCTGCGTGAGCTCGCCGGGCGCGTCGTGGAGGACAGGATGGACGACATCCTCGCCGCGTCCGCCGCGCCGGACCCGCTCCTGCCCGGCGTGGTCCATGAGATCGGCGGGTATGGCGACCTCGTGGAGCAGATCCTCGCGCTTTCCTCGCAGATCCTCAGCTACATGATTGACGAGGACCGCCCGACCTTCGAGGAGGCGCTCGCCGATGCGGTGCGCTGGAACGACGCGTTTGTGAAGACGTGCGCGAAGGCACTGTCACATCTGAAGGCGGGCGACATGCCCGGCGGGG
>JAXGWH010000046.1:0-10163 GCA_040773385.1 Aeriscardovia sp. | reverse complement strand
GATCCGCCGCTCGGCGAGCCTCTTGGACACGCGGCCGACCTGGATGTCGACGATCTTGCCCAGATCCTCGCGGGTGAGCGGGTCGAAGACAATGAGGTCATCGAGACGGTTGAGGAACTCCGGCTTGAAGTGCGCGTGCACGGCGTCGAGGACGGCCTTCGTGCGGGCGTCCTTGTCCATGTCGTCGCGCAGCAGGAACTGCGAGCCGAGGTTGGATGTCATGATGATCACCGTGTTGGTGAAGTCGACCGTGCGGCCCTGGCCGTCGGTCAGACGACCGTCGTCCAGCACCTGCAGGAGCAGGTCGAACACCTCCGGGTTGGCCTTCTCCACCTCGTCGAACAGCACGACGGAGTACGGGCGACGGCGCACGGCCTCGGTGAGCTGGCCGCCTTCCTCGTAGCCGACGTAGCCGGGGGCCGCGCCGATGAGCCGCGAGACGGACGCCTTCTCCATGTACTCCGACATGTCGATGCGCACGATGGCCTTCTCCGAGTCGAAGAGGAAGTCCGCCAGGGCCTTGGCCAGCTCGGTCTTGCCCACGCCGGTCGGGCCGAGGAACATGAAGCTGCCGGTCGGACGGTTCGGGTCCGACACGCCCGCGCGCGCACGGCGCACGGCGTTGCTGACGGCTTCGATGGCCTTCTTCTGTCCGACGACCCTCTTGGAGAGGGAGTCCTCCATGTGCAGCAGCTTCTGGTCCTCGCTCTCGGTCAGACGCCCGACGGGGATGCCTGTCCACTCAGCGACGATCTGGGCCACGGACTGCGCGTCCACATGGTCGGGGACCATCGGCTCCTCGACGGTGCCGTTGCTGTTGGCCTCGCCCGCGTCCTCACGCGAGTCGACGTCCTGCTTCTGTGCCTGCTCGAGCTTCTTGCGGATCTCCGGGATCTCGCCGTAAAAGATCTTCGAGGCCGTGGCGAGGTCGCCCTCACGGGTGGCCTTGTCGGCGGCGACCTTCTTGGCGTCGAGCTCGGCGCGCAGGTCGCCGACCTTGTTGTGCTCGGCCTTCTCCGCCTTCCAGCGGGCGTTGAGGCCGGAGAGCTTCTCACGGGTGTCGGCCAGCTCCTTCTCAAGCCGTGCCAGACGCTCCTTCGAGGCCGGGTCGGTGGCCTTCTTGAGCTGCATCTCCTCCATCTGCAGGCGCGTGACCTTGCGGTTCAGCTCGTCGATCTCCTCCGGGGAGGAGTCGAGCTCCATGCGCAGGTGCGCGGCGGCCTCGTCGATCAGGTCGATAGCCTTGTCCGGCAGCTGGCGGTCGGTGATGTAGCGGTTGGAGAGCTGGGCGGCGGCCACGAGCGCGTCGTCGCCGATGGTGACCTTGTGGTGCGCCTCGTAGCGGCGCTTGAGGCCGCGCAGGATGGCGATGGTGTCCTCCACGCTCGGCTCGCCGACGAACACCTGCTGGAAGCGGCGCTCCAGCGCCGGGTCCTTCTCGATGTTCTTGCGGTACTCGTCGAGGGTGGTGGCGCCGATCAGACGCAGCTCGCCGCGGGCGAGCATGGGCTTGAGCATGTTGCCCGCGTCCATCGCGCCCTCGGAGGCGCCGGCGCCCACGATGGTGTGGATCTCGTCGATGAAGGCGATGATCCCGCCGTCGGAGCGCTTGATCTCGTTGAGGACCGCCTTGAAGCGCTCCTCGAACTCACCGCGGTACTTCGAGCCGGCCACCATGCTGGCCAGGTCGAGGGAGACGAGCTTCTTGCCGCGCAGCGTGGTGGGCACGTCGCCCGAGACGATGCGCTGGGCGAGGCCCTCCACGACGGCGGTCTTGCCGACGCCGGCCTCACCGATGAGCACGGGGTTGTTCTTTGTGCGCCGCGAGAGGATCTGCATCACACGGCGGATCTCCTTGTCACGGCCGATCACCGGGTCGAGCTGGCCTTCCTTGGCCTCCGCCGTCAGATCGACGGAGTACTTCTCCAGCGCCTTGTAGGTGCCCTCGGCGTCTGGGCTGGTGACGTGCGCGCCCCCACGCACACCCGGAACGGCCTTGCGCAGCGCGTCCGGGGTGACATGCGCCTGCGCGAGGATGTCGGCCGCGGACGAGGGGCCGACGGCGATGCTGATGAGCAGATGCTCGGTGCTGACGTACTGGTCGCCCAGTGCGCCCATCTCCTTGTCCGCGTTGGCGAGCGCGACGGTGAGCTGGCGCGAGGCCTGCGGCTGCGTGGTGCTCTCGCCGCTGGCGGCGGGCAGCTCGGTCAGGGCGCGGCGCACACGGGCGCCGATGGCCTGGCGGTCGCCCCCGGCCGCCTGGATGAGCGGGATGACGACGCCGCCCTTCTGGCGCAGGAGCGCGTCGAGCAGATGCAGCGGGTCCACCTGCGGGTTGCCCGCGGCCGACGCCGACTGGATGGCGTCGCCCAGGGCCTCTTGGGCCATGTTCGTGTACTTCTGGTCTTCTGCCATATCGATTCTCCTGTTCGCCCCGTGCCGGTTGCCCGCCGACACAGGGCATTCTGTCATGTTCTACCCAGTCCAACAGAAGGGGTGTGCAGATATTCCCAAAAGTTGATATATTTGCGCTCAAGTTTTGAAAATAGATAGTGCCTTTGTCACCTTTTTGTTTCCCCTCCCAGACGGACCGCGTAGGATGAGGCCTCTGATGTCCCGGCATGCGCGCCGACGAAGCCGGCGCACCGCCGGCCGGGAAGAGCCAGGAAGAAGACAGCATGGGCACTCTCCAGCCACATCACGCGCGCACCCTACCGCTTCCGAAGACGGGCGCACTGCCGGATACAGGCGATTACACGCCCAACACCACCGGCGGCATCGGGCTCATCGCCCTGCGGGACGCCACCAACATCTTCTCGTTCAGCGCCCGACAAGGCACGCTCGACGTGAGATGGAAACAGTCAAACGCCGTCTCTGCCCGTCTGGACCCGTACGCCGGCTTCGTCGTCAAGAAAGTCTCCGATCTCACCGTGGACGGCACAAATTCCCCGCTGGCCGGCGCACGACTGACGCTCGCGGGCGGGACCACCACCTCCGACGCCACCCAGACGACCACAAAGAGCGGCACCCTCGCCTACTACGGTCTGCAGGCCGGGACGTACACACTCTCGGAGGACTCGGCGCCCACCGGGTACCTGAAAGCGGGGGGCATGACCATCACCGTGGCCAAAACAGGCATGACGATGCAGATGACCTGCACCACAAAGACCGCGTCCGGCTCGTCCGCAACCTGCAAGGGCTCGGGGACGGTCTCCGACCCGTTCGTGATGACCGACCCGTCGGAGCCCCGCACCATGCCGGAGACCGGGCGGCCGCTCGGGCCGATCGCGCTCGCGGTGTCGGCGCTCTCGCTGCTCGTGCTGCTGCTCGCCTCGGGCTGGATCCTCCTCAGGCCCCGCCCGCGCAAGGCCAAAAACGCAGGATCAGCAGAGAAGCACACCACGATATCGCGGGGAAAGTGGCCGGATCGTATCCACTGACCGGCCAAAACACTACCGATCGTGGCAAAAGACCGGGGAGAACCCTGTCATGTGACATTCTTGCAATTATCAGCATATTTGTGGCGCTCCCCGTTACAATAGGAGACCTGGCAGCCGGTCCGTCCGAATGATCGATCGCAGAAGGAGGCACGCAATGGGCTCTTACCGTCCACGGCATCAGGCGCCGTCCGCGGCCTCCGCCTTCCCGCGGCGGCGAGGCCTGCCCGCCGGCATCATCGCCGTGGCCTGCACCCTCGCGCTCGTGCTGGCCGCCTTCCTTGTGCGCCCCGCCTCCGCGGCAGAGCCCGCGGACCCCGATGCGGACGTGTCCGTCAGCCTCAGCTACGGGGACGGGCACAGGCGGGACACCATGTCCTCCGGGTTGTCTTGCCGTCAGCCTCAGCTACGGGGACGGGCAGGACCATCCCGATGGTGTCACCGTCGAACCCGGCAAATCTTTCTCCGGCTACATCAACGTCAACGCGACGAGCAAGCCCACCAAGACCAGCACCGACCTGAAGGTGACGCTGCGCGTGCCGAAATCCCACGTCACCGGCATCTCTGTGACAGATTTCAACGACAGCTGGTCCAACACCACATCGTCACATGCCATCTCCACGACCACGCCGGACGGTGATGACTACATCGTCACCATCACCTGGCCGACCTACAACCCCACGGCCACCTCGAACATCAAATTCTCCATCACGACGGAGAGCCAGAAGACGCCGGACGGGTTCGTTTTCAGACCGGTGGCCACCATCACCTCCGAGCAGAACCCCACCGCCGTCACCTCGGACCCGCTCACCGTCACCGCCGCTTATCCTGCGCTGGCACTCATAAAATCCGCGAACGGGAAGAGCACGGACGGGACCCCCGTCGTCGGCACCACCGCCACCGCCTCCGGCGGGACGCAGTACATCCCGGAGGACAGCGCCGCCCTCGTCTCCTATACCTTCGCCGCCTCCGGTTCAGACAGGGCGCTCACCTCGGTGACCGTGACCGACACCCTGCCCACCTACCCGGATTACAAGGGCGGCACACGCACCGCCCTGTTCACCGAGGCGGCGAACCCGGGCTGGACAAAATCCTCGGACGGCACGACCGTCTCCTACACCGTCACGTCTTCCAGTTCGGACAGCGCGTCCACACTCGTCAGCAAGGTCCCCGCGCTCAAGCTCGGCTTCCCCGGCCTGCCCCTCACCACGACCGGCAGTTTCACCCAGAACGGCACGACGACGGGCTACAACTATGCCGACGTCGCCAACACCGCGAAAGTCACGACGGTCGTCTCGAATCCCGGAACCAACGAGACGGCCCCCTCCGCCACCGACTCCCTCAGCGTGCGCGTCTCCACCGGCGAGGTCGCCTCGTCAGACTCGTCAGGGTTCCTCAGCGTCTTCGCCTCCGGCGCGGGCGGCGACTACGAGCACGCGGATATTGCCGACAATCTGGAAAACAAGAACAAGACCCTCGAGTGGCACCTGAAGGCGACCAACACCCGCTCCTACGACATGAAAAATGTGGAGCTGGACGACACCTCGGCGCCCTCAGGCCTGACGGGATACGGGCCGGACAAGCGGCTCAAGGTCATCGACATCTCCTCCATGACGATCTCCGGGCTGACGAACACGGAGGTCCTCAGCGCCGTCAGCGCCATCCGCGCCTATAAGGACGATAGGGGCTACAAAGATTACACGCTGACGCAGTCGTCGGATGGCAAGCTTTCCGTCAGCTTCGACGCCGATACCACCTATGCCGGTTTCTCCGTCATCTTCACATCCGGCTGGCTGTGGAAGCGGTCGGTGCAGATCGACGTCTATGCGGACACAAAACTCCGAGACCCGGAGAACGTGCACTGGACCTCCCCGCAGTCCGCAGCGGGCAACAACATCACCAACATGACCCGCATGAGCGGCCAGACGGTGACGGAGACGATCTCCGAGGACGGCACCACGGGCGAGTCGGTGCTCGGTACCGTCTACAGCACGTCGAGCGCCCGGTACATCCTCCAGCAGTTCACCGAGAAGATGAGCATCACCAGCCTCGGCTTCATCGGTGATACCAACAGCGGCAGCACCCCGGTGGTGGTCGAGACGATCAAAGGCTCGCTGGATCCCGGCAAAGAGTACAAGAACCTGCGGGTCATCCTCGTGCTGCCCAAAGGCATGACGTGGCAGGGATACGGCCACACCCAGGCGGCGTACGGCGCCCCGCAGGATCTGTGCGACAAGCTCGTCGAGACCAGCAGGATCACCACCGTCGACAACTGGCAGGGGACCGGCAGGACGGCGGTCATCCTCCCGCTCGACCAGTCGATCGCCAAACAGCTCATGACGGGCAGCAACAACTGGGAGGCATGGCTCGAGTTCAACCCGAAGATCACCTCCGACTCCAGCCCCGAGAAGGACGGCAACGTCCTCGTCAGCTTCCTGACCGCCGACAACGCCCCGGATCCCGGTGCACAGAGCGGGTTCGACTCCTACACATCCGAGCTGCCCGAGGTAAGCGGTGCGGGCGTGTACCCCGACCACTACAGCGTCGGGCCGTCCTCCACCATCGCGGCGGCAGCGAAGGCCTACACCGTGGATATGGGTGCCCAGCTGCATGGATCACAGACCATCCAGAGCGCATCGGCCTCGAGCAGACAGGGCATCGCCATCACCAAGGGCACGCCCTTCACCTACCATCTCACCGTGAACAACATCGGTGACCTGAAACGGCCGGGACTGACGATCTACGACGCCCTGCCCTCCACCACGAGCGGCAGCCAGTATGACGCCAGGCGCACCGCCTGGCCCACCGCCCCCTCCGGCTACAGGCTGCTGTACACGACGGCGGACGTCTCCTCCATGAGTGCCGAGGAAGCCTGCGACAACGCCTCGCTGTGGCAGACGCAGGCGGAACTCACCGCGCCCGGGACCGGGAAGACTTACTCGGACGTGACGGCGGTGAAGATGGTCCCGATCGACTCCTCGACGACGGTCGCCGCCAATTCCTCGCTCACACTGAGCCTGCCGGTCATGGTCCCCTCCGACGCGACAGCGCAGGATCCTCCCGCCTCCGCCTACAGCGACAACCCTGTGGGCAGCGTCGGCCTCATCGCCACGCTCGATGCGATCAACGCCTTCTGGTTCCGTACCGAAGCCGGCTCGTCTTCCTCCGCCGGCTGGAAGAAGGCAAACTCCACTTACGTGCGTCTCGGTGCCATTGCGGGGTTCGTCGTCAAAAAAGTGGACGCCACCGGGTCGGCGATCTCCGCCGGGGCGGAATTCTCGCTCACCGGCGGTACCGGCACGGATTCCACGGGGACGACCGGCACGGATGGCACCGCCGCCTTCTACGGGCTCCGGCCGGCCGAGGCAGCGGACACGCTCTCCCGTACCCTCAGCGAGACGAAGGCCCCGAAAGGTTATCTGCCCGCCGATGATCTGCGGATCACCGTCACCAAGGCGAGCGACACGCTCAAGATGGCGTGCGCCACAAAGAGCGGAAGCGCCTGCTCGGGGTCGGGCACGGTCTCCGACCCGTTCGTCGTGACGGATATGACGGCGGATCCGGCGCTGCCGATGACGGGCGGCACGCGGCGTGTGCTGCTCCTCGCGGGGCTGGCCGGCGGGCTCCTGCTCCTCTCGCTTGTGGTGGTCGGCGTCTATGCCCGCCGTCGCAGGAGGGACTGAAAAAGGGGACTGACCGCCCCCCCCCGAAAAGGGGAACCGACCAAACCCTGCCGGTCCTCCTCCGGGCGTCTACAGACTGACCGAGAGCTTCCGATCCGCGATATTCCAGCGGATCTGCGTGCAGGAACGCAGGAAGGCCTCGTCGTGCGAAACGAGCAGCACCGCCCCGCGGAAGGCCGCGAGCGCCGTGCCGAGCGCCTCCACCGAGGCGAGGTCGAGATGGTTCGTCGGCTCGTCCGCCACGATGAGCGCGGGCGGGTCGGCCAGGATCCCGAGGCACAGCAGAAGCTTTCTCAGCTCGCCGGGCGAGGGGCTCGCGCCGGAGAGCAGCCGGTCCGGGTCGGAGTTGAGGCGCGCGTAACCGGCGAGCACCTGCCCGCGGTCCGCGGGGGACAGATCGCGCAACCTCGCAAGTGCCACGGCCGTCTCCTTCTCCCCCGTCTCCTGGGGCAGGACGAGGACACGGACGGAAGGATCGGCAATCCCTCCCGCGAGGAGGCGCGTGACAAGGCTCGTCTTGCCCGCACCGTTCGCGCCGGTGAGTCCGATGTGGTCGGTCGGCCCGATGGACAGGTCCGGGTAGGAGGTGCCGCACTCCAGTTTCCCGGCCGGCAATGCGGCGAGGACACGGCGGTGGGACGGCTCGACCTGCGCGAAGAAGCCGGCCACGTCGGCGTCATAACGGTGGGCGGGCTCTTCGAGAGTGCCGCGTTCCTGTGTCTGCCGGGCCAGCCGCGATTGGAGGCGGGCACCCTGCCGGGCCCCGGCCGCGTCGGCGTCGGTCATGTGCGCGAGTTTGTGGCGGGCGCGGGCGTCGTGGTCGCGCGGATCAAGGCCTGCCCCGGATTTTCGGGCCTCGGCGTGCGCGGTGGCGCGGTGGGCGGCGTCCTCCAGGCTGCCGAGCCGGCGTATCTGCCGGTCAGCCTCGCGCACCTGCCGGGACTGCGCCGCCCCGGCCGTCTCGAGCGCCGCGCGCGCCGCAGTGTAGTTGCCGCTGATCTGCCGGCCGGTCGTCACATTCTCCCCGTCCTTGTGCACGCGGGTGAGGAAGAGGCACGAACCGGCGAGCGCGTCGAGCAGCGCGCGGTCATGGGAGATGAGGATGCCGATGCCCGTGAAGCCTGCGAGCACGCGGGTGAGGGCCTGCCGGGAGGGCAGGTCGAGGTGGTTAGTCGGCTCGTCGAGCAGGAGCACGTCGGGACGGCGGTCCAACGCGCAGGCAAGTTGCAGCCGTTTCTTCTCCCCGCCCGAGAGAGCGTCGAAGCGCCACGGCCAGTCGTCGCCGATGCCGAGTTTCTCACGCAGACCGATGGCCTCTGATGACCAGTCTTGTGAGAACTCCTCCAGGCCGTCCGGCTCGCGGGTCACCTCCTGGGGGCACCAGGCCGTCACGAGGGCGTCGGCGCGGGAGAGGGGATCCGGGTCGATCGAGCCGCCTGTGGGCCGCAGGCCCCCGCGGCCGGTCATGAGGGCGGTGAGGGTGGTCTTGCCGATGCCGTTGTCGCCTAGGATCGCGGTCCAGCCGGGGGCGAACACCGCGCTCACGCCGGAGAAGAGCGGTCCCTGCCCCGGCCAGGCGAAGGAGAGATCGTTCAGATGGATCGCCGATACTGACATATCACCCTCCTCAGGATCGGCGGGATAGCGCGAATTTCACCCAGCGCCGATCATCTACATCTGTGGTCGCTACAATTATGGCCAGACCAGTATAAAGGAGCCACAATGACCGTCACCACCCGCATGAAGCCCACCGCGCGCACGAATATGCGCACCATGCACCCCGCCTCGAGAAAACGCGAGGCACTGGAGAAGAGGCACCCGGGGATGGGGCCGGACATCGGCGGCGTCTCCCCTGCCGAGTGGTCGCTGCTGCGCGTGCTGTGGACGGAGAAGACCGCCACCGCGCGGCGGCTGTCGGACCTGCTGCTCGCCCAGCGCGGATGGGCCGGCTCCACCGTCAAGACGCTCCTCGCGCGGCTGGAGAAGAAAGGCGTGGTGCGGGCCGAACAGAAACCGCGCATCCGCGGCTATGTGTACCACCCGCTCATCGACGAAAAAGAGGCCTCGATCAGCCGGGCGGAATCAATGATGGCCGACACATGCGCCATGCACCGCGGGACCGTGCTCCTCTCGCTCGTGCGCGAGGTGCCGCTCTCCCGCGCGGACATCGCGGCGCTGCAGGCCGAGCTGGAGAAAAAGAAAGGGGACGCCCCGGAGAGCATCCCCTGTGACTGCGAGAAAGGCTGCGGGCAGAAAGACTGACCGGCACTGACCGGCAGGCGGCCGGTGCGGCTCAGCGGATCCGACGCCCGGCGCACCAGACGTGCCGCGCCGACCAGTCGGACGGGTCGAGCAGCAGCGCGTCGGCGGCGTAGCCGGGGCGCAGGAGTCCCAGCGGGGCGCCGGTGAGGCTGTTGGGCCGGTCAAGGCCGAGCGCCCGTGCCGGGGTGAGCGTGGCGGCCTCCACCGCGTCAGGCGGGTCGATGCCGAGCACCTGCACGGCGCGCCGCACCGAACGCTCGAGCAGGAGCGTGGAGCCGGCGATGGCGCCGTTGGAGACGAGGCGGGCGTGGCCGTCCTCCACGTTGACGTCCAGCTCGCCGAGCTTGTAATGCCCATCGGGGCAGCCGGTGGCGGACATCGCATCGGTGACGAACGCCGTGCGGTGCGGGGCAAACGAGAAGCCCAGGCGCAGCATGGGGTCCTGCACATGGAAGCCATCGTTGATGAGCTCGATGGTCACGCGAGGATCCTCCACGGCGGCGGGTATGGGCCCCGGGTTGCGGTGGTGCAGACCGTTCATCGCGTTGAACAGATGAGTGAGGATACGGGCGCCCGCATCGAAAGCGGCGCGCGCGGTGGGATAGTCCGCGTCCGTGTGCCCCACGGCGGGGATGACCCCGGCCGCGGCGAGGGTGCGGATGGCCTCCAGGCCGTGCGCGCGCTCGGGGGCGAGGGTGATCTGGCGGATCGTGCCGTGCCCCGCGCCGAGCAGCTTCTTCACGGCCGCCGGCTCGGGGTCGCGCAGGCACGCCGGGTCGTG
>JAXGWH010000045.1:0-10486 GCA_040773385.1 Aeriscardovia sp. | reverse complement strand
GACCGAAGCCACAAAGACGGGCATAATTTGTAAGGACGGCTAACAAAGACGTCGGCCGTCTTCTTTCCTGTCCGGCCCTGAGGCGGCCGGGAGGAGATCCGAGGATATGACATGACATTCTTTGATGATGACAGCGGGGGATCCGGCATGACCGCCGGGCCGCGTCTGCGCATCGGCGTCGATGTGGGCGGCACGAACATCCGCGCCTCTGTCTTTGACCCTGGCGGCACGCGCCTCGCCGGGGCCGCCGAGCAATCCCCCCGCGGCGGCGATGCCGTCGCCGCCTCCGTCTGCCGCACCGTGCGGGCGGCCGTCGAGCATGTGCCCGATGACCTGTACCGCCCGCTCGCCGGGGTCGGCATCGGCATCCCGGGCACGGTCGACCCACGAACGGGCATCGTGCGCAACGCCGTCAATCTCGGCATCGCCGATCTCGATCTCGCCGGCCGTGTCGGCAGAGAGCTCGGTGTTTCGGTCCACGCGGAGAACGACCTCAATGCGGCGGCGGCCGGTGCCGCGCTCGTCTTCCCGCAGGCGCACGGCAGCCTCGCCATCCTCAATCTCGGCACCGGGCTGGGGGCCGGCATCGTCTCCCATGGCAGGGTCGTGACCGGCGCGCACGGCGTGGCAGGCGAGATCGGGCATGTCAGCGTCGACCCCGCCGGCGTGCGGTGCGGCTGCGGCCAGCACGGCTGTCTCGAGACGTGCGTCTCCGCCACCGCGCTCGCACGCCTGTGGCCCGTCGAGACCGGTTTCCCCGGGGCGGAGCTGTTCCGTGCCGTCGCGCGGGGCGACGCCCACGCCGTGGCCGTGCGCGACGAGTTCTGCTTCCACCTCCTCCAGGCGGTCGAGATCCTCGCCCTCGCGGCCGATCCGGAGCTCATCGTCATCGGCGGAGGGGTGAGCCGTATGGGCGCGCCGCTTCTGGACGGCCTGCATGCCGCGATCGACCGGGCGGCGCATGATTCCGCCTTCATCGCCTCGCTCGGGCTGGACCGTCGCGTCGTTCTCGAGCCGGCCGACGTCGATGTTTCCGGCCTCGGCGCCGCCCAGTGCGCCGCACCGTTCGACCCGTCCGCCGTCACGACGTCGTTGACGCGTGCGCGGTGATAAAGGAAGACGGTGATTGTAAAGAAAGTATCTAGTTGTTCGTACTCGCTGTGCCCTCGATCGTCCCGGCAGATGTCGCCTCCGTCGGGGAAACGCCGTAAAACACCTGATATCACGCCAATAATGTTGTGATAGAAAAGATCTTGACGGATGCACAGAGAACGGATGCACAGAGATGTGCGATCATAATGAAAGTTAGCTAACAGAGACGTTGGCTGATGAACTTTTCAGAAGGAGGCTGTCTGCAGGCAAGGGCAGGCATGCCGGAGGGATACCGCATCAACAGATATCCATCCAGACCTGTCCGGCAAGCCGGACCCCGTGATCAGTCGATCCGCACAGTGGATTCGAGAAAGGGATTTCACACGGATCCAGGGGGACGGCGATCAGATCAGACCACAGCACCGCAATGATGCGGCGCACGCCACAAGGAGTGGTTCATATGAGTATCGCATTCAAGCGCATCGCCGCCTCCGCGGCGGCCATCGCCATGATGGGCGTCGGACTGGCCGGCTGCGGCTCGAGCTCCACATCGTCCTCTTCCTCCTCGTCCAAAGGCGAGAAGGTGGAGCTGACCTATATGCACCGTCTGCCGGATTCCAAGGGCATGACGCTCGTCAAGGACATTGTGGCGAAGTGGAACAAGTCCCATCCGAACATCCACGTCAAGTCCATCAAGTTCACCGGCAACTCCGGCGACATGATCAAGAAGCTCGAGACCGACGTCAAAGGCGGCAACGCCCCGGATATGGCCAGGTGGGCTACGCCGAGCTGCCGGAGGTCTACACCAAGGGCATGCTCGAGGACGTCTCCCAGTACGCCACGCAGTATAAGGGCAACTACGCCTCCGGCGCCTTCAAGCTCATGAGCATCGGCGGCAAGTATTACGGCCTGCCGCAGGACACCGGCCCGCTCGTCTACTACTACAACGACACCGAGTTCAAGAAGCTCGGCCTCTCCGTGCCGAAGTCGCAGTCCGACTTCATCGACACCGCCGCCCTCGAGCCCGATGAGGCCGGCAACCGCCTGACCGGCATCGCCGGTGCCTCCGGCTCGTGGTACAAGGTCAAGGGCAACGCCTGGGTCGTCAACACGAACACCGACGGCTCCAAGCAGACCGCCGACGTCTACCAGCAGCTGCTCGACGCCAAGGCCGTCGATACCCACGCCCGCTGGGATCCGTCCTTCGACGCGGCCCTGCAGAAGGGCACGCTCATCGGCATGGTCGGCGCCGCCTGGGAGGCCCCGCTCATCATGTCGTCCGCCGGCGACTCCCAGTCCGGCCAGTGGCGTGTGGCCCAGATGGGCGACTGGTTCGGCAACGGCAGCAAGACCGGCCCCGACGGCGGCTCCGGCGTCGCCATCCTCAAGCGCTGCAAGCACCCGAAGGAGGCCGTGGAGTTCAACAACTGGTTCAACACCCAGATTGATGACCTGACCAGCCAGGGCCTCATCGTCGCCGCCGCCACCGGCTCCGCCAAGACCCCGGATTCGTGGTCGAAGTACTACGGCGGCCAGGACGTGATGGACGAGTTCAAGACCGCCAACTCCAACATGGGCGAGTTCACCTACATGCCGGGCTTCTCGGCGGTCGGCGCGTCCATGAAGGACGCCGCCTCCAAGGCGATGGACGGCTCCGCGAAGGTGGATTCCATCTTCACCGCCGCGCAGAAGACCTCTGAGGACACGCTCAAGAACTACGGTCTCAAGGTCGCCAAGTAACAAACACCGCGGCACAGAGAGTGCCGCACCGCTCGTCGCCCCGCGCGGCGTCCCACGGCTCGGCCGCACGATCCCCGGTTTCCTCCAGAGCGTCGGGGAATCGCACGGCCTTCATCGAGAGCCGGTCCGACCCGGTCACAGGCCGGCCGGGCCGGCTCTTTCTTTTCACTTTTTTCATCCGGTCGGGCAACGGCGCCCGGCCGTCAAGGACAGGATCTGATGATGTCTGCTGCAGCACAATCGGCCCCGGCCCCCTCGTCGGACATCCGGCGCACGGGCGCCGGCGCGGCGCACCCGCAGGCGCAGGCGGCGAAGGCAGCCAAGCCCCGCCGCCACCGCACCGATGCGGGAAAGCGACAGAGCCGCACGGGCTGGGCGTTCATGCTCCCCTTCGCCATCCTCTTCGCGCTCGTCTTCATCGTGCCCATCATCTGGGCCATCTATTCCAGCTTCTTCCGCCAGGTCTCCGAGGGCGGGGGCGCCTACGGCGGCGGTGAGCTCGTCAACAAATTCGTCGGCTTCGAGAACTTCAAGTTCGCCGCCACCTCGTCGGCCTTCTGGTCCGGCGTCGGCAGGGTCGTGCTCTACACCCTCATCCAGGTGCCGATCATGATCATCCTCGCGCTCATCTTCGCGCTCCTGCTCGATTCGCAGATCATGCGCCATGTGGGCGTGTACCGCCTCGGCTACTTCCTGCCGTACGCCATCCCCGGCGTGGTCGCCTCGATCATCTGGGTCTACCTGTACAACGGACAGATCTCGCCGATCGTCAAAGGCCTCGCCGCCATCGGCATCAACGTCGATTTCTTCGGCAAGAACGTCGTGCTCGCCTCGATGGCCAACATCACCACCTGGACGTACACGGGCTACAACATGCTCATCTTCCTCGCCGCGCTCGAGGCCATCCCGCACGACCTGTACGAGGCGGCCGCCATCGACGGCGCCAACCGCTTCCAGATCGCCTGGCACATCAAGCTGCCGGCCGTGCGCAGCGCGGCCCTGCTCGCCATGCTCCTGTCCATCGTGGGCACTATCCAGCTGTTCAACGAGCCGCAGATCATGGCCACCGCCGACCCGGCGATCTCCAAATCGTATACGCCGATGATGATGGCCATGGCCACCTCCCAGGGCACGCTCACCCCCGGCGGCGACGGCCCGGCGAACGCCATCGCCATCATGATGGCCCTGATCGCCGGCGTGCTCGCCATCGGCTACGCCCTCGTCGAGAGGAAGGTGAACGAAAATGAGTGACGCACGTCTGACCGCAGAAGCGGAAAAGAGGATCAAGGCGCAGAAGCGCGCCGACCGCATCCGTGAGAAGCACGCGGCGGACCAGCCCAGGACCATGCGGGCCTCGGCGCCGGTCAAGGTGATCACCACCATCGTGCTGGTGATCGCGCTCATCTACGCGCTCTTCCCCATCTACTGGGCCATCATCGCCTCCACGAAGACGCCCGCCCAGATGACCGGCAGCAACGGCCTCACCTTCGCGGTGGGCCTGTCGGACCTGCCCGCGGCAATCGCCAACAACTACTCGAAGCTGCTGGGCTGAACGCAGAACAACTTCTGGCGCTGGGTGCTCAACTCGCTGATCTACTCGGGCGTGTCCGCGCTGGTGGGCACGATCATCTCGGTGATGGCCGGTTACGCGGTGGCCAAGTTCGACTTCCGCGGCAAGAAGGCCGTGGTGGCCGTGGTGATGGCGTGCATGCTCATGCCCGCGGGACTTCTGACCATCCCGCAGTACTCGATCTTCCATGTGCTGCACCTGACCGACAGCATGCTGGCCATGATCATCCCGTGCTCGGTCTCGCCGTTCGGTTTCTTCCTGGGGCAGGTCTACGCGCAGACCTCCATCCCCAACGAGATCATCGAGGCGGCCAGGATCGACGGCGCCGGTGAGGCGAGGATCTTCTTCACCATCTGCCTGCGCCTGCTCGCCCCGGCCATGGTCACGATCTTCCTGTTCATGTTCGTGGCCACCTGGAACAACTTCATGCTCCCGCTGATGATGCTCTCCAAGGAGTCGCTCAAGCCGATCACCCTCGGCCTGTACGGCATGGTCTCGCTGCCGGTGTTCTCCGACCGCGGTGCGCTCATGATGGGCGCGTTGCTCGGAGTGCTGCCGCTGATCGTCATCTTCCTCGGCCTTCAGCGCTACTGGCAGGCGGGTCTGGCCGCCGGCGCCGTCAAGGGCTGAGCCGCACGGCCGGCGCCGCCGATCTGCCGGACCGTCTTCTGTGTCCGGCAGATTCCCCTGCCCGGCCGTCACGCACAATCGTGGGCCGGTCCGCCCTCCGATCCTGTTCGGCGGGCCGGTCCGCCTTTACTGCCTGTCGATGCCGGTACTTTTCTGGTACCGGCCGTCTCCTGTCACTGTTTCTTTTTCTGTCTCACCTTTCCCTGTCCCGTTTTTTCTGATTGATCGGCGGACATCCGGCCGATCACGCCGATCCGGCCGTCGTTGGACGGCAAAGGAGCCATCATGGCACACACAACCGGTCGTTTCACCATCCCCGGCCAGGAAAACTTCGCCGACGAGACCAGGCGGCTCATCCGCCTCTGGGGCGCCGACGCCATCCGCAATTCCGACGGCACCCATCTCGATCCCGGCGTGGTGGATCTGGGGCTGAAGATCTACGCCTCCTACTTCCCCACCCGCGGACACAACGAGTGGATCAAAGCCCACATGGACGAGGTGCCCGAGGTCTACCTGCAGAGCCGGCGGATCCTCGCCGGGGCCGATGCCGATACCGATACCGGCTCGCCGGTCCTCGACATCCCGCTCATGGACGGCTACTTCGACCAGCAGCTCGAGCCCAACCGTTTCGCCGACCCGCACAAATACTGGGAGGTCATTGACCGCACCACCGGGAAGGTCGTGCCGGCCGGGGACTGGGACCTCGATGCCGACAGACCGGTCGTGCACGTGCGCGGCACCGTGCCGATGCACGAGTACACCTGCTCGTTCCTCGCCTGCATCATCTGGGACCCCGTCGAGATGTACAACCATCTCACCAACAACTGGGGCGACAAGGAACACGAGATCCCCTTCGACATCTACCACCCCGCCACACGGAAATTCGTGATGGACACCTTCCGCCAGTGGCTCAAGGACAACCCGCAGGTGGACGTCGTCCGCTTCACCACGTTCTTCTACCAGTTCCTGCTCATCTTCGACCAGAAGCGCCGCGAGAAGCTCGTGGACTGGTTCGGCTGCGGCTGCACGGTCAGCCCCCAGGCGCTCGACGACTTCGAGAAACAGTACGGCTACCGCCTGCGCCCCGACGACTTCGTGGACGACGGCTCGTACAACTCCGCCTGGCGCGTGCCGCGCAAGCACCAGCGCGACTGGATTGACTTCCTCACCGGCGTCGTGCGCAGGAACGTCAAGGAAATGGTCGACATGGCCCACGCGGCCGGCAAAGAGGCCATGATGTTCCTCGGCGACCAATGGATCGGCACCGAGCCGTACAAGGACGGCTTCGCCGACCTGGGCCTGGACGCCATCGTCGGATCCGTGGGCGACGGCACCACCACCCGTATGATCGCGGACATCCCCGGCGTGCGCTACCACGAGGGCCGCTTCCTGCCCTACTTCTTCCCCGACACGTTCCACGAGGGCAACGACCCGAGCATCGAGGGCCTCGACAACTGGCGCAAGGCGCGCCGCGCCATCCTGCGCTCGCCGCTCGACCGGATGGGCTACGGCGGCTACCTCTCTTTGGCCGACAAGTTCCCGAAGTTCGTGGACACGGTGGCCGGCATCGCCGACGAGTTCCGTGACATCCACGGGCGCACCGGCGGCGAGGCCGCCGAGGGCGAGCTGACCGTCGCCATCCTCAACTGCTGGGGCGCGATGCGCTCGTGGATGGCCTACACGGTGGCACACGCCCTGCCCAACAAGCAGACGCGCTCCTACTACGGCATCCTCGAGGCGCTCTCGGGCATGCGCGTCAACGTGCGCTTTATCAGCTTCGATGACGTGCTGGCCCACGGGATCGACAAGGATATTGATGTCATCATCACCGGAGGACCGGTCGACACGGCCTTCTCCGGCGGCGATGTGTGGGCCGACCCGCGGCTCGTCGAGACCCTGCGCGCCTGGGTGCGCTCGGGCGGCGCCCTGCTCGGCGTGGGCGAGCCCAGCTCTCTGGCGCGGGCGGCCTCCGGGCGCTTCTTCCAGCTGGCCGACGTGCTCGGCGTGGACGAGGAGCGGTTCCAGACCCTCTCCGTCGACAAGTACTTCCCGCCGGTGGCCGAGAGCCACTTCATCACCGCGGACGTGCCCGTGGAGGAGGGGCTGGCCCGACAGGCGAATGCGGCCCGCGCGATCCCGCTCTCCGGCTGCGGCGGCGGGCAGGGCGGCACCATCGGCGGCATCGACTTCGGCGACCCGGTGCTCAACACCTACCCGGTCAGCGAGGACGTGACCCTGCTGCGCGCCGACGGCGGCCAGGTGCAGCTGGCCTGCAACGGCTACGGCGACGGCCGGTCGGTCTACCTGTCCGGCCTGCCCTACAGCGCGCAGAACGCCCGCCTGCTCGAGCGCGCGCTCTTCTGGGCCGCCGGCAAGGAGGACGACTACGCCGCATGGAGCTGCTCGAACCCCGACTGCGAGGTGGCGCACTTCGCCCACGCCGGCACATGCTGCGTGATCAACAACACCGCCGAGCCGCAGTCCACCGACGTCACCCTCGGCGACGGCGGCACCCGCCATATCGACCTCGCCGGCAGCGGCATCGCCTGGATCAGCCTCTGATCGGCGGCGACCGGACCTACGACCCAACACAGAGAAGGAACATCATGACATCCGCACATACATCCGCCACCGCGGAGAGGACGGGCATCGACCCCGTCCTCTCCGCGGTGGGCCGCTTCCCCATCGAGGGGCGCCTCGAATCGGTCAGCCCCTACGGCAGCGGGCACATCAACGTCACCTACCTGGCGGTCACCAGCGCCAAGCGCTACATCCTGCAGAAGATGAACACCGACGTCTTCCCCGACACGGACAACCTCATGCGCAACATCGAGCTCGTCACCGCGTTTCTGCGCGGGCGGGGCGTGGAGACGCTGCACGTGATCCACACGGTCGACGACAAACCCTACGCCGTGCTGCCCGACGGCAGCTACCGGCTCTACGACTTCATCGAGAACACCGTCACCTACCAGATGGCCCCCGACCGCACCGTCTTCTCCGACTCGGGCGCCGCGTTCGGCCGGTTCCAGAACCACCTGGCCGCCTTCGACGCCTCCGAGCTGACCGAGACCATCCCCCACTTCCACGACACGCCCCACCGCTACCAGGACTTCACCCGCGCCGTGAAGGAGGACCGCATGGGCCGGGCCGCCGGCGTGCGCAAGGAGATCGACTTCTACCGCGCCCACGAGGACGACTACCCCGTGGTGATGAAGGCCCTCGACGACGGCACCATCCCGCTGCGCGTGACCCACAACGACACCAAGCTCAACAACATCCTCATGGACGCCGTCACCCACAAGCCGCGCGCCATCATCGACCTCGACACCATCATGCCCGGCTCGATGCTCTTCGACTTCGGCGACTCCATCCGCTTCGGCGCCTCCACCGCCCTCGAGGACGAGAAGGACCTGAGCAAGGTGCACTTCAGCACCGACCTGTTCGCCGCCTACGCCGAAGGGTTCGTGGGCGCCGTGCGCCCCACCATCACCGAGCGCGAGGCGCAGCTGCTGCCCTTCTCCGCACGCCTGCTCACCCTCGAATGCGGCATGCGGTTCCTGGCCGACTACCTCGTGGGCGACACCTACTTCGCCACCGCCTACCCTGAGCACAACCTCGTGCGTGCGCGCACGCAGATCAAGCTTGTCCAGGAGATGGAGCAGAAAGACGGGCAGATGCAGAACATCATCGCCTGCATCATGAAGGACGCGAAATGAGCGCCGTCGCAGGAAAGGGACAGACATCGGTGACCTCCGCGGCGGGAGGGACCGCGGCGGGAGGGGCCGCGGCGGCAACAGCCTCGGCCTCCGGCGCCGGGGTGTCCGGCGTGCAGGAATCCGGCACGCAGGAGGGTCTCGCTACCTGGTACCACGCCCTCGACGGTCTGCTCGCCTACGGGCGCGCGCGGCTCGGCCTCGATCCCGCCGACACGGATTGGGCGCGCAACCAGGTGCTCGCGCTGTTGGGGCTCTCGTCGTATCCGACGGGGGAGGACGGCTTCATCGGCGGTCTGCCGGGGTCGTCCGGTGCCGGCTGTGGGACGGCCGGTTCCGATGGGAGGACCGCTGCCGGTAAGCCGGTCGCCGTCCCTGCCGCGGGTACCGTCCCTGCCGGGCCGGGGGCGGTGCTGCGTGCCCTCGATGATGCCGCCCAGGCGGTCGGGTTGTACACTGCCGCTGACGACGAGCGCTTTGACGACCTCTCCATGGGTCTGCTCGCCCCGCGCCCGTCCGTGCTGCAGCAGCGTTTCGAACGCGTCCGGCGCGAGGACGGGCCGATGGAGGCGATGACGGATTTCTACCGCTCGTGCTGCGCCTTCGACTATGTGAAGAAAGAACGGCTCGACCGCAACATCCGCTTCACCTCGCACGGGCTGGTCATCACCATCAACCTCGCCAAGCCCGAGTTCGCCACACAGGCCAAGGCCGCCGCGGGCAACGCCGTCTCGGGCGGCTATCCGAGCTGCACCATCTGCCACGAGAACGAGGGTTTCGCCGGGCGCGACAAGCGCACGCTGCGCACCATCCCGCTCACCTTGGGCGGGCAGCCGTGGTTCTGGCAGTTCTCGCCTTACGGCTATTTCGAGCAGCACGGGATCTGCGTCAACAGGCGCCATACCCCGATGCATGTTTCACGTGAAACATTCGTGCACCTGCTCGATTTCGTCGACCAGTTCCCAGGCTATTTTCTCGGCTGCAACGCCGCGTTGCCGCGCATCGGCGGGTCCGTGCTCGCCCATGACCACTATCAGGGCGGCCTGGAGCGGCTGCCCATGCACACCGCGCCCGCCTGGGCCACACTCGTGCCTGATCAGGAGGCGTCCGGGATGCCGGGCGACAGGGCCGGTACGGCGACGGACGGCACTGCCGGGGCACAGACCGGTCGGGACACAGGCCGTCCCGCACACACCATCGTGGAGATCCTCGACTGGCCGGGCACCGCCGTGCGCGTCGTCTCGCGCTCGCGACAGGACATCATCGATATCTCGGAGAGGATCCGTGCCGCCTGGGCCGATTACTCGGATCCGGCACAGGGTATCGCCGCCCGTGACGCCTCCGGGGCGCGGCAGTCGTCCCTCTCGCCGGCATGCGTCATCACCGACCGCGGCTACGAGATGAACCTCATCTTCCGCAACAACGCGGTGAGCGAGGAGTACCCCGAGGGCGTCTTCCACGCGCATCCGCAGTATTTCGCCGTCAAACATGAGCCGATCGGCCTCATCGAGGCACAGGGGCTGTTCATCCTGCCCGCACGTCTCATCCGCCAGCTCCGACAGCTGGAGGGGGCGCTTCTTTCGGGGGCGCCGCTTCCTGATGACCTTGCCGTGTTCCGTCCGCAGTGGGACGAGCTCGTGCCCGCGGTCGCGAAATTGCGGCACGGCGGCGGTGCCACGGAGGAGACGGTGCGGCAGGCCGTGCGCGACGAGCTGGGCAGTGTCTGCCACCGGATTCTGGG
>JAXGWH010000044.1:0-11495 GCA_040773385.1 Aeriscardovia sp. | reverse complement strand
GGCCGTCGGATAGCTCACCTTCAACCGGTCTGCTATCTCACGGTAGGAGCAGCCACCCTTGTAGAGGCCTATCGCCCTCCGGCGGAAAGAAACAGGATACATGCGAACCTCCAAAACACCTCAAAAAAGGTCCGCACCCCCAGTTTCTTTTATTAATGATGAACTCTCTTTCCCTGACGCCGGGCGATAGCCTGAAGGTCATTGAGCAGCGCGACTGTCCGCTCCTCAAGTTTTTGTGCCGACCGAGAGTTCAGGCGCAACGTGCGCCGGCGATCCGCACCGCCGTACAGCACCGTCTGCTCCGCGCGAGCCAGAGAGCGCACAAACTTTTCCCTCGCCGGTACGAGGGCGATGATCTGGGCAGCACAATCCTCCACGCTGTCTGTGCGCGTGGGGCGCACACCGGCCTTATGAGCGGCACGCAGCACCTGTCTCCACACACCGTCCCAGGCCTTCTGCGCCAGCACGGAGGAATCACCATCGCCGGCCTCGCCTGCGGCACCGGCCGTGTGAATGAGCCGTGAGAGCCGCCGGCGGCGCAGACGGTCCACGAGAACAGGCCCGAACACGATGAGCAGCACGGCGCACAGGACGGCCGCCGTCAGTGCGCAGATCACCACGAGCGTCTGCTGCCGATGTGCATGCCCGCGCAACGAGGCGGACGAGTCGGATTGCGAGGGGCGTCGTGACGGTGTCTGCGCCGAATGAGAGCGGGAAGAGCCACCACCGTCCGTCTTCGGCTCCTGTGCCCTCTTCTGCGACGATGTGGTGTTCTGACGACTGTTCGCAGCAGTGCCCGTCGAACCAGCAGTGCCGGTCTGCGTGCTTCGCCTGCTGCCTCGCCGACGTGCCCGCCGCACATCGTCCGCACTCACTGACGAGCGCTGCGCGGAGGAAGCCGCATCGGAGAAGCCCGGCGTCACATCGAAGGGCACCCAGCCCACACCGTTGATGTATGCCTCCACCCACGAATGCAGCTGGTTCTGCGAGGTGGCATACGTGTTCCTGCCCGAGCCCGTGTCCCCACCTTCCAACACAGCCGAATCCGGCGAATAACCGAGCACAAGCCGGGTGGGCACGCCCATGGCACGCGCCAGTACGGCCAGTGCTGAGGCATAATGCACGCAATAACCCTTGCGCTCTTTCAAAAAGCGGGCAATCATCCGCAAATTGTCGGTCCCGCCGCCGTCGGGGGCGGTGAGCGAGTAAACAAAGCTCTTGTCCGAGAAGAACCGAACGAGCCATGTCATGGCCCCGATCTGGTCAGACGCACTCGCTCCGGAGATGTTCACGCCCGCGCGCCGTGCCCGACGCACAACCCGTGTGATCTCGGCTGGCAGTTTTGCTGGCAATGTACGGTACTGCCGACCGATGAGCGCCTTGACGGCGGTCGCATCCTGCCCCTGCCCATAACCGTTGTACGCACTGTAGGGATTGAGCGTCGCCTCATCCGTACCGTCCGCACCCGAAGAGCCGGTCACCACACCAGTTGATCCGGCCGGCAGATACGACGAATCGGGATCATCGTCCAATGCCCAGATACTGCCGCGCAGGGAGGAGGAGAACATATATTGCTGGTTACTTTGCGTCTGCCACTGCTCCGATTGATCGCCCGAATCACCGTGCGAGAAATCAACGAGGCAGGAACTCCATGCCTGCAGCTGGTTCCGCGTCAAATTGAGCCGTCCCAGACGTCGATACCAGGATGACCAGTCACGCGCCCGGATGCCGCTCGGGTCGGGGATCGCCTTCAGAACCGTGGCGCATCGCTGCTGATACGTGCGGTGCAAGACAACCATCTGTTCCAGCGTCTGCCCTGTGGCAAGCTGCGAGACACTGGAAATGGCCGGCAGATACTGTGAACGCTGCGTGTACCGCATGCTCGAGGTGGTGGAATCAGTGCTGTTGTATACCACGCGGTCGCGGTTCCAGTCCCACTGCCCGCCGATGGCGCGCACGCTCTGGGGCGAACCGGCCAATGGCAGGAAACGGGTGGAGAGATCCGCGATGCTCACCCGTGAGGAGGTGGCGAGCGTGCGAGTCAGATTCTCGCGCTCGCTTTTCTCGGTGGTGCGGGCATCCGTGTCGGCGGTTTGTCTCCATCCGGCGTTGGCGGACGACGTGCCGGCATCCTCATCGGCCTTGTCAAGAATCGCCAGTCCTTGTACTGCCCGTTCGAAGGGGCTCTGCCGTGGATAGGCGCCGCGTACGGAACTGGGATAGTCGTAGGTCACCATCCGCTGCCACGGCGACTGTCCCGCCGACGCGGTGCTGCCCGAGGTCGTGCCGCTGCTCTGCGACTGCGGCGAGTACAGGTGGGCTTGCTGGCCCAATGACTGGTCGAACGACCAAGTTGACCCGTTCATATTGGTGAGCGTGGCAAGCCGAAAGCGCAGACGGCCCGTCGACTCGTAGGTGAACGCGACGGTGGACGAGTTGCGCGTCAGCCCACGTTTGAGATCGACGAGCGGGTTGATAGACGAGCTTGAAAAGAGCGATCCCCCGCTGCCAAAAAGATCCAGCTGGTCGGCTGATCCTTGCACCAGCGAGGGGCTGGCGGTGGTTGAGGCGGCGATGACGGCAACTGCCACGACCGCCGGCAGAGGAAGGGCCAGACGGTGCGCGTGAGGCGCCCAGAGGAGTATAGCCACCGCGCCGAGCACAGCGAGAACCGCCCAGAGCGGCGCCCCCACGCCCTCCTGCCAGTCTGCCGTGAGCGGCACGACCGCCAGCACGGCAAGCAGCGGAGCGCACTGACGCCAGATGAGCACGAGACGCGCTACCAGTGCGAGAAGACCGAATCCGGCAATCAGTACCGCCTGCTCCCCTGCCGTGGCATCAAGGGGCAGTACTGACGAATAGAAGTCATCGATGCCGGTCTGAATCAGCCGTGTCAGGCTGGGAGATCCGGGGGCGCCGACGAAAATGTTGCCGCCGGTCTGCGTGGCGGGCCTGCGCCCAGCCCCTCCGGAGCCAATCCGACCTGCGGCGGCGGTTGAGGCTTGTGGCAGCTCAGGCGAGAAGAACGGTACCCAGCCGGTACGGTAGGCGCGGGACGCGAGGGCGGAGATAAATCCGAGGGCTACGAGCAGGAGCACGAGAATCTCTCCCACGCACAGCAGCGCTGAACGGTCATGGCGGCGAGGGCGCGGCAGCCAGGCGGTCAGGACGGCCAGACCGAGGAGCGTGGCGAATGCCCACAGGTACAGGCCCGTGGAAAACAGGCGTGACAACCCGTAGATCGCCACAGCAATCAGTACCGCAAGACACGCCAGCGGTATCACCGTTGAGCGCAGCACCCGCACGCCACGTCGGTGCCATATATCAGGAAGATCGTCAGACTCACTCCTCTGGCCCACAGCAGGCATGCCCGACGGTTGAGGCATCGGTCGCCCGATCTGATCTGTATCCGCCACGCTCTTCGTGCGTGCGTCCGTGTTCTGGGCGGTATCGCTTCTGTGGTTCGTCGTGTCGTGACTGCGTTTTGGTTTCGGGACTGTGAGGGTGACCGTGCGGCCGGTGTCGTGCAGTGTTCGAGCGATGGTATCTGTTGACGGCGAATCTGCCACAGGTGAGACGAGGAGGACAGGCGTGCCGGGTTTACTCGCCGCTCGGACAGCTGCAATGACCGTGTCGGCGCGAGTGGAAGTTGTTCTTGCAGTGGCAGTTGTTCTTGCAGTGGCAGTTGTTCTTGAGGCAGGTGCCGCGGAATCGGGTGCGGTGCTTTCTGTCGATGTGGAATCAGCCGTCTTGTTATCAGCAGTGTCAGTCTGCGGCGGATAGAGCGCGGCGCAGAAACGATCCTGATCAGCCGGGCCAGCGCAGGTGTGTCGCCCATCAGTCAACACCACCGACCATCCGCGCCGACGCGCCAGACGACACAGGCCATACAGCAGCTCTGCTGTACGGTCGTACGTGCTCTCATCGGCCGGCGCGGTGTCGAGGGCCACAAGAAGACGCGGATGGGCGCGCCTGTCTTTCTGGCGCACCATCAGTTCATCATGGCGTGCGGTCTGCTTCCAATTGATGAGATGCAGTGCGTCACCCCGAGCATATTCGCGGATCATGCCCGTCTCATGGTCGTCGGGAATGGCGCCCGCCAACGGTGAGGTAACGGCAGCGCAGTACGCCTCATCAGGATCCGGGGTGATCACCCGTTCGACGGTGTTTCTCACGATTCTTCCGGCTTGCCAGAGGCCGAATGGGTCGATCCACGAAACGCGCCACCCCACACGCCGCCAGACACCGCGTCTCGCAGGAAGATGATCAATGAAGTCGGCGACAATGTGCCCGTCTTGATCGAGGCGCTGCCAGCGGGCGACCCTCACCACCCCACGAGGTCGGATCAACCGGCGAATCCCCGTGGCATGTGGATACCCGTCAGAACCGAGAGGAACGCACCAGCCGAGCAGCAGGAGGACGAGGGAACCGACAACAAGCCCGGCGAGCGTGAGACCGAGCGCCATCACCAGCCGGTCGGCGAGCAGTCTGGACAGAAGAATGAGGAAGACCGCGGCGAGCAGGCAGGCCAGACCCGCGGGGCGCGGGAAAACGACTGGCTTCCAGAAGAACCGGCGGATACGCCAGCGACGCGGGATCGTGGTCTTTCCGCCCCTCATGCTCTTCCTGCTCCTGTGTGCCATCAGCGCTCCTGACGCGGTACCGGCAGCGCGGCGACGAGGTCCTCAAGCACCTGACCTGCGGCACCGATATCCTGTCCTGCCTCATCAGCCCGAGCGCGCAGGATGAGCCGGTGGGCCAGCACGGGTACGGCGAGTGCGCGTACATCCTCCGGGGTCACGAAATCTCGGCCGTCGATGTCGGCACGCACGCGGGCCATAGCCATGAGGGCGATTCCCGCGCGCGGTGAGGCACCAAGCGAGAACTGCGGAGAAGTGCGGGTGGCCTGCAGGATCGATCGGGCATAGTCCGCCACCCGTCGGCTGACGAAGAAGCTGGCAATACGCGAGCGTTCGGCCAGCACCTCGTCCAGAGTGCCGATGGCCTCAAGCCCGTCAAGCGGGTCTGTCTGCGAGGCGGCACGAAGCATGGAGATCTCCACGTCCTTACGCGGGTATCCCAGCGAGAGGCATGTCATGAACCGGTCAAGCTGCGCCTCTGGCAGCGGGAACGTGCCCTGCTGCTCCACGGGGTTCTGTGTGGCGACGACGAAGAACATGTCCGGCAGCCGGTGCGTGCGCCCGTCGACGCTCACCGTCCCCTCCGACATGGATTCGAGCATGGCGGACTGGGTGCGCGGGTTGGCGCGGTTGATCTCGTCGGCGATGACGACGTTGGCGAACAGCGGCCCGGGCTGGAACGAGAAGGTGCGCGTCGACGGGTCGAAGACGGTGACCCCGGTCAGGTCCCCGGGCAGCAGGTCGGAGGTGAACTGGACGCGGTGCGTGGTGCCGCCCACGAGCCCCGCCACGGCGCGGGCGAGCGAGGTCATTCACACGCCGGGCACGTCGTCGAGCAGCAGGTGGCCGCCGGCGAACAGCGTCTCCACCACCAGGCGCGTGGCGCTGTCCTGGAGCCGGAGACGTTTCTGCAGCTCGGAGACCATGCGCGAGGCGAGATCAGGGGTGCGGGAGTCGTCGGCGCGACGCTGCCCCGCGCGCGCCTGCAGGCCGCGCTCACCGTCTTCCTGCGGCTCGGCGGTCTGGCCGTCAGGCTCGCCCGTATCCTGGCCGCTTGTGCCGCGGCCGTTGCCGCGCACTCCGTCATGGCGGAAAAGGGATGACATAGCCCCACTCTACGGGTCTGACCCGCTTCACCTGCAACACGCTGTCGGCGCAACAGTCACCCCGGGCCCCGCCGCACCTCTTGCCTGGCCTGACGCGACTTCACCGCTTTCTGCAAAGGAGTTCAGTTGTGTCACGAAATGAGTGACAATCTCATCAGGTATCCGGCACAAACAGGCTCAAAAAAGGACGGTCCAGATGGCAGAGCAGAAAATCAGCCTCAATCTCACGCCTTTCACCGAAAAAGAGGAGGAATTCCTCCGCACACAGCTGGACACCTTCATCCCGCTCACCGGCACCAAGACGGGGATCCTCAAGCTCGCCCGAAACCTGGAAACAGGAATCCCGCTCACACGTGTGAGAAAAGCACTGGCCGCTTCCACAACGCTCAGACCCGTCAACGATGACGAGACCACGGCCCTGGCCGGCGTCATCCTCGGCGCGACGCAAGGCATGTTCGCGCCGATGACCGGACACTTCCGCACAAATGCAGGAAAGCTCGCGGCAGCCGAGCAGAACCCCGGTGCGGTCCTGCTCCTGGTCCGCTGTCTCGAACATGCTGCAGCCCTCGGCCATGGACCATCCTGCTGCCAGCTCGGCAATATCCTCCATGACGGAAATACCGTCGTGGGACAAGAATTCGATCTCGCCGCCGCCATTTATGGGACAGGCGCCAGACTGGGCGACGACCAGTCGGCAGTGAACCTCGGCTACATCTGGCTCTACGGGCGCGGCTCAAAAGGCACCGATCTGGCCCGGGCCTTCGAATGTTTCACCCGCTCCATGCTGATCAACAACAATGCGGAAGGTTGCTGCAAGCTGGGCGATATGTACGCCAACGGGCAGGTGCCCGGAGTACCGGCGGACAAGAATCTCGGCTTCATGCTCTATGCACAGGCCTACGACCTCGCCGGCGATGACAAGGTGGCCGCGGCACATCCCGCCCAGCATCTGGCCGACTGCATCATGGAACGGTACGAACGCCACCAGAAAGGAGAGGACGAGGATCTGAATGCGACAGAAAAGTCGGACGGCTCACAGCCATATGGATTCGACCCATTTTCCCCGGAGATGGTGGAGATAAGGAAGCAGATTGCCTCACTCCGCTCCCCGCTCGACGAGCACCCCGCTGACCGTCGAGGCAGTTCCCCCTTTGATAAGGGCATGTTCAAAGACACGGCGTTTCTCGGCGACGATGACAGTGATGAGGACAACGGGGACGAGTGGGATGACACAGATGAGGCGGATGAGAATGGTCTCGACCCGCTGGCGAACCCGGCCAACGCGCTTCTGCTCTACACCCGCGCCGAGATCGGCTACTATGCCGCGCACCAACAGGGACTCGACTACTATGACAAGCTCATCGCTCAGGCCATCGACGGCCAGAAGAAAGCGCGCGAGGCGCTCACAGAGATGACACGGGACTGAAAGATCAGAGCTAAAAATGATGGTGAAAGCCGCTGCGACCGCCATGCGCGGCCATCCATAAACGGCTTTCCGCATATGAGCATGCATGCGGGCCCCGGGATCGATCCCGGGGCCCGGCAAGCGGATGGTGCGAGATTCGAACTCGCGAGACCCAGAAGGGCCTAACGGTTTTCAGGACCGTCTCCTTCGACCGCTCGGACAACCATCCATACGACTGTCATCCTGTCACCGACGACAGGGAATGCACCCTGTGGCGCCCGCGGGACGACAGCCGACATCTTAGCAGACCGCTCGTTCAAGCGGTCCCGACAGGCTCACGCGGCCTGGTTGTCACGGTCGGAGACCGGCTCCATGACCTCCTGGCCGCCCATGTACGGGCGCATGGCCTCGGGGATCACGATGGAACCGTCCTTCTGCTGGTGGTTCTCGAGGATGGCCACAAGCCAGCGCGTGGTGGCGAGCGTGCCGTTGAGCGTGGCGCAGGCGGCGGTGGAACCGTCGTCCTTGCGGTAGCGGATGTTGAGGCGTCGCGCCTGGTACTCGTCGCAGTTGGAGGTGGAGGTCAGCTCGCGGTAACGGCCCTCGGAGGGGAACCACGCCTCGTTGTCGAACTTGCGCGAGGCGGAGGCGCCCAGATCGCCCGCGGCGGTGTCGATGGTGCGGAACGGCACGTCCACCTTGTTGAGCATGTCCCACTCCATGTGGAGCAGGTCCTGATGCTGCTGGCGCGCCTCCTCCGGCTTGCAGTAGACGAACATCTCCACCTTGTAGAACTGGTGGACGCGGATGATGCCGCGCTGGTCCTTGCCGGCAGCGCCCGCCTCACGGCGGTAGCACGCCGACCAGCCCGAATAGCGCAGCGGGCCCTTGGACAGGTCGAGGATCTCGTTCTCGTGCATGCCGGCGAGCGCGACCTCGGAGGTGCCGACCAGATACTGGTTGTCCGGCTCGCGCAGTCGGTAGATCTCGTCGGCGTGCGCGTTGAGGAAGCCGGTGCCGGCCATGATCTCCGGGCGCACGAGGGTGGGGGTGATCACCAGCTGGAAGCCGTGCTGGCGGGCCTGCTCGAAGGCCATGGTGTGCATGGCGATCTCCATGCGGGCCAGATCGTTCTTGAGGAAGAAGAAGCGGGTGCCGCCGACCTTGACGCCGCGCTTCATGTCGATGCCGTCGATGTCCTCGCCGAGAGTGAGATGGTCCTTGGGCTCGAAGCCCTCCTTGGCGAAGTCGCGCGGGGTGCCGTGCTTGGAGCGGACGATGTAGTCGTCCTCGCCGCCCTCGGGCGCCTCGGGCTCGACGATGTTGGAGAGCTTCCAGGCCTGGGCCTCGTAGTCGTTGTGCGCCTTGTCGGCATCGGCCTTGAGGCGGGCGACCTCCTGGGAGAACTCCTTGACCTCCTTGAGCACCTCGGCCTTCTTGTCGGCCGGGGCGGCGGCCACCTTGCGGCCCATCTGCTTCTGCTGGGCGCGCGCGTCCTCATACTTTTTGAGGGCCTCGCGGTTGAGCCTGTCGAGGTCGAGCACCTCGTCGACGAGCTCGACGGACTCGCCGCGCTTGCGCTGCGACTCGCGCACGACGTCCGGGTTTTCACGGATAAAAGCGATATCAAGCATGGGGCCAGATTACCGCCGCAACATGACGCCGCGGGCGGCCCGGTGCCGGTCCGGCCGCCCGCGCGGGTGGATGTTTTCCGGATCGGCGAGGGCCGCCGCGCCGGTGCCCTCCGCCGGTGCGCCGGCGGGCCGACGGGTGTGCGGGGCGCCGTGCTTCTCTGCGGGCGTTTCCGGCACCGGCGTGCACAATAATTGACACCATGAGTGTCACCGGGATCGTCTGGCCGTGCATCGCCGCCGCCATCGTCCGCCCCCTGTCCGGCTGGGGGATCGTGCGCGCCGTGCGCGGCAAGCACGAATGGGATGATCTCGTGCGCGTCATCGATGAGCGGCCCACCGACCATTCCGACTACGCGCTGGTGATCAACCCCTCCAAGAACAACGCCGGCCAGATCCGGCAGACCGTCCTCGACTTCTTCAGGGACCGCAAGCTGCCCTCCCCCATGGTGATCGAGACCACCCTGGAGAAGGACGGCCAGGCGTGCGCGCAGGAGGCGCTCGAGCGCGGGGCGAGCGTGGTGCTCGCCGCCGGCGGCGACGGCACGGTGCGCACGGTGGCCGAGGCCCTGGCCGGCACCGACAAGGCCATGGCCGTCATCCCCATCGGCACCGCGAACCTGTTCGCCAAGAACCTGGGCATCCCCACCGATCTGACCGAGGCGCTCAAGGTAGCGGTCTCACACGGCTCGCGCAAGGTGGACATGGGCTGGATGGAGGTGACCGGCAAGGACGAGACCGTCAGCCGGCACGGCACGCTGCTGATGAGCGGCATCGGCTTCGACGCCACCATGATGGAGGTCACCCCCGCACAGCTCAAGGCAAAGCTGGGATGGGTGGCCTACGCCATCAGCTCGCTGTCCCACCTGTTCGACCGCAAGGAGAAGGCGGACATCACCATCACCCAGGCGGACGGCAGCGTGCGCAGCGTGCAGAACGTGAGCTTCCGCACCTTCCTGATCGGCAACTGCGGCACCATCCCCGTGGTCTCGCTCATGCCCGAGGCGCAGTTCGACGACGGCCTGCTCGACTTCGAGCTCATCGACACCCGCCACGGTCTTCTGGGCTGGACGAACCTGGCCAACGACGTGCTCTATCAGACCGCGCGGCGCCACTCCGGCATCCGCCCCTGGTCGCACGGCTCCACCCTGGCGCAGATGCAGGGCACGGGCGCGGTGATCGACCTCAAGCACAAGGCGCCCGCCGAGGTGGACGGCGACGTGGTGGGCCGCACCCGCCATGTCGAGATCAGCGTGGACCGGCAGGCGCTCACCGTGCGCGTGCCGAAGAAGGCGTGAGACATCGCGTGCCGGTGGTCGCCCTCGCTCGCCGCAATGGTTTCCTGACAGCGCGGGGACGCTTGTTTCCCCCGCAGGGCCGCGCGTCCTGGCGCATCCTCCTCAGCAGACCCGTGCCACCGCGCCCATGTTCGTTTCTGTTTCCTTTTGTGCGATATTTTGTGAAGGACGTTGTCACCCCCCTCTACCATTGACGGCATGGTTGCTAAGAATGCAGGCCAGAAGGCCACACCAGCAGATCTGATCGACGTGGACGAGGTCATCGGCAAGTATTACGACATCGTCCCCGATGTGTCGAACCCCGCGCAGAAGGTCTCGTTCGGCACCTCCGGCCATCGCGGCACGAGCCTCAACGGCTCGTTCAACGAGGCCCACATCGTCACCATCACCCAGGCCATCGCCGAGGAACGCAAGAAGGCCGGCATCACCGGCCCGCTCTACCTCGGCCGCGACACCCACGCGCTCTCCCTGCCGGCCATGAAGACCGCCATCGAGGTGCTCGTCGCCAACGGCGTGCACGTGCGCATCGACTCGCGCGATGACTTCACACCCACCCCGGTCGTCTCCCAGGCCATCCTGACGCACAACCGTGCAGCCGACGGCTCGCAGCGCTTCAAGGGCGAGGACATCGCCGACGGCATCGTCGTCACCCCGAGCCACAACCCGCCCTCCAACGGCGGCTTCAAGTACGACCCGCCCACCGGCGGCCCGGCCCCGGCCGATCTGACCACCGCCATCGCCGCCCGCGCCAACGAGCTGCTGCCGCAGTGGAAGTCCGTCAGGCGCGTGCCCTATGAGCAGGCCATCACAAGCCCGCTCATCGAGCGCTTCGACTTCCGCAAGAACTACGTGGACGACCTCGGCTCCGTCATCGACTTCGACGTCATCCGCAACGCCGGCGTGCGCCTCGGGATCGACCCGCTGGGCGGCGCCTCCATCAACTACTGGCCGGTCATCGCCGAGCAATACAAGGTCAACATCGAGGTGCTCAACCCGGTGGTCGACCCGCGCTGGCCGTTCATGACCATCGACCACGACGGCAAGATCCGCATGGACCCGTCCTCCCCGTACGCCATGAAGGGCCTCGTCGACCGTCTCAACGCCGGCGCGTGGGACAAGTACGACCTCGTGGGCGGCACCGACCCGGACGCCGACCGACACGGCATCGTCTGCCCTGACTGGGGCGTGATGAACCCCAACCACTACATCGCCGTCGTGGTCGAGTACCTGTTCGGCGGCAACCGCCCGGGCTGGCCGAAGAACACGGGCATCGGCAAGACGCTCGTCTCCTCCTCCCTCATCGACCGCGTGGCCAAGTCCATCAACGCCAGGCTCATCGAGGTGCCGGTCGGCTTCAAGTGGTTCGTCGACCCGCTCTTCACCGGCGAGGTCGCGTTCGGCGGCGAGGAGAGCTC
>JAXGWH010000043.1:0-11669 GCA_040773385.1 Aeriscardovia sp. | reverse complement strand
GGGATAGGTGAGCCCGGAGGTCATTGTCAGCAGATGGCGGATGGTCAGTGTGCTCGCCACCGGTTCCGTCCCCGCCGCCGGCCCCATGGACGATGTCTCACGTGAAACATTCTGATCGGGGCCGCCGCCTGCGGCCGCCGTCTCGGCGGTCTGCTCGGGCAGGCCGCTCTCGACCGTGCCCGCCTCCGCTCGCAGCACGCGCTGGGCGGCGAACTCGGGCAGGATGTCGGCGACGGGCGTGTCGAGGTCGAGCAGACCGCGCTCCACGAGGATCATCGCCGCCGTCGCGGTGATCGGTTTCGTCTGGGAGTAGAGGCGCAGGATCGTGTCCCGCGCGTAGGGCGTCCCGTCCGTGCGGGCCGTTCCCGCGGCGAGGTCCACCACATCATGGCCGTGGCGGACGACCAGCAGGTTCGCGCCGCCGATCTCCTTGTTCCTGATCGCCGCCTCGATGATCGAGGAGAGCCGCTTGCCCAGTCTGTCCGCCGCTTTGTCCGTTGTCATCATGCGCTTCCTCTGATGCCTGGATATGCCCTGTTTCCTGATGGCACAGGTGTTTCTGCCGATATGTCTACCCCACGGTACTTATACACGCATCGGCGGGGAGGCGTCAGCGTTTGGCATCGTATGCACGTCCGCCCGCCTTCCGCGGCCATCGGGGGCGATCCCGAGAACCCCGGCAGGACGGGCGGTGCGTTGCCGATACGGGTGCGTCGTGGCTCTGGGACGGCCGACCGGTGTTGTTTGTTGTCGGCCGGCCGCCCGGGGCTCACTCCAGCTCGAACGCGCCGGTGTAGAGCTGGTAGTACTCGCCCTTCTGCGCGATGAGCTGGTCGTGGGTGCCGCGCTCGATGATGCGTCCGTGCTCGATCACCATGATGGCGTCCGAGTTGCGCACGGTGGAGAGCCGGTGCGCGATGACGAACACCGTGCGGTTCCTCATGAGCGCGTCCATGCCCTTCTGCACGATCTGCTCGGTGCGGGTGTCGATGGAGCTGGTCGCCTCGTCGAGGATCATGACCGGCGGGTCCGCCACCGCGGCGCGCGCGATGGAGATGAGCTGGCGCTGGCCCTGCGAGAGGTCGTTGCCGTCACCCGAGAGGATGGTGTTGTAGCCGTCGGGGAGCATGCGGATGAAGCTGTCCGCGTTGGCGAGCTTGGCGGCGGCGATGCATTCCTGGTCGGTCGCGTCGAGGCGGCCGTAGCGGATGTTGTCCATCACCGTGCCGGTGAACAGGTTCACGTCCTGCAGCACGATGCCCAGGCTCCGTCGCAGGTCCGGCTTGGCGATGTCGCGGATGTCGATGCCGTCATAGGTGATCGAGCCCGAGTCGATGTCGTAGAACCGGTTGATGAGGTTCGTGATCGTCGTCTTGCCCGCGCCCGTGGAGCCGACGAGCGCCACTTTTTGGCCGGGCTTGGCGTAGATCGAGATGTCGTGCAGGATCTGGTGGCCTGGCACATAGCTGAAGTTGACATGCGCGAGGCGGATGTCGCCGCGCAGCGGGACGAGGGAGTGCGTGGTCCCGTCGCCGGCCGGGTACGGCCCGTCCGCCCAATGGGCGACGGGGATGCCCGAGGGGACGTCCCACGCCCACTCGTCGGTGCGGTGGTCGGCCAGGGCAGGCCGGCCGTGGGCGTCGTCGCGCACATTGGCGAGCGTGACGGTTCCCTCGTCCTGCTCCACCGGCTCGTCGAGGAGGCTGAAGATGCGCGAGGCGCCGGCCATGGCGAGCATCACCTGCGTGACCTGCTGTGCCACCTCGCCCATCGGGTTGATGAACGAGCGGCACAGGCTGACGAAGGCGATGATCGTGCCGAGCGTCATCGCCATGCCTCCGTGGAGGGTGAGGTTGCCCCAGCCGGCCAGCGCCACGCCGGCGCCGACGATGGCGATGATGATGTAAGTGAGCAGGCCGAGGCTGTTGACCACCGGGCCGGAGAGGTTGCCGAAGATGTTCGCGGTGGAACTGGAACGGAACAGCTCGTCGTTGATCCGGTCGAACTGGGCCTGGGTGGCGTCCTCGTGGGTGAAGACCTTGATAACCTTCTGGCCGTTGACCGCCTCGTCCACGAAACCGTTGACCTTGCCGAGATCCTGCTGCTGCTTGATGAAGAAGCGGCCGGAGAAGCGCACGAGGTAGACGTCGAGCCACATGATGAGCGCGGTGAGCACCACGGTCACGAGGGTGAGCGGGATGGAGACCCAGAGCATGGCCACCAGTGTGCAGACGAGCGAGACGATGTCGAACAGGATCTGCGGGAACGACTGGGAGATGGCCTGTCGCAGGGCGTCAGTGTCGTTGGTGTAGCGGGACATCACGTCGCCCTGCTCATGCGTGTCGAAGTAGCCGACCGGCAGCTGCTGCATGTGGGCGTACATGTCGTCGCGGATGTTCTTGAGCGTGCCCTGCTCGATCCTGACAAGCAGGAGCGGGCGGATCCATGCGGTGATGACGGAGACGAGGTAGAGGATCCCCAGGATGGTGAGGAACTGTGCCAGCGGTGCGAAATCGGGGTTTTTCTGCTTGAGAAGCGGCAGGATGTAGTCGTCCACCACGTTCTGGATGAGCGCACCGCCCAGGGCGATGATGGCCGCGTCCGCCACAAGCACGAAGAGCGTCCAGAACACGTACCACGGGTAGCGCCCGATGTAGCGCATGATGCGCTTGAACGTGCCCGGCTTCATCTCGTCGCGCGTGCGCTGCAGGGTCGAGGCCTCGGCGATGGCGTCGCGCCACGCCTGCAGCGGCGTGCGGTTGAAGTGCCCGAGGAAGAGGCGGTTGCCTTGCTGCTGTGTCGAGGTGCTCATTTCTCCTCCTCTTTCTGATCGTTGGCCTGCTTCTGATCGCCGGCCTGCGCCAGCGCCGCCTGTTTCTCGCTGGTCTGGTTCTGCGTCTCGTAGATCGCCCGGTACTCCGGCGAGTTCTTGAGCAGCTCGTCGTTGGTGCCGTGGGCGAGGATCCGCCCGTCGCGCAGGATGTAGATCTGGCCGGCGTCCTCCACGGAGGAGAGGCGCTGGGCGATGATGATCTTCGTCGTGTCGGGGATCTCGGTGGCGAAGGCCTGGCGGATGAGCGCGTCGGTCTTCGTGTCGACGGCGGAGGTGGAATCGTCGAGGATCAGCACCTTCGGCCGTCGCAGCAGGGCTCGGGCGATCGTGAGCCGCTGGCGCTGGCCGCCGGAGACGTTCGTGCCGCCCTGCTCGATGTGCGTGTCGTACTTGTCGGGCATGCGCTGCACGAACTCGTCGGCCTGGGCGAGCCTCGCGGCCCGCTCCACCTGCTCGTCCGTGGCATCCGGGTCGCCCCAGCGCAGATTTTCCGCGATCGTTCCCTCGAAAAGCGTGTTCTTCTGCAGCACCATCGCCACCTGCGTGCGCAGGGCCTTGATGTCGTAGTCGCGCACATCGTGCCCGCCCACGCTCACCGTGCCCTGGCTGGCGTCGTAGAGGCGGGGGATGAGCTGCACGAGGCTCGTCTTGGCCGAGCCGGTCACACCGATGATTCCCACGGTGGAGCCGGAGGGGATGTGCAGGGTGACGTCGGAGAGCACGTCGTCGCCGGTGCCCTCCTCGTCATAGCGGAAGGTGACGTGGTCGAAGTCCACCGAGCCGTCCGGCACCGTGGTGAGCGCCTGCCCGGCCGGCTTGAAGCCCATGGTGTTCTTCTCCTGCAGCACGGCGGCGATACGGCTCACCGAGGCGCGGGAGATGATGACGAGGATGAACACCATCGAGAGCATGAACACGGCCGAGAGCAGCGTGCCCGCATAGCTGAGCAGCGAGGTGAGCCCGCCCGTCGTCAGACCTTTTGTCGGGTTGTTGCCGGAGGCCACGATCTGGTGGGCGGCCATCCAGCAGATGGCGATCTGGATGGTGAACATGCAGATGTTCGCCAGCGGGTTGTTGGTGGCCAGGATGTACTCGGCGTGCGCGAACAGGTTGTAGATGCGCTGCGAGACGCGCTTGAACCCGCGCACCTGGTAGTCCTCACGGGTAAACGACTTGACCACGCGGATGCCGCTGAGATCCTCGTCCACCGTGGAGTTGAGCCGGTCATACACGTGGAACACGCGCACGAACGAGGGGTGCGCCGCGGCGGCGATGATGATGAGCGCCACGAGCAGGATGGGCAGCGCGATGAGGAACGCCATCGAGATGGAGTGCGAGAGGCGGAAGCTGAGCGCCCAGGCGACCACCATCATGATCGGCGCGCGCGAGGCGATGATGAGGATGCCCTGGTAGGCGTTCTGCACGTTGGTGATGTCCGTGGTGGTGCGGGTGATGATGGAGCCCACGGAGAAGTGGTCGATGTTGGTGAAGCTGAATTGCTGCACCGCCGCGAACGTGTCGTGGCGCAGGTTGCGGGCAAAGCCGGCCGAGGCGCGGGCGCCGAAGATGTTGGCGATGCACCCGGTGATGAACGCCGCCAGCGCGCACAGGGCGAGGATGCCGCCCCAGTGCCACACCTCGCCCATGTCGCCCTTGGAGACGCCTTGGTCGATGAGGTCGGCCATGAAGGTGGGGATGAGCAGGTCGAAGATGGCCTCGAGCACCATGAACACCACGGTGATCCACGAGTCCACCTTGTACTCGCGCATGCTCGGCATGAGGTATTTGATGTCTTTGGCGCTGCCGAGATCGCGCTGGAACTCGGCCTCCTGCCGCTGCTCGAGCAGGCGCTGGCCGGGGGTCATGCCCTGGCGCTCGAACATCCCGTTCTTGGCGCGCTGCCGTGGCGCGGAGCCTGGTGCGCCCGCCAGACGCGCCGTGTGCTCGAGATCCTCGTCCTCAGAGGGTGTGCCGCTCATGATCCTCCTTCGTGTGCCTGTTGTGCCTGTCCGTCATCATCCCGTTCCCGCCGCTTGTTTTGTCCATTGTATTGGGGTGCCCCCGTTCTTCCTGGTGCTTTTCTGGGTGTTTCCGCTGTTCGCGCAGTCGTCGGCCGGCGTGGCATCGCTGACGTGCCCTCCGTCAATCTGGTCGTTATCGTCTTGGCTGCCATCCCAAAGAATGAGGCGGGAATATCGACGAATGGCAGATCGTCCGGCCGCATGATGTGGCAGACGCCCTCCCGCCCGTACAGTGGACCCATCATCCACAGGAATGCCGCGGCCGCGCACGGCCGCGTGCCATTCGGGAGAAGGAAAGGGCCATGATGAGCCAGCAGAATCTTGACAATCTTGCGGGATCCTCCGCGGGTCTTTGGAATCAGGGCGTCACCAACCAGTGGGGCACGAGGCTCGCGGGCAGTCCCGACGAGCAGACGGCCGGTACCGGCGCGGGTGCCGGAACGGCCGGCGTGGTGACCAGCGACGGCCGCCGTCCCGCCGCCGTCCGGGCCATCGGCCTCGTGAAGGACTACGGCCACGGCGCCTCGCTCGTCCACGCGCTGCGCGGCATCGACATCGGCTTCGAGAAGGGCGCGTTCACCGCGATCATGGGCCCCTCCGGCTCGGGCAAGTCCACGCTCATGCACACGCTCGCCGGCCTCGACTCCGTCACGCGCGGCACCGTGCTCGTCGGCGGTCAGGACATCACCAGGTTCTCCGACAAACAGCTCACGCTCCTGCGCCGCAGCACCATCGGCTTCATCTTCTAGAGCTTCAACCTGCTTCCCATGTTCGACGCCGAGCAGAACATCCTCATGCCGCTCACCCTCGCCGGCAGGAAACCGGATAAGGCATGGACGGACCGCCTCGTCACCACCCTCGGCCTGACCGACCGTCTGCACCACCGCCCCAGCGAGATGTCCGGCGGCCAGCAGCAGAGGGTCGCCATCGCACGCGCCCTCATCACCAAACCGGAGGTCGTCTTCGCCGACGAGCCGACCGGCAACCTTGACTCCGTCTCCAGCGCCGAGGTGCTCACCCTCATGCGCCGTCTTGTGGACGAGACCGGCCAGACCATCGTCATGGTCACGCACGACGCCACCGCCGCCTCCTATGCCGACCGCGCGGTCGTGCTCGCCGACGGCCGCATCGTCGCCGACCGCGAGCACCCCACCGCCGAGGAGATGAGCAGCCTGCTCACCTCCATCATGGAGAACCTCGCCGCGCGGCGCACCGCCGAGGGCAACGGCCGTCTCGGCGCGCTCGCCGGCTCATCCGCGCGGCAGACGCCCGGCGCGATGCCCGGCGTGCCCGCGCACGGGCCGCGCCACGCCCAGGATTCCGCGCGCCACGCGCAGGAGGCCTGAGAGCGATGCGCAAAGTCACTTTCGCGCTCATGCGCCGCAACCTGCGCATGCTCGTCCTCGCCGGCATCGCCATCGTGGTGGGCACGGCGTTCGTCTCCGCCACCTTCCTGTTCGGCGGCTCCTTGGGCGACATGATGGCCCAGTCCGTCTCCGCTCCGTACGCCTCGGCCACGCATGTCATCTCCGCCACTGCCGGCAACGACGGCGAGCACAACCCCACGCTGCAGACTGCCCGGACGATCGCCTCAACCGGCGGTGTCACCGGCGTGCGCGCCAGCGGCTGGTGGCGTTCCGCCGTCTCGGTCAACGGCCGCTCCGCCGTCACCCTCGCCGAGCCGATGGCCATGTCGGCGCAGGGCCCGTCCTCGAAGAGCGCCACCGGCCTCATGCCGCTCACCCTCACCGAGGGCACGTGGCCGAAGGAAGGACAGATCGCCCTCACCGAGGCATCCGCCCGCACCCTCAAGGCGAAGGTCGGGCAGAGCGTGCGCGTGACGGTCGCCCCGTATTCGGACGACGGCTCCGCCACGGGCCTGGGCACCAACGCGAAGAGCGCCACCCGCACCGTCTCGGGCATCGTCTCCGACCCCAGGGGCGTCTACGCCTACACGAACGGCGCCTCCGTCCTGCCCGTCTCGGCCTTCCCCGCCCCCTCGAAGGACGGCAGTGACATCGAAAGCATCTACATGCGCATCGAGGGCGAGCCTGCCGCCGTCTCGACGGCCGTCTCCTCCATCACGTCGCAGCTGCCCAAGGGCTGGAAGATGCAGACCCGCAAGAGCGCCGTCCACCAGCAGATCCTCCAGCAGTCGGGCGGCCAGGACGCCGTGCAGGTCTTCCTCATGATCTTCGGCATCCTCGCCCTGCTCGTCGCCGCGCTCGTCATCTCCAACACGTTCCAGGTGATCGTGGCCCATCGCCGCCGCATCCTCGCCCTGCTGCGGGCGGTCGGCGCCACCAAGAGGCAGCTGTACGGCTCCGTGGTGCAGGAGGCGGGCCTGCTCGGTCTGGTCTCCTCGGCCATCGGCGTGGGCTTCGCATGCCTGATCATGTGGGTCCTGACCCTGCTGCCGCAGGGAACCATCCACCTGATGAACGGCGTGGCCATGCGCTTCGTGCCCACCGCCGCGGCGTTCTGGGTGCCGATCGTCTTCGGCGTCGTGGTCACCGTGCTCGCCTCGCTTTCTGCTGCGCGGGCGGCCACCATGGTCACCCCGCTCGAGGCGCTGCGGCCGATGGAGCAGACGCCCACCCGCAAGGCCGGTGCGGTGCGTGCCGTGTTCTCCGTGCTCCTGCTCGTCGCCGGCGCGGCCCTGACCGTCTGGTCGTACTCGGTGATGACCGGCAAGGACCTCAAGTCCGACACGTTCACCACGTTCCTGCTGGTGGGAATCCTCGCCTGCGCGCTCCTGTTCGTGGGACTCACCGTGAGCGCCGTGTGGTGGATGCCCGTGCTCATGCGCGGTGCCTGCTGGCTGGTCGGCAAGATCGGCCCGGCCTCGAAGATCGCCGGCGCGAACATCCAGCGCAACCCGCGGCGCGTGGCCGCCACCGGCACCGCCCTGCTCATCGGCGTCACCCTCGTGACCACCATCGCCACAGGCGCCGCCTCGATGAACGCCACCGCCGAGCAGAAACTCGACGCGCACTACTCCGTCGACGTGGCCCTCGTCTCCACGCAGGGCCTGTCGGACAAGGACATCTCCACGGTCCGCCGCGTCAAGGGCATCCAGTCCGTCGAGCGCGTCGGCCGGCTCTCCGCCGTCGTCGAACGCACCGATTCGGCCGGGAAGGACGCCGGGACGCAGGCCGTGCCGGTCTTCGTGCTCGGCAACGCCCAGCGCTCCCGCGTGCTGCGTGGCGCGGACCTGACCGCCCCGAACGGGACGGCCGTGGTGACGAAGTCCAGCTCCGTCGCGCTCGCCGGCCTCAAATCCGGGGCGCGCATCGGCCTGCGCCTCGGCACGCCGGCCGACACGAGCGCGACCGGCGCCCACGGCGACCTCGCCCAGGGTCCGGCCGTCGAATCGGGCAGCGCGTCGAACCTGCGCTCAGTGACTGTCACGACGCGCGTGACGCGGTTCACCATCCCCGGCTCCACAGGCCAGGCGATCCTCCTCAGCCCGTCCGACCTGCCGCAGGACCTGCGCGCGACGGTCTCCGCCCCTCGCTCCAGCGTGGTCTGGGCGCGCGTCGACTCCTCGGCGGACGGCATGAAGGTGCTCAACAACCTGCAGGACGCCCTCTCCGACGTCGACCAGATCCAGATCCTCGGCCCGATCGCCGAGCGTCAGGAGTTCGAGCAGGAGATCAACCAGATCCTCCTCGTGCTCATCGCCCTGCTCGCCGTCTCGGTGCTCATCGTGCTCATCGGTGTGGCCAACACGCTCTCGCTCTCGGTCATCGAGCGCACCCGTGAATCCGCCACGCTGCGCGCGATCGGCATGACGAAGGGCCAGCTTCGCCGGTCCCTGGCCGTCGAGTCGCTGATCCTGTCGGTGACATCGACCATCGCCGGCCTCGCCGTGGGCGCGTTCTTCGGCTGGTTCGGCTCGGTGATCGTGCTCAAGGGCGTGTTCGGCGGGCTTGTGTTCAGCTTCAACTGGGGCATCGCCGGCGCGATCCTGCTCATCTCGGTCGTCACGGCGCTCATCTCCTCGGTCGCCCCGGCGCGCCGGGCGGTGAGGACCTCCCCGGTCGAGGTGCTCTCCGAGGCGTGAGATCCCGGCCCTGGCGCCGCGCACAACGGCCATGGCACTTAGGTGCCATGGCCGTTTTCGTCGCCGGCGTTTGAGGCTGCTCGACAGCCTATCTGCCTTCAGTGGGGCTTATACGGCGGCCGGCAATCGGCTATCTGCCTTTTGTGCGGTGACTTTTCTGTATTATTTCTTATTTTCTCCCGTCATTGCGCCGGTAAGTAATCGGGCCTTAGGGATAATCCACCGCACAAAACGGAAAAATGCAAATAGGACTCAGTCCACAAGCCCGTTCTCGTAGGCGAAGACGACAGCCTGCACGCGGTCACGCGAACCGGTCTTGGCGAGAATGTGCGCCACATGCGTCTTGACGGTTGGCAGGCTGATGAACAGCTTCTCGGCGATCTCCTGGTTCGACAGACCGTGGGCGATCTCGACCAGCACCTCGCGCTCGCGGCGGGTGAGGGAATCGAGGATCTGACGCGCCTGCAGCGAGGTGCCCGGGCCTGTGTGGCCTCTCTGGGTGATTCCGGGCCGTGATGCTGTCGCCGCCGGGCCGGGCCGGCGGGCCTGCGTCAATTGTGCGCCCTGTGCATCCGGGCCATCCTGCGGATGCGGCCCGCTTGGCGCGGCCGATATGTTCTGCCCGGTCTGTTCTGCCGGGGCTGATCCCCGCACGCGGGCTGCCAGCTCGTCGGGCAGCGGTTCGCGCACAAGCCGCGAGATGAGGCGCTTCGTGGCCGAGGGGGCGATGATCGCGTTGCCCGCCGCCACCGTGCGGATGGAGGAGAGCATCTCCTCGGGCGAGGTGTCCTTGAGCAGGAAGCCGGAGGCGCCCGCGCGGATCGCGGCCATCACATACTCGTCCAGGTCGAACGTCGTCAGGATCACCACGTGCGTGGGCAGACCCATCCGCGCGATGTCCGCCGTGGCGGCGATCCCGTCGCGCCGGGGCATGCGCACGTCCATCAGCACCACGTCCGGGCGCAGCGCGCGCGTCATCGCGACGGCCTCCTCGCCGTCCGATGCCTCGCCCACCACCGTCAGGTCCGGCTGTGAGTTGATGACCATGGCGAAGCCTGCGCGGATGAGCGACTGGTCGTCGGCCAGCAACACGCGGATCGGCGTGTCCAGCCGCGTCTGGGCATCGGTCGTCCCCTCTGCGGTCGTCTCCTCTGTCATGACTGCTCTCCCGTCTTTCTGTCGTCGATTTTAACCGGGGCGAGGAGCACCCTGTGCGATTCCTCCTCCGTCTCGTTGCTGCGCAGCACGCCGATCAGCTCGCGGATGTGCGCCAGGACCTTCCGGCCGGTCTGCGCGGTCTGCGAGAACAGGCGCACGATGGTCGCCGAATCCTCATCCGAGACTTTCCCGGATTTCTGCGAGCGCTCGTCGATCTCTTCCAGCCGCGCGCACGCCTGTCCGGCCGAATCACTCACCTGGCGCAGTGTCTGCGCCACCTCCTCGTGGATCTGGGCGGAGACGCGCTCGCGCTCGCGACGGGCGGCGAGACGTCCGGCCTGCTCCCGCTGGAGCAGGAGCGCCTGCCGGTGCGAGGCGAGCAGCACAGGATCCATGCCGCGCTCGCGGTGCAGACGCGCGAGCAGGGCGACGATGAGCACGGTGGCGCCGAAAACGATGGCCGAGCCGATGAACAGCGCGGTCATGGAAAACAGATCCGACGTATTCGGCCTTCCGATGCAGCGCCCGCCATGACAGACGGTCAGACACACCTCGCCGACGCAGGCGAGCAGGACGAGCACCACGCATGCGGGCGTCGCCCAGCGCCGAGCGCTCTCAGGACCATAGGCGATGAGCGCGTAGAGGGCCACCAGCCCGCAGACGAGGCTGAGGAACGGCAGCGGCTGGTGGAGCACGATGGTGCCTACGATGGTCGCGCCCATCACCGAGGAGGTCACGATCGCCGGTTTCTCGGGGTAGGGATGCAGGAAGGCGAGCGGGATGGCGCAGCCGAGGGCACCGGTATAGCTGACGAGGCAGTACCACCAGTCGAGGTCCCCGCCGTGGTGGAGCAGGCTCGGCAGGAACACCATGGCGGCGGCGAGGCAGATGCAGACGCTGATGATGATGTCCGCCACCGAGTAGCCGGCCGGTGAGCCGATGCCCTGCACGCGCGTCTTCTGCCGGCGCCACCAGCCGGAGGGATGCCAGTGATCGGAGGGATGCCATCGACTGGAAGGATTCCATCGGGCCGAGGGGAAGGGGGCCGTCGTGCCCGTCGTCCCGGTCATCCCGGTCGTGGTGATGGCGGGGTCGGTGGTGCCGGGGTCCGTAGAAGTCGTTGTGGTCGTGGTCCCTGCGCCGCCGCGATCCGCAGGGGCGCGATGGGTGACGGTCACAGGGATGACCGCCTGCACCCAGAAACCGCCGCCCTCGTCGGCCGGGATCGGGCCGGTGGTGAGCGTGCCGCCGCATGCCTCCACACGCTCGCGCATGCCCAGCAGCCCGTAGCCGGCGCTGTGCCCGTCCCCGGCCGCCGCGGCGCCCTGCCCGTCGTCGCGGATGACGATCCGCACGCTGCCTGCGCCGTTGCCGCCGGATATGCCGTCCCCCATGCTGCCGCCGGTGCTGTCCGCGCCGTTGATGCCATCGTTGTCGTCCGTGCCGCCGGTGCCGGGCAGCCATGTCTCCTCGATGAGCGCCCGCACATGCCGGCCGTCGAGCAACCCCGAATATTTCCGGATATTGCTCAGCGATTCCTCCACCATGCGGTAGAGCGTCTCCGAGACGAGCGGATGGGTGACGAGGAACG
>JAXGWH010000042.1:0-11691 GCA_040773385.1 Aeriscardovia sp. | reverse complement strand
GAGCTGCTTGAGGATGGAACCGCCCTTGGCGTACGTGATGCCGTCGAAGTTGCCCTCCACGTCGGAGAGGGAGTCGATGGTGGCGGCCACCGGGTGGGTGGTCGGGCGCTGGTCGGCCGCCTGGCCCCAGCTCTTCTCGCCGGAGGTGAAGGTGGACCACTCGGACGTCCATTCCGTGGCCTCGGCGGTGCACAGCGTACTCATGAACTCGGCAAACGATTCGTTGAGCCACAGATCGTTCCACCACTTCATGGTGACGAGGTCTCCGAACCACATGTGTGCCAGCTCGTGCAGGATCGTCTCCACGCGGCGGTCGGCCAGGGCGTCGGTCACCTTGGACTGGAACACGTACGAGTCGACGATGGTGACGGTGCCGATGTTCTCCATGGCGCCGGCGTTGTACTCCGGCACGAAGATCTGGTCGTACTTGGCGTACGGGTACGGCACGCCCCACTGCTTGTTGTAGAAGGCGAAGCCCTTCTTGGTGGTGTCGAAGAGGTACTGGGCGTCGTTGTCGAGGCCGGCCTTGAGCGACTGGCGGCAGTAGAGTCCCAGCGGCACGGTGCGGCCGTCCTCGTTGGCATAGGAGTCATGCCACTGCGCGTACGGGCCGGCGATGAGCGCGGTGAGGTAGGTGGACATGCGCGGGGTGGTGGCGAAGCCCCAGCGGGTGACGGTGTCGGTGCCCTTTGTGAGCGTGCCCTCCTCCACGGAGCGCCCGTCGAGGAGCTGCTTGTCAGTGGCTGGCATGGTCGAAAGGACCGTCCACGAGGTCGGCGCGTCCACGGTGAAGTCGAACGTGGCCTTGAGGTCAGGCTGCTCGAAGTCGGCGTACATGCGGCGGGCGTCGGCCACCTCGAACTGCGTGTAAAGGTAGACGAGCCCGTCGGAGGGGTCGACCGCGCGGTGCAGGCCCTCACCGGTGTGCGAGTAGGCGCCGAGCGCCTCCACGCGCACGCTGTTGTGGGCCTTGAGGCCGGTCAGCCCGATGCGGGAGTCCTGGTATACCTGCGCGGGATCGAGCGTCTGGCCGTTGAGGCTGACGGAGAGGACCTTCGGGGCGACGAGGTCGAGGAAGGTGGAGGCGCCCTCAGGGGCGTCGAAGGTGATCTCGGAGACGGAGCCGAACGTGTCGGCACCGCGGGTGAGGTCGATGTGGACGGTGTAGCTGACATTCGAGACGAGCGAGGCGCGCTGCTGCGCCTCGGCATGCGTCAGGTTCATTCCTGGCATGGATGCTGTCCTTTCTGGGACAATGCCCGGGACCATGGCACCGGACCATTCCCGGGGCTGCGCCCGCCGACCCGTCAGAAACCGGCGATCCTGGGATCCGATGGGAAGCGATCGATCCCGGTGCCAGCCGGTTCCGGGCACGGCGGAAAACAGTTGTCGGTGACGTTTGTACGGACAAACCCAGCATAACGGGCGGGCCGGCCGCATCCGACTCCGGCGGAAACCTCCTCAGAACCGCAGGACCCGGTCGATGTGCGCGGGGTCGTGGCTCGCCATCGAGGCGAGGCAACTCGGGTCGAGGCTCTGCTGCCGGATCCACTCGAGGGAGCGGCGCTGGTCGGCCTTGTTTTCGGCGATGCCGGAGACGATCATCCGCTGCCACGAGGCGGACGAGTAGCCCCCGTCCGCGAAGAGCGGCACGTACCGGCCGTCCGGGTTGGTGATCTTCGTGGCGACGAGGCCCTTCGTGTGGCCCGGGATGTTGATGAGCTCGACGCTGCCGTCGCCGAAAAGGTCATAGGATCTGTGCGCCGGCCCCTGCGTGTCGTTCCAGCTGTAGAGGTCGACGTCGTCTTCCAGACCGTCCCACCAGCCGGGGTTGAAGCGCACGCTGTTGACCGGCCCATGCTCCGTGGCGCCTTTCATCTCGTCCCCGGCGATCATGATCCTGCCCGCACCCTTCATCTGCGGCAGACCGTCCACGTGGTCGCAGTCCAGATGGGAGATGACGAGGTAGTCAATGTCCGAAGGCGCGAGCCCCTGAGCCGCGAGACGCTCGCGGATCGTGCGGCCCGGCCCGACCGTTCCCTGGTTGATGCGGTAGAGCGCCCATGAGCCGAGCGAGGAGATCTGCGCTTTGCGGTCGTAGACGCCGAGCGGGCTCATGCCGCGGTCCCACGCGGTATCCACGAGCACACGCCCGTGCGGGGTGGTGACAAGGAACGAGCAGACGGGCAGCCACACGCGTTCGGCCCCATGGGCGAAGAAGCCAGAGCCTTTGATGATGCCGCACTTCTCCCCTCCCCAGGCGAGATTCGGGGAGATGCGCACAAAACCGCAGACGAACGTCTGCACGGAGAAGCCGGTGGTGTACCCCGCGCCGCCGCGGTCCGCATCTGTAGGGAACGTGAGGACCGGGACGCGCTCGATGCCGCCGGGGACCGGGATGGTCGTCTCGCCCGCCCACGCCCGGCTGCGGATCATGCCCGACGGGGCGATGGTCAGTGATGCCGTCGCCGCATCCGTCGTCATCCGCGCGCTTGATGACAGCTGAAGTGTCCGGAGTGCGGCCGGAGCCGCGTTCTGCTCGCCGGATGCCGTGCTCTGTCGCCCCTGTGCTGTGATGTCCGTCATCGTGCCCTCCTGTGACCGTGTTTGGTGATCTGCCCCCATCCGACAGCGATCTGCACGCGGACACACAGAAATGACGCGACAAAAAGACCGAAAGTGTCCATGATCGGGACACCGTCGCGCACCTCTACACTGGGACGCATGGACCAGACAGACCGCGTGGATCAGGGGCGCATGAACCAGACGGGCAATGCCGATCAGGGCCACAGACACACCCCGGCCAAGGAATCTCCGGGACGGCATTCGGACAGCCCGTGGAAAGAATCGACGCACGGCGCACACAACGCCCGCACCACCCGTACCGACAACCCCTACAAATCGGCGCTCGACCTGCCGCCCGTTCGCACGAGCGGTGTGCGCCGCGCCATCGAACAGGCGCTGCTGGGAATCGAACGGGAATCTGGACGCCCGGCGGGCGACATCCCCGTCACGCTCCTGTGCCGACGGGCGCATGTGGCCCGCAGCACGTTCTACGCGAATTACCGCACGACCGACGACGTGCAGCGGGCGGTGGAGCTGCGGCTGCTGCACACCATCATCGATGACGGCTCGACCCTGACCGGCACTGGCACCGACGGGGCGATCGAGGCGTTCGGCCGTGTGGCCGCACTGGCGGAAGACAACAGCACGCTCTTCCGTCTGCTCGTGGTGGACGTGCCCGACGAGCGGTTCCTCCACGACTGGAAGCAGGCGCTGTGCGCACATCTGTGGGACCGGCTGTTCGGGCGCCGCACGCCGGGAGCGACGCCGTCCCACCGGCTGCCCTCCGCCGTCAACCGCCGTCTCATGGTGGAGATGGCGGCGGGCGTCATGATCTCATTCGTCACTTACCGGCTGGAGCATCCCGGCGAGGTGTCGATGGAGGAGATCGACGCGCTCCTGCCGCGACTCATCGCCGCACTGGACGAGATCTGGTAGCCGGACAAGATCAGGTAGACGGACAAGATCAGGTAGACGGACAAGATCTGGTAGGCAGCAGGCAGAGACGCAAAAGGGCCCAGGACCATGCGATCCTGTGCCCTCTGTGTTCAGAAATCCTCAGCGAAAGCCCTCAGCGACGGCTCGAGCGGCGACGACGGCGCGGGGCGCGGCGGGCGGACTCGTTCTCCGCGGCGTTCTCGCTCTCGTCGGTGTCGACACACGCGTTGGCGGACGGCACGGCGAGGTCGGTGACCACCGGCACGATCATCGGGCGGCGGTGCAGCTCGCGCGAGACCCAGTCGCCGAGCACGCGGCGGACGGTCTGCTGCAGCTGCGGCACGTCGGTGGTGCCGTCCTGCATGGCCTCCACGAGCGCGTCGGTGATGGAGCCACGGATCTTGTCGAGGCCGGAGACGTCCTCCGGGACGGCGTTGAAGAAGATGCGCGGACCCTTGATGACGGCGTCCTTGCGCGTGTCGACCACGACGAACGCGGAGGCGAAACCCTGCGTGCCGAGGATCTTGCGCTCCTCGAGCTCCTGGTCGGTCAGCTCGCCGATGGTGTCGCCGTCCACGTAGACGTAGTGGCACGGCACCGAACCGACGATGCCGGCCACGCCGTGGTAGAGGTCGACCACGTCACCGTCGCGGGCGAGGACCACATTGCGCGGGTCGACGCCGGTCTTGATGGCGATCTGCCCGTTGGCCAGCTGGTGGCGGGACTCGCCGTGGATCGGCATGGCGTTCTTGGGCTGGACGATGTTGTAGAGGTAGAGCAGCTCGCCCTCGTCGGCGTGGCCGGAGACGTGAACGGCGGCGTTGTCGCGGTTGACCACGCGGGCACCGAGCGCGGTGAGCTGGTTGATGAGGCGGTAGACCTCGCTCTCGTTGCCCGGGATGAGCGAGCTGGCGAGGATCACCGTGTCGAACTCATTGACCTTGATGGTCGGGTGGTTGCCGTTGGCGATGCGGCCGAGCGCGGCGAGCGGCTCGCCCTGGGAGCCGGTGCACATGTAGACGATCTTCTCGTCCGGCAGCTTCTCGGCGTCGCGCAGGTCGACCACCGTGTCCTCCGGCAGCTTGAGGAAGCCGAGGTCGGAGGCGATCGACATGTTGCGCAGCATGGAGCGGCCGACGAACACGACCTTGCGCCCGTAGCGGCGGGCCGTGTCGACCACCTGCTGCACGCGGTGGACGTGGCTGGAGAAGCTCGCCACAATGATCTTCTTCGTGGCGGTGCGGAACGCCTCGTCGAGCGCCGGGGCGATGGAGATCTCCGGCTTGACGAAGCCCTTGATCTCGGCGTTGGTGGAATCGGCCATCAGCAGGTCCACGCCCTTCTCGCCCTCGTCAGAGAAGGCACGCAGATTGGTGAGGCGATGGTCAAGCGGCAGCGGGTCGATCTTGAAATCGCCGGTGTCGATGAGCGAGCCGGCTGGGGTGCGCACGCTCACGGCGAGCGCGTCGGGGATCGAGTGCGTCACCGAGATGAAGCGCAGGTCGAACGGGCCGGCCTTGAGACGGTCGCCGTCGTCGACCTCGATGGTCTTAGGATGCTGGTCGAACTCCTCGCACTTTGCCTTGACAAAGCCGAGGGTGAGCTTGGAGCCGATGAGCGGGATGTCCGGGCGCAGGCGCAGCAGATAGGGCACGCCGCCGATGTGGTCCTCGTGGCCGTGGGTGAGCACGAGGCCGTCGACCTTGTCGAGGCGGTCCTTGATATAGCCGAAGTCCGGCAGGATGAGGTCGACGCCGGGCTGCTGCTCGTCGGGGAAGAGCACGCCGCAGTCGATGAGGAGCAGGTGGCCGTTGTACTCCACCGTGTTCATGTTGCGGCCGATCTCGCCGAGGCCGCCGAGGGCGACGATGCGCATGGAGCCGCGACGGCATTTCGGCGGGGCGACGAGCTCGCTGTCATCCTTGGGCGTCTGGTTCTCGTTGGGGATGAAGAGCGGTTTGAGCTCGCGGCGGCCGCGTTCCCTGCCCCGGCCCCGTGAGGCGTTGCTTGAGCGGCGGGAGGAGCCGTGACGGGAGGTGGCGTTCGAGGTCTTGCGCGACCTCGTCTTCTGGGTTCTTGTTGCCATTGACTGTCTTTTCTTTATCGGTCCGGCCTATCAGGATGCCATACGGCACTGTCGGGCGGTGCGGGCCGGATGCGCTGCCGCGCGCGACTGAAAGGTGCGAGGCGGACGACCGGGTGCCGTTCCGACCTCTTGTTTCAGGTTAACCGGCCTCGCGGACGCGATGAAACAGCGAGGCGGCCAGGCCTTTGCGACCGATGAGCACGATGAGGCTCGAGGCGATGATGAACATCCATGGCAGGTGGAAGGCGGCGTCCGCACCGGCGCGGTCGATCACCACGCCCACGAGCGAGCTGCCGATGGAGCTTCCCACGGCCGAGGCGGTGTTCATCCACGACAGGCCCTCCGTCAGATACTTGCCGGGCACCGAGTCCTCCACGATCATGCTGGCCGTCGCATAGGTGGGCGAGATCGCCAGTCCCGTGAGGAACGCAACGGGAACGAACAGGGGGATGAAATCCTTGGTGAGGTCGAGCAGCACGAAGCCGACGATGAGCGCGGACATGAAGGTAATGTAGCGCTGCCACAGGGGTGACTTCCAGGTGCGCGAGCCGTAGATGAGGGCGCCGCACAGCGAGCCGAACGAGTAGATGGCGAGCAGCACGCCGGAGATGGCCTCCTCGCCGTGCGATTTCGCCAGGGCGACCACGCCCACGTCATAGGCGGAGAAGCTGGAGGCGTAGACGACGAACGAGAGCACAAGGAGCGTGATGCCGGGGAAGCCGAGCGCGGAGTGGGCGCGGAAGCGGCGCAGCAGGGCGATCGGCGAGCGCGAGGGGTGCAGCTTTCTGAGGCGCTCCTGGTCGGTGATGGGCCGGGGCGCGTCCCGGTCGACGGCGATCGGCTCCTTGATGGTCTGCAGGGCTGCGGTGTTCGCGGTGGCCGAGCGCAGGGAGAAGAAGATGGTGCCGCCGACGATCTGGGCGATGAGCGGGACGATGAGCTGGCTGACCGGGCTGACCGAGGTGGCCAGCGTCGTCGCCAGGATCGGGCCGATGATGTAGAGCAGCTCGTCGAACGCGGACTCGAGGGCGTAGGCGGTGGACAGCAGCGTGCGCGCATCGGCCGGGGTGAGGACGCCCTGGTCGGTGCGGGTGCGCAGCAGCCATGTCCAGCGGGTGCGGGCGAGCGCCCCGAACGAGAACTGGGTGCCGCCCAGACCGATCGCCCCGGCGATGACGGCGGGAAGCGGCAGCCGCAGCCAGACGATGACGATGAAAAGCGCGAGGAACACGTTGGAGAGGGCGAGGGAGATGTGCCCCACCTTCCTCTGGCCGTACCGGTCGAACCAACGGGCATAGACGGGCGTCATCACGGCGGCGGAGAGCACGTAGACGGCCGAGACGAGGCCGGCTGACGACCATTCGTCATAGAGGTGGTTGATGGCGAGCACGATGCCCAGCGAGAGCATGGACATCGGCAGTCGCGCCACGAGCGCGGAGAACGTGAAGCGGCGGCCCTCCGGCAGGCTCAGCAGGGCGAGGAACGGCGATTTTTTGCGCGGGCTCCGTGTCTTTCCCCTCTTCTGCGCCCCCGTCGTTGTCGTCTGCGGCGCCACGGGGACGTTCTTGTCTGTCTTTTCTCCGTCCTTGTTCTCTGCGTCCTTCCTGACCATCAGTGACCGATCTCCCCCGCCATGTTGGCATAACGCTGCACATCCTCGTCCACAAAGCCCGTGTAGATGTATTTCGTCAGTCCCGGCATGTAGTCGACGGCCGTGGTGAGGCTCGCCGTGCGGCGCATGCCGCGGTGGTCGTAGAAGCCGACGCTGCAGGAGGAGTCAGTGAAGAGCCAGTAGGTTTTCAGACCTGCGTCGTCCAGATGGGCGATGAACGCGTCGAACAGGCGCTTGCCCAGCTGATGGCCGCGCGCCTGCGGGCGCAGGAAGAAGAGGACGGCCTCTGCATCGAGCTCGCGGCGTGCCTGCGCCTCGAAACGCTCGTTTTCGGCGAAGTCCGCATCGTAATCAGAGAGGATCCTCCGGCCCTCCGGGCTGCGGCCGAGCCTGCCGCGCGCATCCTGCTCCCGGGCGTCGAGCGCGGCAAGGATATCGTCATCGAGCGGCGGCTCGCCCTTCACCGCGGCGGTGATCATCCCCAGAAACCGGCCGTCGAGGAAGGCGAGCGACGACCAGGTGACGCGGCGCAGCAGGCCGGTCGTCTCGAGGACGGCCTTGTCACGGGAGAACGGGGTGCCGTCGGCGTACCAGGTGTCGTGGTCGATGTCGATGACGGCGTCGATGTCCCCGGACCGCAGGGAACGGAAGGTGACGCGCGGGCGAAGTCGTCGGGATTGCCGCGACATCTGTTCCGACATCCGTGCCGACGCCTCTGCCATCGCCTTCTGCTCCATCGCCCTCTCCTTTGACCAGTTGTGATCGATCGTTGTCGGTCGGCCGGGTGGCCGGTGTGGCCGGCCGATCCGGTCTATCGGCCGTCTGCCCTTCTATTGTGCCCGTCACGGTGTCCGGGACGCTCCGGGGCCTTTTGACACGACGGGCCCAAGGAACGGGGTGGTCTCGCGGGGAAACAGGCGGTGTCAGTCGGACGACGGAGAACCGGTCACCTCCTCGTCAAAATCCTCCCCCCAAAACCGTGGCGGCGGTGGGATTGGCAAGGATCTGCGCGAGGATCTCCTGCTCACCGCGGCGACGCGTGAGGCCGATCTGCCGTTTCCCGGCCGGCGCGCCCACATAGAACAGGCAGGCGTCCACATTCTCGATCGGCACGCTGCGGGCGCGGGAGAAGGCGATGCGGTAGAGGTCGAGCTGGAGCAGTCGCTCGTCGCGCTCTGCCGGCGTGCGCGGCGGGCGGCCGGTCTTCCAGTCGACCACCGTGTACCGGCCCTCCTGCTCCTGGCCGGGGGCGTCATCGATCGCACCGGCGAACACCGCGTCGAGACGGGCGGGGATGCGGTGCCCCGCGAGCGCCATGTCGTACGGCCTCTCGACGGCGACCACCTGCCGTTTTGCCCAGACCGACGACCGGAACGCCTTCTGCCAGCGGGCGAAGCGCCGCTCCTCGGCAGAACCCTCCCCCAACCGCGCGATCTGCTCCCGTGTGTCGCCGCGGTCGGGGATGCCCGCCGTGAGCGGCTCCTCGGTGAGCGGGTCGAGCAGGCCGGCCACCCAGTTGTGGAACAGCGTGCCCAGCCCGGCCGCCTCGTTTGGCGGCTGGGGCATGGGCCGGACGATCTGCAGGAGGAGGTCGTCGGCGTCCTGCCCGGACCGCCCGAAGTGCCCGGATCGCGTCTCCGCCCCGGCAGGAGACCCGGCGGAGGAGAGGCGCTGGAGGGTGGTGGTCGGGACAGACCGGCCGCGCAGGGCCGCACGGGCCCGTTGCGCGAGCGGCAGGTCGCCCCCGTCACCTTCGCGTCGTCTCTTCTCCCTCTGCGCGATGTCAAGCAACTGCCGTGCCCTCTCGGTCAAAGGCATGGGGGAATCTGCCGTGCCGGCCCCTCCGACCGATGGGGCACCCCCATCCGCCTCCGTCCCGGCACCCTCCGCGTCCTGCCGTGAAACAATCTCGGCAGACCGGGCCAGCACGCGCACGGCTGTCTTCGGCACACGGGCCGGCCAGAGCAGCTGGCCCAGCAGCGGGTCGTTCTCCCCGGCGACATCGTCCGCGGTGGCGAGGGGGATGTCCTCGTTGAACATGTCCAGCGTCTGCCGGGCACGCAGACCGAACGAGACACCCGTCATCTGTGAGCCGCCTCTGAGCGTGGTCCGGCCGGAATCCGTCTTTTCTGGCAGGTCTGAATCCCCCACGGATGCCATCGCGGAGGAGGACCGCAGGCCCGTGAGATAGTCAAACGACTCGTCCCAGAACAGCCCTGCCTTGCCGGAATCGACATGCAGCGCCGCCCCCGGATTGCTTGTGCTCGCCTTCCCATGCCCGGAGAAGGTGAGCAGCACGTCCCCGCTGCTGCGGGTGACGGCCACATAGGCGAGCCGGCGCTCCTCGGCATGGGCGAGGCTGCCGTATTCCTCCTGCAAAGAGGGCCAGACCGGATAGTCCTGCCCGCGCATGCCCTGGGAGAGCTCGTCCTTGTCCGGCGCGAACACCTCCTGGCCGAGCCTGACCGGGTCGTCGCCCAGCGCTTCCAGCGCGGAGACCGGATCCTGCCCGCGGCGCAGCGTGTGCGGGAACGGCGGCAGGATATCCGCATCCGAGCGCATGGGCGCCGGGACGGATCCCGGATCCTCGGCCCATGTGTGTGTCACTGCGCGGGGCTGTGACGGTGTCTGATCGATACTGAGCGTCTTCTGCGAGGGAAAACTGTTCGTGGTCATCCCGGCGACCGCGACGGCAGGCCATTCGAGGCCTTTTGCCTGATGGATGGTCATGACCACCACGTCCGCCTCCTGCACGGCCGGGGCGGTCGGCGTGCCCGGGGTGGTGTCGGCATTCTGGTCATTCACCCATCCGACGAAGCCCCGCAGGGTAGCCGAGGAGGTGTCGAGCAACTCGGACATGTAGGTGTCGACCAGCCCCATCACGGCCTCCGTGTCCGCCCGCGCGGCGGCGGGGATGTTCGGCGCCTCCTGCGGATGCTCGACCACATGCGCGAGCGCGACATCCGTGGGCAGGCCGAGCACGTCGACGGCCGTTTGCAGCGTGGCCGTGAGCCCCTGCGATTGGACCGCTTCGACGGCCCGCAGCACACGGGACAGGGAGACGACGGCACCGCGGGCGGACGGCGAGAGGGGCCGGAGCAGCCCTTCGGGCAGCGTGTCCGATTCGAGCAGCAGGTCGATGAGGGTGGACATCACGGGCAGGCTGTCGCCGTGGGCGCGAATGAGCGCGTCACGGCCGGCCCGATCCTCCCGCCCTGTGGCGAGCCCCGCCGCCACAAGCCCGTCATACTGCCGCTGTCTGTTGAGGCTGTCTGCCGCATCGGCCAACTTGTGCAGATCCTCGGAACCAAGCCCGTAACGCGGCGTGGCAAGCAGCCGCATCACCGACGGCACGGCGGTATGGTCGGCCACACAGGTGAGCACCGCCATGAGGTCGCGCACTTCGGGCCGGTCGAACAGGCGGTCAAGGCCGACCACCTGCACATCCAGCCCCTCGTCCTCGAGCGCGGAGACGTACTCGTCCATATGCGTCTTCGACCTCAGGAGCACGGCGACGAGCGGACGGTGCGGCTGCCCTTCCGGACGGGCGGCGGCAAGCCGGCGCGCCTGGTTCTTCGCCCACAGCGCGACGGCACGGATCTCCTGGCCGCTCTGCGCGAATCCCGCGGCGGTGACGGTGGCGCCCTCGTCAGGCTTCTCCTGCCCCTGACCGGGCAGGCGCATCGGCCTCAACGGCTTGACGCGCACGCTGCGGCGACGGGCCTCGCCGGAGGCACCGCCATCCGTCTCATCCGGCCTGCCCGGTGCGTCCGCCGCGCCTGCGGCGCCGCGCCCGAGGCGCGAGGGATCGCGCAGCGGCCCGGTGAGCATGTTGGCCAGGTCCAGCACGAGATCCTTGTTGCGATGCGTCATCGAGAGGGTCTCGGGATCTCCGTCCAGCCCGAAATCATCCTGGAAGAGCGTGAAGGCGGACGGGGAGGCGCCGCGCCAGCCGTAGATCGACTGGAACGGGTCACCCACCGCGGTCGTCACCGACCGGCGCGGGCCGTCAGCACGGGCGGCGTCCCGATCGGAAGGATGGAACAGCTGGGCGATGAGTTTTGCCTGTGTGGTGGAGGTGTCCTGATATTCGTCGAGGAACACGAACCGGTACTGACGACGGTAGGAGGCACCGATGGAGGAGAACCGGCGCACGAGGCGCAGGGAATAGGCCGTGAAATCAGCGAAATCGGCCATCCCCTCGGCCTGTTTGAGCCGTTGGAAGTCGCCGGCCAGCGAGAGGACCATCGCGCGTCGGCGGGCGGCCATATAGAGCCGGGCGACCCGTCCCACCATGCGCTTATAGGTCGCCTTCAGTTTTCTTGCCCGGGTTGTCTTCGTTTCTTTTTTGGGGAACGTGACGGCTTTTTCAGCGCGGGGGGGATTGTCAAGATACTCCGCCAGCGCACCGGCATAGGTCATCCGCCTGCCCCCGTCCCCCGCGTCCCGGGCATCCGAGGGTTCCGACACGGAAGGGGCCCCGGCCCCGCCG
>JAXGWH010000041.1:0-12860 GCA_040773385.1 Aeriscardovia sp. | reverse complement strand
CGCAGCACGCGGACCGTGGCCCAGGCGCTGCCGCCGCCGTTGGGATGGATGCCCAGCACGGCGTGGGGATTGTAGTAGGTTCCGTTGGAGACCGCGTCGAGGGTCCCCTGCTCCACCGGCAGCGGTGCCGGTGCCTGAAGATGTGTTGTCGCCATACCTGTGAGTTTATCGCACATTCCGGGCAGGCGGGCGACGGCGTCCGGACGAGGATGACGGTTCCGGGACAGGAGGGCGGGCCGTCCGGGACCATGCCCGTCCGCCGCTCGTGCGCGCGGTGGGACGGGTGTCCGAGGATGATACCATTCTATGCAATGGTTTAGTGTCGAATTTTTATCATCCGGGGGATGGATCCATGGCCTATAAGGTGGGGGACACCGTTGTCTATCCGTGTCACGGCGCGGCACGCATCGTCGCCATCGGCGATCGCGAGCTGAGGGGCGTCACCCGCCGCTATATCAAGATGCAGATCCTTGATGACCCCTCCGGAAACGGCCTTGTGGTGGAGATCCCCGAGAAGAACCTCAAGAAGGTCGGTGTGAGGGACATCGCGGACGCCAAGGCCGTCGCAAAAGTCTTCGAGATCCTGCGCACCCCCATCGAGGAGGAAAAGACCAACTGGTCGAGGCGCTTCAAGCTCAACCAGGAAAAGGTCGCCTCCGGTGATGTGTTCAAGATTGCCGAGGTGGTGCGCGACCTCGCCCAGCGCGACGATCTGGAGCACGGCCTGTCCGCCGGCGAGAAGCGCATGCTCGTGCGCGCGCGGTCCGTCCTTTCGTCGGAGATCTCGCTTTCCGAGAAGGTGAGCGTGGAGGAGACGGAGCATCTGTTCGATGTGAACCTCGGTTATGCCGAGCCCACGCAGGAGGATCTCAAGCACCACGCCAAGGCCCCGAAGGAGAAGGCGTCCGAGACGCTCGACCGTGTGGAGTCGGAGCGCCGGGCCGCGCACAAGAAGTCCCGTCCCGCCAAGAAGCAGGCGGTCAGCCGCGAGGAGACGAAGGCCGTGCGCGAGAAGATCGAGAAGGCGTCCGCCGAGCGCTCGCAGAACAGCTGAACGCCCCTTGGGCACCGGGCGTTCGCGGAGAAGCAGAACGCTCCAAAGACAACGTGCGTTCGCAGAACAGCTGATTTTTACGCCCGGCGCCGCGCGGCCAGCTGCGTCGCCGCCCAGATGAGCGTGGCGATCGTCACGATCGCGAAGCTCGGCGGGGTGGGCAGCATCGAGGAGAGCACGAGGCCGCCCCAGATGCTGATGAGGCAGATCACGCACGACCACACCATCGCCGACAGCGGCGAGCGGGCGAACGTGTTGGCGCTGGCGGCCGGGGTGACGACGAGCGCGAAGATGAGCAGCGTTCCCACCGCCTGGACGCTGATGGTGACCGTGCCGGCGAGCATGACCATGAACAGCACGCCCATGAGCGTGGTCGGCACCCCCTTGGCGCGGGCGACCTGCTCGTCCACGGAGCTGAACAGCAGCGGGTGGTAGATGAGCCCGAGCACGGTGAGCAGCACGATGTCGAAGACGAGATAGCCGACGAGCTGGCCGTCTGTGATCGAGAGGATCGAGCCGAACAGGATCGCCTGCATCTGCTGGCTCGCCGAGGCCGAGAGGCGGGAGAAGAACAGTCCCAGGCCCATCGAGAAGGCGAGGATGGTGCCGGTGGCGATCTCGCGTTTGCTCGCCTTGGAGCCGAGGGCGCCGATCACCAGACCCCCCGCGACGGCGAACAGGCCCAGCCCCAGGCTGACCGGCGCGCCGATGAGGACGGCACCGGTGGCGCCCGGCAGGCCAATGTGGGCGAGGGCATGGGCGGCGAACGCGGATTTGCGGGCGATGACGAAATAGCCCATGAATCCCGCGGCGAGCGAGATGAGGATGCCGGCCAACGCGGCGTTGCGCATGAACGGCGTGGCCAGAACGGTCCGCCACGACGGGTCGTACCAGGACATCGCGGTGGCCACAGGGCGGGCGGATGCCAGGACATATGCCTCCATTATCGTGCCTCCTTCATCGTCGTGCTCTTTGCCGTCGGGTTTGTATTTCTGTTCTTTTCTGTACTCCCCGTTGTGTTTTTCGCCTCTGCCGTGTTTACGGCCGTGTTTGTGCCGCGGTCTGTGGTTTGGGTGCTGACGTCCGCCGTGCCGTCAGGGGGATCGCATTCGACCGGGTCGACGCCTGCGCTGTCCTCGCCTTGGGAGTGGAAGCGGGCGATCTGCTCTGCGGTGTGCGTGTGCGGATGCCGGTTCCTCGGCTCCTCGAGCGGGTTGGGCCGGACGAACATATCGCCTTCGGGCGTCTTGAGCACCTCCACTTTTGTGCCGTAGAGGTGGGTGAGCAGATGCGCGTCCATGACCGAGCCGATCGGCGCATAGTGCGGATGGCCGTCGATGAGATAGATCGCGCCGGTGAGGATCGGCAGGAGCATGTTGAGGTCGTGGGCGACCACCTGGATGCTCATTCCCAGCCGCGCGTTGAGGCGGGCGAGTGTGGCGACGAGGTCGCGCTGGCCGGTGATGTCGAGGTTGGCGAGCGGCTCATCGAGCAGCAGGAGTGACGGATTCGACACGAGCGCCTGGGCGATGGCGACCCGCTGGCGCATGCCCCCGCTCATCTCAGACAGCCTCAGTCCCGCCGCCTGGTCGATGTCAGCCAGGCGCAGCGCCCGGTGGACCTGTTGCCGCTGTGCCCGGGTGAGCAGGTGGAAGCCGAAGCGCGGCCCGTTGAGGCCGAGGGCGACGGACTGCTCGGCGGTGATGTTCGAGTCGATGTCGGAGGCGTAGGACTGGGGCACATAGCCGATGCGCCGGTTCGCCTCGCCGGGCCGGCTGCCGAGCACGCGCACGCTGCCGTGGCTGAGGGGCACGAGCCCGAGCTCGACGGACAGGAGCGTGGTCTTGCCCGCGCCGTTCGTGCCGACGATGGCGGTCACCGTGCCCGAGGGGATGGAGAAAGTGCCGTGGCTCCAGATGAGGCGGCGTCCGCGGCTGACGGCGGCTTCCTCGAAGCGCACGGATTCGCCCGGGGTCTGTTCCTGCGGCGTCTGCTGCTCGTCAGTCATGGTCAGTCCTCCCTCCCGCGTGCCGGGGCGTGTCTGCCTGACATGTCCACCCGGGCGGCACCCCTCACGCCATAACCGACCAGCTCTACCAGTACCCTCAGAGATCAGACGGAGGACAGGGGGATGGCCGGCATCGGTGCCGGCGGATGCCCGGAAGGACGGATCGCCATGACGGCTCGGAAGATTGACGGACGGCAGTGCGCGCAGGAGGTCAAGGCCGATGTGGCCCGCCGTGTGGGGGAGCTGGCGCGCGGGGGGATCGCCCTCGCGCTGGGCACGCTGCTCGTGGGCGATGATATCGGCTCGAAGAAATATGTGGCCGGCAAGCAGCGCGATTGCGCGCAGGTCGGCATCCGCTCCATCGCCCGGCAGCTGCCGGCCGGCGCCTCCCAGGAGGAGGTCCTTGCCGAGGTCGACGCATTCAACGCCGATCCTGCCTGCACGGGCTATATCGTCCAGCTGCCTCTTCCGCGTGGGATCGACGAACAGACGGTGATCGCGCGGATCGACCCGGCCAAGGACGCCGACGGGCTCAGCCCGCGCAGCATGGGCCGGCTGCTGCTGGACGTGGACGGCTCCGAGCCCGGCCCGCTGCCCTGTACCCCGCGCGGCATCGTCCGCCTCCTGCGCTGGGGCGGCGTGGATTTTGACGGGGCGCGCGTGGTGGTCATCGGCCGCGGCGTGACCGCGGGGCGCCCCCTCGGGCTGCTGCTCACGCGCCGCGATGTGAACGCCACCGTCACGCTGTGCCACACGGGCACGAAAAACCTTGCTGATCTCACCCGCCAGGCCGACATCATCATCAGCGCCGCGGGATCGGCGCATCTCGTCACGCCGGACATGGTCCGGCCGGGCGCGGTGCTCGTGGACGTGGGCGTCTCGCGCGGGCCGGCCGACCCGGCCACCGGCAGGACCCACATCGAGGGCGACATCGACCCGGCATGCCGGCAGAAGGCCTCCGCCTACACGCCCAACCCGGGCGGTGTGGGACCGATGACCCGTGCGATGCTGCTGCTCAACCTTGTCGAAGCGGCCGAGCGCGCGGCCGGCATCGGGACGCATGACGCGCTCTGAGACCTGTGCCCCGAAACCGGCGGAGCCTGTGTCCGGCATGTTTCGCCGACCCTGTTTTCGTAGGCGCCGGTCGCTAAAATAAACCCCGTCGGACGGGTGAACCGTCCTTCCACACGTCCAAGAAGGCGCGCGAGAATCGAATGCCGTCGGCGGGCGGCCGGCAGAACGGTCGCGCAAAGAGGGCGGAGAACACAAGACAGTCCCTATCCATTACGAAAGAAACCCCTATATTTCATGGCAGAAAATAACGAGCAGGTCCCGCAGATCGCGATCAACGACATCGGGACCAAGGAAGACTTCATCAAGGCCGTCGACTCCACCATCAAGAATTTCGATGACGGCGACATCGTCAAGGGCACGGTCGTGCGCATCGATCACGATGAGGTCCTCCTCGACATCGGCTACAAGACCGAGGGTGTCATCCCTTCGCGCGAGCTTTCCATCAAGAAGGACGTCAATCCTGATGACGAGGTCAAGCTCAGCGACGAGATCGAGGCGCTTGTCGTCACCAAGGAAGACAAAGAGGGCCGCCTGATCCTCTCCAAGAAGCGTGCGCAGTACGAGCGCGCCTGGGGCAAGATCGAGCAGATCAAGGACAACGACGGCGTCGTCGAGGGCACCGTCATCGAGGCCGTCAAGGGCGGTCTCATCGTCGATGTCGGTCTGCGCGGCTTCCTGCCGGCCTCCCTCGTCGAGATGCGCCGCGTCCGCGACCTCTCGCCGTACATCGGCACCCGCATCAAGGCCAAGGTCATCGAGCTCGACAAGAACCGCAACAACGTGGTTCTCTCTCGCCGCCAGTACCTGGAGGAGACCCAGTCCGAGGTCCGCCAGGAGTTCATGGCCAAGCTCAAGAAGGGCCAGATCCGTGAGGGCACCGTCTCCTCCATCGTCAACTTCGGCGCGTTCGTCGATCTCGGCGGTGTCGACGGCCTCATCCACGTCTCCGAGCTCTCGTGGCGCCACATCGACCATCCGTCCGAGGTCGTGCACGTGGGTCAGAAGGTCACCGTCGAGGTCCTCGACGTCGATCCGGAGCGCGAGCGCATCTCCCTCTCGCTCAAGGCGACGCAGGAGGATCCGTGGCAGAAGTTCGCGCGCACCCACGTGCCCGGCCAGATCGTCAAGGGCAGGGTCACCAAGATCGTCAACTTCGGCGCGTTCGTCGCCGTCGACGACGGCATCGAGGGCCTGGTCCACATTTCCGAGCTCGCCGACCGCCACGTCAACGATACGGCGACCGTCGTCTCCCAGGGCGAGGAGATCTTCGTCAAGGTCATCGACGTCGATCTCGACCGTCGTCGCATCTCGCTCTCGCTCAAGCAGGCCGACGATTCGTGCGACCCGAACTCCGAGGACTTCGATCCGGCCCTCTACGGCATGCCGGCCGAGTACGACGAGAACGGCAACTACAAGTACCCGGAGGGCTTCGATCCGCAGACCAACGAGTGGATGGAAGGCTACGACCAGCAGCGTGAGCAGTGGGAGTCCGAGTACGCCGCCGCCCACGACCTGTGGGAGCAGCACAAGGCCTTCGTCGCCAAGGAGCGCGAGAACGCCGCCAAGTCCGCCCAGGAGGACCATGAGGCCGCAGAGGCCCAGCATGAGGCCTCCCGTCCGCAGGCCGAGGCCGAAGCGCCGACCAGCTATCATTCCGAGACGCAGTCCGAGGGCACCCTCGCCTCCGACTCGAAGCTGGAGCAGCTGCGCAACGAGCTTCTGAAGAACCAGAAGTGAACCTGACGGTCCCATGGGCCGTCCCGGGTGTGTGACATGACACACCATGAGGCAGGGCATTCGTGCCCTGCCTTTTTTCATGCCGGCCAGCCCGTGCCCGCTGTCCTCTTCGCGCAATAAGTTCGAGTGCGTCGGCTTTTTGGGGGGATTGCCCGGTCCGGTCCGACGGCCGGTGCCCCGGGCCGTCCGTCAGGCTGTGGGCGAAAAACCCGGGCAGTGCCACGGGGCGTCATAATGGTGCTGGACGGAGCGGGCGTCGCCCCGCTGGAATGAGGGAAGTATGTACTCACGCGTCGCGCTCACCGGCGGAATCGGGGCCGGGAAATCGACGATCGCCCGTCATCTGGCGGATCGCGGTGCCTATGTCATCGATTATGACGAGATCAGCCGGGACGTCGTCGTCCCCGGCAGCGACGGTCTGCGCCGTCTGCATGATCTCTTCGGCGACGAGTGCCTCAATCCGGACGGCACGCTCAACCGTCGCTGGCTCGCCCAGGAGATGTTCGACCGCCAGGATCTGCTCGAGCGTGTGAACCACACGCTCCACCCCCTCATTTTTGCGGAGGCGGAGAAGCGGGAGAACGACTGGCTTTCAAGCCATCACATCAGCGCGAACTTCGGTGCCGGCCAGGGCTCGGGCTCGCGTTACCGGCGTGAGGGGGGTCTGCGGGCCATCGTCCTGCACGAGATCTCGCTCCTGGCGGAGACAGGCACGCAGTCGTGGTTTGACGCGGTCGTCGACGTGGAAGCGCCCATCGAGACGCGCATCGGGCGGTTGGAGGAGTCCCGCGCGATGGACCGGGCCGAGGCCCAGGCGCGCATCGACGCCCAGGCGGACGAGAAGGCCCGTCGCGCCATTGCCACGTATGTGATCGACTCGTCCGGCACGCTCGAAGACACGCTGCGCCAGGCGGATGAGATCTTTGACCGTCTCCAGCGGGCGTGAGAAAACCACTGTCTCCGTCTATTCACAGGTGTGTTCGTCTATTCACTCACAGGCATATTGCGTTCTTGGCGATACTGTCTCGGATCGCCGTCCGCCCTCTGTAAAGTAGTGTATCTGAATCGAACAGATGTTCTGATCTGAAGGTATCCCAAAAATCGAGCCCTGTGCGGGGTGCGATGAGGGACAGGCGAGACGAGGACGGGGAAGGCGACGATGGCGAGCGGCACGACGACACGGTCGATAGCGAAATCCGCCGAGAAATACTGGGACATGGTCCCCGAACCGGTCGAGGACGACCCGCTCGCCCCGCACGGCATCGTGCGCACGAACAAACCGTTCGTCGTCAAGGCGCCGTACAAGCCGGCCGGCGACCAGCCGCAGGCCATCGCCGAGATCGCACGGCGCCTGCGGTCGGGGGAGAAGGACGTGGTGCTGCAGGGCGCCACCGGCACCGGCAAGACGGCCACGGCCGCCTGGGTCATCGAGAAGCTGCAGCGGCCCACCCTCATCATCGAGCCGAACAAGACCCTCGCCGCCCAGCTGTGCAGCGAGCTGCGCGAGCTCATGCCCGACAACGCGGTCAACTACTTCGTGTCGTACTACGACTACTACCAGCCCGAGGCCTACATCCCCCAGACCGACACGTACATCGAGAAGGATTCCGACATCGATGACGACGTGGAGCGTCTGCGCCACGCCACCACGGCGAGCCTTCTGACACGGCGCGACTGCGTGGTGGTCGCCACCGTCTCGTGCATCTACGGCCTGGGCACCCCGCAGGAATACGCCAAACAGATGCTCTTCCTCAAGGAGGGCGAGGAGGTGGACCGCCAGCGCCTGCTGCGCAAGTTTGTCTCCATGCAGTACAAGCGCAACGACGTGGCGTTCACCCGCGGCACGTTCCGCGTGCGCGGCGACACCATCGAGATCATCCCGGTCTACGAGGAGAACGCCATCCGCATCGAGTTCTTCGGCGACGAGATCGACCGCATCGCGCTTCTCAACCCGGTCACCGGCGACGAGATCCGCGAGGAGGAGCAGGTCCAGATCTTCCCGGCCACACAGTACGCCAACGGGCCCGAGCGCACGAAGCATGCGGTCAAGACCATCCAGGCCGAGCTCGACGGGCAGGTCGCCAAGTTCAAGAAGGAGGGCAAGCTCCTCGAGGCCGAGCGCCTGCAGCAGCGCACCACCTATGATTTGGAGATGATCAGCCAGATCGGCTCGTGCAGCGGTATCGAGAACTATTCCCGCCACTTTGACCAGCGCGCGCCCGGCACCCCGCCCAATACGCTCCTCGACTTCTTCCCCGACGACTTCCTGCTCATCATCGACGAGTCGCATGTCACCGTCCCGCAGATCGGTGCCATGTACAACGGCGACCGCTCCCGCAAGCGCACGCTCGTACAGTACGGCTTCCGCCTGCCCAGCGCGCTCGACAACCGTCCTCTCAAGTTCGACGAGTTCGAGGACCGCATCGGCCAGACGCTCTACATGTCGGCCACGCCCGGCGATTTTGAGCTGGACCGCAGCGATGGGGTGGTCGAGCAGATCATCCGTCCCACCGGCCTGCTCGACCCGAAGATCGAGGTGCGCCCGACCAAGGGCCAGATCGACGACCTGCTTGACGAGATCAACGAGCGTGTGGAACGGCATGAGCGCGTGCTCGTCACCACGCTGACGAAGAAGATGGCCGAGGACCTCTCCGATTACCTGCTCGACCACGGGGTGAAGGTGCGCTACCTGCACTCCGACATCGACACGCTCAAGCGCGTGGAGCTGCTGCGCCAGCTGCGCGAGGGCAAGATCGACTGCATCGTGGGCATCAACCTGCTGCGCGAGGGCCTCGACCTGCCCGAGGTCTCGCTCGTGGCCATCCTCGACGAGGACAAGGAGGGCTTCCTGCGCTCGTACCGCTCGCTCATCCAGACGATCGGCCGTGCCGCCCGCAACCCGCACGGCACGGTCATCATGTATGCCGACAGCCATACCGACTCGATGGACCGGGCGATCTCCGAGACCGCCCGCCGCCGCTCGATCCAGGAGCGGTTCAACAAAGAGCACCACATCACCCCGCGCCCGCTCAAGAAGAAGATCACCGACGTGACCGACATGATCGCCCGCGAGGAGGTGGAGACAAAGGACCTGCTCAAAGGCGGCTACCGCAACTCCGGCTCGGCGGCGAACACGCACTTCGGCATCCCCGCCGAGGACCAGAGGGAGATGGACGAGCGCCACGAGCAGCTGCGCAAGGCCGGCATGCCCGCCGAGGACCTCGACAGGCTCATCCGCGACCTCGATGCGAAGATGCGCCAGGCGGCCCACGACCTGCAGTTCGAGTTCGCCGCGAGGATCCGTGATGAGATCCGCGACCTGCGCCGCGAGCTGAAGGCGATGGTCGACGCCAAGAAGTGAGCCCGCGCTGTGCGGAAGGTCCGGTCCATGCACGGGGCCGTCATCGGTGATGGTCGACACGGGCCGGCAACTAGTGCCGGCCCAGGCGGTCCAGGGCGGCGGAGCCGCCGTCCCCGGCCCTGTTGTGTGAGCGTTCACAAGGGCGTGACGACCGTGTTTCATCGATATTTCACCGGACGACGCGCGGGCCCGGCTTGCCCCCCGGGTGCGGTAGAATCAGAGCGTTATCGGCCGGAGGTGCGCCGCCGGCCCCAACCATCACGTCACGTGAGGGAGTTATTTCACATGCGCAAAGGCAAGATCATCGATACCCAGGGCCCGGCTGTCGAGGGCTATGACAAGGCTCTCGCAGAGATCAAGGCTGGTATGGATGTCGCCCGTCTCAACCGTTCCCATGGCACGGTCGAGGAGCACGACACCAACTACAAGAATCTTCGTCGTGCCGCCAAGGAGGCCGGCCGCAACAACGCCATCCTGGTCGATATCCAGGGCCCGAAGATCCGTTGCAGCTGGTTCAAGAAGAACGCCGAAGGCAAGGACCAGGTGACCCTCAAGGAGGGCCAGGAGTTCACCATCATCGGTGACAAGTCCATCGTCGGCGACGAGACCCACACCGGCTGCACCTACGAGGGCATCGCCCAGGACTGCCGTCCGGGCGACCCGCTGCTCATCGATGACGGCAAGGTCCAGCTCGAGGTCACCTCCGTCGAGGGCAACCAGGTGCACACCAAGGTCACCGTCGCCGGGCCGGTCTCCTCCCACAAGGGCATCAACCTTCCGGGCGTCGCCGTCTCGCTGCCGGCGCTCACCGAGAAGGATAAGGCCGATCTGCACTGGGCCGTCAAGGAGGGCGCGGACATCATCGCCATGTCGTTCGTCCGCTCCGCCAAGGACATCGAGCGCGCCCACGAGATCATGGATGAGGAGGGCCGCCGCGTCCCGATCGTCGCCAAGATCGAGAAGCCGCAGGCCGTGGAGAACCTCGAGGAGATCGTCAAGACCTTCGACGGCATCATGGTCGCCCGTGGTGATATGGCCGTCGAGATGCCGTTCGAGCAGGTCCCGCTGGTCACCCGCCGCTGCATCGAGCTGTGCCGCAAGTACGCCAAGCCGGTCATCGTCGCCACCGAGGTCATGGGCTCCATGGTCCATTTCCCGATCCCGACCCGCGCCGAGGCCTCTGATTGCGCCGAGGCCATCCTCAACGGCGCCGACGCCACCATGACCTCCAATGAGACCGCCGTCGGCGAGTACCCGATCGAGACCATCAGCGCCATGCGCCGCATCTCGAACTACGCCTCCGAGCACGGCTACAACTACATCCCGCAGCTCAAGGCCGAGGATCTGGACCTGTCCAACGGCGGTGCCACCGCCTTCTCCGCCAACGAGCTGGCGAAGAACGTGGACGCCAAGGCCATCGTCACCTTCACCGAGAACGGTGACGCCGTCCATCAGATCTCCCGTCTGCGCCCGAAGGCCGACATCTACGGCTTCACCACCAACGAGCACACGTTCGGCTGGATCACCCTCAGCTGGGGCACCACCGCCGTCATGAGCGACAAGAAGGCCTCCGAGCTGTCCCGTGAGGAGCTGCTCGCCGAGGTCGACAGCAAGCTCAAGGCCAACGGCGCCGTCAAGGCCGGCGACCAGATCGTCGTCTCCCTCTCGGAGAAAGGCGATCTGGTCGAGGGCAACGAGCAGGTCATCCTGCACACCGTCGCCTGAGACAGGTGATCTCAGCATGATCGCGTGATTGAGACCCCAACCGGCCTCTGGATCAACGACCTCGTGCCTACCGCGTACCGATGGGTCTTCGGATCTGTCGGTGCGCGGTTTCTTTTTGTGCGGGATATTCCCGTGTGCGTGCATCCGTGTCGAGTCGTTCCGTGCCGTGCCATTCCCGTAAGAGCACCCTGTGTCGGAGTGCCCCGGTATCTCAGGCGTCCCGGATACGAAAAACCGCACCGGCGGTTACCACCCCACTGTTGAGGTGATCATCGCAGGTGCGGTTTGACGATGGCCCGTTTGAAGTTCAGTTCGCGGCGTGCTCCAGCGCCTCACGGATCTGTGCGTCGGACTCATCGGCGGAGCCGTCGAAGTCCTCGCCCTCGAACGGGCGGTTCGACATATCGGCGAGCACGTCGAGGTCCGTGGCGGACAGGCGGGTCTTGGCACGCAGGACGGCGATCACCGTCTTGGCGTCGAGGATGCTGCCCGAGAGCACCATGTTGTAGGCCTCGTCGAGGGTGAGCCAGCGGATGGAGGAGCGGCGCATGTCCACGCCCTTGAGCTCGCGCGAGACGTCGCGCAGGCCGGTGGCGAGGAAGATCGACGTGTAATGCGTCGAATAGCTCGGCGTGTTGATGAAACGGATGATCTGGCGCATGTTGTGCGCGGTCAGCCCCGCCTCGGCGCGCAGACGCTCATGGGCGGTCTGCATCGGGTCGGAGTTCGGTGTGGTCTCGTGTCCGGCAGGGATCTCAAGCGTCCAGCGGTGCGTGGGGATGCGGTACTGCTCGATGAACGGGATCTTGCCGTCGCCGCCGATGGCGAAGATGCCGACCGTCTCACCCCGCTTCGTGTGGATGATCGTGCGGTCGAAGCTGCCCGCCTTGGCGGCGTGGAGCCGGACCTTGTCGACCTGGAAGTAATACGAGTCGAGGATCTGCTCGCGCGAATCTTCATGAACGGGCGGCACGCGCCACGGATCGAAAGGTCGGAAAGTCTCATCAGACGCCATCATGCATCTCCTTCAGGAGGGGCGCCCCTCCCGCGTCGGAGGGCCGTATGCGTCCATACTAGAACAATCGCGTGCGGGCTAGAACAATCGTGTACCGGTTTGAACAATCGCGTTCGGGCTAGAACAATCCTGTGCCTGTCTGTATGCGACGATGGGGCTGACGGCCGGCATGCGACACCAAGCGGTTGGCAGGATGGTTGCCCGCACGGCGTAAACTGACGGCGTCATGCCCCGGTAGCCCAATTGGTAGAGGCAGCAGACTCAAAATCTGCGTGTTGAGGGTTCGAGTCCCTCCCGGGGTACGGGAAAGTCCCGCAGGAGAAGATTCTGTGCGGGAAGGGAAGGCTCCGCGCCATCGGAAAGAGACCCTGCAGACACTGTGCCGACGGGGAAATCGGGGAAAGACCGACTGGGCGCGCCCTCAGGCGCAGGTCGCCGGGCGGCGGGCGTGCTCTCCTGATGATCCGCGTCAGTGCGCTATACTGGTGTGGTTTGCAAACGTTTGTACCACGGGGCGGATGTTTCCCGTGGCAGTCCTCATCGAAGAGGATGCACGTGTCAGAGGAGACAATCGTGGTGAATCAGAGCAGCGACGAGAACGACGGGGCCGGTCGCAAGGTCGTCGTGGCCGAGGATGAGGCGCTGATCCGTCTTGATATCGTCGAGTCGCTCAGATCTGCCGGCTACAACGTGGTGGGTGAGGCCGCCAACGGTCAGGAGGCGATCGATCTTGCCCGCAAGACGGATCCGGATGTCGTCATCCTGGACGTGAAGATGCCCGGCATGGACGGCATCACCGCCGCCAAGACCATCACGAGCGAGGGCATCGCGCCTGTCGTCATGCTCACCGCCTTCTCGCAGCAGTCGCTCGTCAGGCAGGCATCGG
>JAXGWH010000040.1:0-12950 GCA_040773385.1 Aeriscardovia sp. | reverse complement strand
GTGATATCCCGGCTGCCCTGACGTTTCTCCTGAGTCTCAATCTACACACGGGCGGGCATGGGGGAAGGGTGCGGCGCGGAAGAAAACGGGGGCCGGCACCTGCATGTCCAAAGGCATTGGGGGAAAGGTGGAGCACTGAAAAGAGGAGAGGAGAAACGGCGCGGAGGAGGAAGCGGCGACGGGCAGAGTACCGTTGCTTGTCGAAGGCCGATCTGAAGGATCGCCGTCTGCGCCAGATATTGGCAAGAGAGAAAGGTCACACACAATGACAACACCGCAGCAGGTCCCTACTATGGCCGCTGTCCCGCAGCAGGTCCCCACTATGCCCGCCGTCCCGCAGCAACCGGTCATCATCAACCGTCTTCCCACGAACCGGAGTATGGCGAAGCTCTTCTGGCTGGGCCTCATTACCCTCGGCATCTACGACATCGTGATCTTCACCGAGATGTCAAGCGAACTCAATCGCCTCGCCTCGCCGCACGATCACAAGAAGACGATGAATTTTTGCCTCCTCTTCTTCGTCATAGGCATCATTACCTTCGGCATCGGTTATCTCGTCTGGTGGCACAGGTTCTCCAACCGTATCGGTGACGAGCTCGAGCGTCGCGGTAAGCCGCGGACAATGTCCGCCTCCACCTACTGGGTGTGGAATATCCTCGGCAGCCTCATCATCGTGGGCTGGTTTGTGTACATGCATCGCCTGTGCGTTGCGATGAACACCCTCGCCGCCGATTACAACGTCCGCGGCTGAGCAGGGCTGATTCCTGTTCGGTCGAAATGTGCGAAGACCGCCGCGCCTGACGTCGTTCGGGCGCGACGGCCTTTTTCGTGTCGGCCGTTGGTGCCTTTGCTTCTTTGGTGCTTCCTGATCAGCTTGCGGGTTCGGACGGTCGCCCTGACGACGGGCTCAACGGATGCCCTCGTGGACCCACGACGCCTGGGAGGACTACTGCTTCTGGGAGAAACAGGACCGGCGCACTCTCAAACGGATCAACACCCTTCTCAAGGACGTCAGACGTTCCCCCTTCTCCGGCATCGGGAAACCCGAGCCGCTGCTGTGGCAGTGGAAGGGCACGTGGTCCCGTCGCATCGATGCGGAGAACCGGCTCGTCTATATGGTTCGGACGATGACATCGTCATTTTGTCCGTGCGGGACCACTACTAGTTCTGATCGGCAGAAATACATTGTCTTGTCATAAAAAATATTCATGGGACTTGAGGATTATATTTTCCTACTGTCGGATTATCCGGATTTCTAATGTAAGATTATCTGCTTTTCTAATGTAGGTTTTGTCATTTTTGGCCACGATCAGGCCATGCTGAAAGGACCGTCATGCGCATCGTCGATCTGCAGATCAACCATCTGACCACACCGCTCGGGTTCGCCCTGGACGACCCGCGGCTGTCGTGGCGCTATGACGGGCTGGATGAGGGCGACGGCACCCGGGCGGCGCAGGCGCGCCTCACCGTGGCGCGCACAAAAGAGGAGCTGCTTGGTGACGATGCCGACAACCTGCTCTACGACACCGGCTGGCAGACCGGGCTCGACCCGCGCGGCACCACGCTCGGCCTCGGCCTCGACTGGCGTCTGCGCTACTGGTGGCGCGTGCAGGTACGCACCGACACCGGGCGTCTCGTCTCCTCGCAGCCCACGTGGTTCGAGACGGGCGTGATGGAGGACGAGTGGATCGCCGACTGGATCACCACCGGCCGGGACGACCCGCAGGACTCACGCCACCCCGTGTTTTCCCGCCGTCTCAAGCTCGATGAGGACGCGGACCGGATCGAGCGGGCGCGTGTGTATGCGTGCGGCCTCGGGCTGATGCGCCTGTTCGTGGACGGCCGTCCGATCGGCGAGGCGCAAGGGCAGGGGCACCTGGACCCGGGCGATTTCGCCACCGACGCGTGGCTGCAGACCATGACCTACGACGTCACCGACGCGCTGCGCGGTGCGGCGGCATCTGAGGCAGCACAGACAGCAAAGGTATCAGGGGCAGCACAGACAGCAAAGGCATCAGGGGCAACAAGTGATGCGGGTCAGACTGCCGGATCCGCGGATCTCGCTGATTCTGTCTCCTCTGCACAAGCAACATCTGTGCTGGGGGATATCGCGGATATCCCCCTGACCGGCTCCTCTGACGAGGAGGAGGACGAGGGGGACGGCGAGGACGCATCCGGCCAGGGTGTCTCTTCCGCCCGGCGGTCGACCGCAAAGGAATCTTCCGCGCATAAATCCCCCGAAGAACAGGCGGCGGAGGAGAGAAAGGCACAGGAGGCGGGCCGCAGGCCGGTCGTCTCCATCCTGCTCGGCAACGGCTGGTACCGCGGCCGAGTGCTCGGCGAACCCGCGCCCGACCCGCGCGAGAGGCCGTGGGATCTCATCGCCGAGATCCACATCTGGTACAAGGACGGCCGCCATCAGGTGCTCGGCACCAACCACAACTGGCTCGTGACGCGCTCGCACATCACCGATTCGTCCATCTACGACGGCGAGTCACGCGACGACACCCTGCCCGACACGGCGCCTGTGTTCGCCGCCGTCAACCAGCGCAACCACGCGCTGCTCTACGACCGTCTCAGCACGCCCGTGACGGTGTGCGCGGAGGTGCCGGTCGCCAAGGACCTCACCACCCCCTCCGGCAGGCGTATTTTTGACCTCGGACAGAACTTCGCGGGCATCTTCCGCCTCACCGACCGTCTGCCCGAGGGCGCACGTCTCACGCTGCTCTTCGCCGAGCACATGGAGGACGGCGAGCTCGACCGGCGCAGCGCCCGCACAGCGCAACAGCGCTACGACTATGTCTCCGATGGCGTCGAAAAACCGATCGAGCCGCTGTTCACCTACTACGGCTACCGCTACGTGCAGGTGCAGGCCACCGCCGCCGACGGTACGGATCTCACGGGAACCCTCGACCCGCATGATCTCACCGGTCTCGCGCTCTCCTCGCAGATGGCGCGGACCGGCCGTGTGACCACCGGCAATCACAAGGTCAATCGGTTCCTCGGGAACGTCGAATGGAGCAGGCGGTCGAACTTCATGGACACGCCCACCGACTGCCCCCAGCGCGACGAGCGCCTTGGCTGGACCGGCGACGCGCAGGTGTTCGCCCCCACCGCGCTCTACCTCTCCGACGTCACGGCGTTCTACCGCAAATACCTGTTCGACATGCATGCCGAGCAGGAGCGCCGCCACGGCATGGTGCCGGTCATCATCCCTGCCCGCGGCGACAGCTTCTCCCACCTCGCCTCGGCCGCCTGGTCCGACGCGGCCGTGCTCATCCCGTGGGACCTCTACCGTTTCACCGGCGACACGACGCTGCTCGCGCAGTCCTATCCGCTCATGAAGGACTGGGTGGACTGGATCGCCCGCACCGACGCGGCGACCGGTTCGATGGCCGGTACGACGGCCGGCTCCACGGCAAAGGACGACGCGGCCGACACGCATGGTGCCGATCTCCACGGTTCTGCCGATTCTGCCGATCTCGCCGAGCCGAAGGCATGGCGCACCCACTTCCACTTCGGCGACTGGCTCGCCCTCGACGGCGGGTCCGGCGCGGCGGGCGTGCGCGGCGCGACCCCGGCCGGCCTCATCGCCGACGCCTACTGGTACCTCTCCGCCACGCTCCTCACCCGCGCCGCCCGGCTCCTGCGCAACCAGAATGACGAGGGCGCCTACGCCGTCATGGCGCAGAGGGTGCGTGCCCGGATCCTCCGCGATTTCTTCGATGAAGGCGGGCAGTGCACGGCCGGCACACAGACCGGGTATATCCTCGCGCTCGCCCTCGGTCTGGGCGACATGCCGCGGAATATAGACGGCCTGCGCCGGCTCCTGAAGGAAAACGACGGCCGTCTGACCACCGGCTTCGTGGGCACCGGCCTGCTCGTGGAGGCGCTCTCCCGTGCGGACAGGGATGACATGTTTCTTGATGTGCTGCTCGACGGGCGCTATCCGGGCTGGATGGCCGCGGTCGGCCTCGGTGCGACCACCGTCTGGGAGCGCTGGGACAGCCTCCTGCCCGATGGGCGTCTGCGCTACGACACGAAAGACCCGCTCGGGACGATGAACAGCCTCAACCACTACTGGCTCGGGTCGATTGTGGAATGGTTCTTCCGCCGCGGTGCCGGGTTCGACGAGGGGCCGCTGCTCGATTCCGGGACGGGTTCTGGAACGGATACCGCCGACCACCCAGATTCAACGGGGGAGGCAGCGGAGGACGCCCCGCAGGCCAGCTTCCGGCAGAGGCGCCTCGTCCCGCGCATCAGCCGCCGCCTCGGCTCGCTTGAGGCGAGCTACCGCGCCCCCGGCGGGGTGTGGCGGCTCTCCTGGAGGATCGGCGAGGGGGACAGGATCCATGTGGAGGTCGTCGTGCCGTTCGATGCCGCCGCCGAGCTGGTGCTGCCATGCGGGGGGGAGGAGACACCGCGCCGTCTCGGCCCCGGCCGCCATGTGTACGACTATGAGGCCGCGGAAGAGATCCCGCGCTGACAGTCCCTGCCGTGCCCCTGCCCGTGCCCGTCTGTAAAATCGACTGTTCGTACGCACAGAACGGGGGACAGGCATGACACGCTCGCAGACGCAGGCCGGCACCACGCAGAAATCCGGTGACGGACTCGAACGCAGCCTGACGAGCCGGCACATCCAGTTCATCGCCCTCGGCGGCTGCATCGGCACCGGCCTGTTCCTCGGCTCCGGGCGGGCCATCGCCCAGGGCGGCCCCTCCGTCATCCTCCAGTATCTGCTCATCGGCCTGGTCATGTTCCTGTTCATGCGGGCCATCGGCGAGATGCTGTGGATGGACCCCGACCAGTACACGTTCATCAGCTTCATCGGCCGCTATCTCGGCCCTGGCTGGGGGCGCTTCGCCACATGGAGCTACTGGCTCGTCCTCCTGCTCATCGGCATGACCCAGCTCACCGCGGTCGGCCAGTATTTCGTCCAGTTCTTCGCCCTCTTCGGCGTCGACATCTCCCGCTGGTCCTGGTTCATCCAGATGGTCACGCTCGCCGTGCTGCTCGCCATCAACCTCATCAGCGCGGAGGTGTTCGGCGAGACCGAGTTCTGGTTCTCGCTCATCAAGATCCTCCTCATCGTGGGCATCATCGTCACCGGCGCCGTGATGGTCATTGTCGGGTTCCGCTATCCGTCCGTCACCATCGACGGCGTGCGCAGCCCGGCCGGGAAGGCGGGCCTGTCCAACCTGCTTGCCGGCGGCTTCTCGCTTGCCCCGCACGGCGTGGGCGCGTTCCTCTCCGACTTCCAGACGGTGTTCTTCGCCTATACGCTCCTCGAGCTCATCGGTGTCACCATTTCGGAGACCGCCGACCCGCGCAAGGTGATCCCCGGCGCCATCAACCAGCTCATGCGCCGCTCGATCCTGCTCTACGTGCTCTCGCTCACGGCCATCATGGCCATCGTGCCGTGGACCTCGTTCCGCCCGGGCAGGGACGGCACCTACGCCTCCCCGTTCGTCATGTTGTTCGAGTTCGCCGGCATCCGCTGGGCGTCGGCGCTTGTGTTCTTCGTGGTCATCACCGCGGCCGCCTCGTCGCTCAGCTCGCTGCTCTATTCGGCCGGGCGCCAGCTCTACCAGGCCGCGCTCGACTCCGATTCGCAGGTGTTGCGGCCGATGCGCCGCGTCTCGCGCACGTCGGTGCCCTCGGCGGCGATCATTCTCTCGGCGGTGGTGATCCTCGTGGTGCCGATGGTCGGCGGGCTGATCCCCGGCCTTTCCGACCTGTTCACCCTGTTCTCGGCCACCGCGTCGGCCGTGCTGCTGTTCATCTACATCCTGACGATGGTGACGCACTGGAGATACCGCCACAGCGCCGATTTCCGGCCGGACGGCTTCGTCCTGCGCGGATACAGGGTGTGGGACGTGACTGCCATCGCCCTGTTCGTGTTCGTGTATGCGGCCATGTTCGCCGACCGCTCCACGCTGCTGCCGGCCTGCCTCGGCCTCGTCTGGCTCGTTGTGTTTGGCTCCGTGAGCCTGCTCCTCGGAAGGCGGGACAGGGCCCGCCAGGCAAAGGAGGCGCGCATCCACGAGGAGTTCACACGCGGTCTCGCGCGTTCCGCACGGGGGCAGGGGACGGACCGGTCCGCTGGAGAACAGTCCCTGAAAAGTGAAAAGTGACTGACGTCAGTCATTTTGTGACGCCAGTCACTGTTGTCGGGAACTTTGTTGTCAGAGAGCTTGCGATGATCCCTCGTCTCTGGTCTCGGTTTTTGCCAGACCGATGCCTGTCCGTCTCTCGTGGATCCACGCGGCCAGCGCCAGCACCCCGATCCACACCGGCAGGAGGATCCCGGCCAGACGATAGCCGGGCATGAACCACATCAGCACGTAGCAGAAGCCGAAGAACGCGAAGGCAAACCCGCGCAGCAGACTCGGCGCGGGCAGGGGATCGACGAGTTTCTCGCCCGGGTGCTCTTTAGTCCAGCGCCGGCGGAAGAGGATCTCGGTGATCAGGATCATCACCCAGTTGGCGAACGCGGCGTCCATCGAGATGGACATGAGCGTGGTGAACGCCTGGCCGGGCATGGCCCACACGAGCAGCACCGTGAGCCCGGTGAGCGCGCAGGAGACGAGCACCGCCCGGACCGGCACGCCGTTTTTGGCGGTCTTTCCCAGCCAGCGCGGGGCGGAACCCTGGCGTGCGAGCACGTGCAGCGTGCGGGAGTTGGAGTAGATGCCCGAGTTGTACACCGAGAGCACCGCGATGAGGCAGACGATGTCGAGCAGCAGCGCCGCGAACCGGAAGCCGAGGGAGTCGAAGATCTGCACGAACGGGCTGATCACGTTGCCGTCCGGGCCGGGCTTTCCCACGTTCCTCCACGGGATGACGGAGAGGATCACGAGCATGGAGGCGAGGTAGACCGTCGTCACCTCCGCCATCGTCGCGTTCGTGGCCTTCGGGATGGTCTTCCTCGGGTCCTTCGTCTCGCCGGCGCTGAGGGCCACGAGCTCCAGGCCGCCGAAGCCGAACATCACCACCACGAGCGAGGAGAACAGGCCGCGGGCGCTGCCGTCGGCCGCGCGGGAGAACAGGCCCATCGGGAAGAACCCGCCGTCGTCGACGAGATGGGCGAACGAGACGCGCACCCCGGAGGCGTCGGGCAGGGCGAGGGCGATGGCGACGAGCCCGCCGAGGATCATGGCCACGGCCGCGCCCACCTTGATCACGGAGAGCACGAACCCGGTCTCGCCGAAGAACCGCACGCCGATGAGGTTGACGACGCCCACGAGCACGATCGCCCCGAGCGCCGCCTGCCAGTCGGTCACGCCGGGCAGCAGGTAGCGCACGAACGAGCCGATGACGGCCAGCTGCACCATGGAGATGAGGATGTAGTTCATCCAGTAGTTCCAGCCGGAGACGAACCCGGCGCGGGGGCCCCAGTATTTGGCGGCGTAGCTGGAGAAGGCGCCGGGCATCGGGTCCTGCGCGGCCATCTCCGAGAGGGCCCGCACCACCACGAACAGGGCCATCGCCCCGAGCGCGTAGGCCAGGAGCACGGAGGGGCCGGCGAGTTTGATGGCGTCGGTGGAGCCGTAGTAGATGCCGGTGCCGAGCGTGCCGCCGAGGGCGAGCAGCTGGATGTGCCGGTTGGTCAGGCTGTGGTGCAGGCCGGAAGGGGTGCGCCCGTCATGCGCGATGTGTGTGTCGCGGCCAGCCGTGCCCGTCGCGTCTGCGTTGTCCTCGACGGTTGTCCTGCCTGCCGTTTCTGCGGCCGCGGCTGTTGCCCTGTTCTTCTGCGCTGTCATGGTTCCAATTGTGCCCATGCACGCGGAACAGGGAATCCCGGGGTGCGGCCCAATGCAATCGATATCAGTGCAATCGACAGATAAAAATGACTGTTCCGTGTCCGTGAAAGGTGACTATAGTATCAATCGGTTGCAGCTCTTGTGAGTTGCCACAGGTGTCTATTCCTGCGATAACTGAACTTTCTTCTCTCAGGAGACGGGGTTTCTCTCCCCGTCTCTTTTTATTTTTTACCCAGTCCCGTCAGGCGGTCGAAGAAAAGGCAGAGCCGTCGGAGATCGTCGGTGCTGTTGCCGGATTGATCTTTTATGGACATCCGTCGAGTGTCCGCTGATATCAGATCAATATGCAATATGTTTATGTTAAATATCTTATGTGAAATCGATGGACGGACCTGACCGACGGCGGAACCTCCGTGTCTGCCCTGATGGCCGTTTTGTCGCCGGACATGTGGCAGAACAGGTGCAGAGTGAATCAATAAAAGTACTTTAAAAGAGTAAAATAGTACTGACGATAGGGAAGAAATTGGTCTATCGATGAATTAATTTTTGACGATGACTGCGGCGGAAGGGCGGGCAGACTGATGGAGAAAAGACAGGCAGTCATGGCCGGCACAGGAAAAGCCGGACGGGTCACGCTCAAGGACGTGGCACGGATCGCCGGTGTCTCCGTCAAGACCGCCTCGAACGTCCTCAACGACGACGGGCGCATGTCCGCCAAAACGCGCCGGACGGTCAAGCGCGTCATCCACGACCTCGGCTACAAGCGCAACGCCGCCGCCAGCAATCTCAAGCGCGGGCGCACCCGCAACCTCACCCTCGCCCTGCCCATGCTCACCGCGCCTTACCTCGCCGAGCTCGCGGAAGCCGTCATCGCCGCAGCCCATCGGCACAATTACACGGTGCTCATCCGCACCTACGGGGTCGGCACGCCCTCCGACGCACGAGCCCTCCTGCGCGACTTCAACGACTCGCTCTCGGACGGTCTGCTCATCTCCCTTGATGAGACGACACGCTTCAAGCCACGTGATTTCTCGGTGGACTACCCGGTGGTCGCGCTCGGTTCTCGCGACACGTTCGGGCGCATCGACCATATCGAGACGGACGATATGGCGAACGCGGCGCAGGCGGTGCGCTACCTGCTGGGGCACGGGGCCCGCAGGATCGCCGTCATCGGCTCCCACAAGGATTTCAACCCCGCCGAGCTGAGGCTCGTGAGCGAGGGCAACGCCGAGCTGAGGCTCCACGGCGTGCTGGCGGAGGCGGACCGTGTCGGTTGGACGCCTGACCCGCGGCTCATACCCACGACCGGTTACGAGTGGACCATCGGCAATGGTTCGGCCGTCACCTCCCGGCTCATCGGGTCTGTGCCGTTCGATGCGGTGCTCGCCCTCAACGATTCGCTCGCCATCGGTGCGCTCGCCGCGCTCGAGGCCGCCGGGCTGTCCGTGCCGGACGACGTGCAGCTCATGGGCTTTGATGACATTTATGAATCCAAATATCTGCACCCGGCCCTCACCACCGTCGATTCGCAGATCGGCTGGATCAGCGAGACGGCGGTCACCCGCCTTATCGGCCAGATCGAGGGAAGCGTGACATCGCCGGCCACGCTCATGACGACCGCCTCGGTCATCGCGCGTGGCACAACACGCCCGGATGCGCCCGGGCAGGACGACTGAGCGGCGGGACGCTCACTCGGTGAGCAGCGGGTCGAGCGGCTTGCCGACCTCCACGCGGTAGATGAGGTACGAATCGTTGAGCGGCAGCGTGAAATCGAACCGCTCCGCGCCGAACTCCCAGTGGGAGCCGTGCGAGACGAGATTGTTGATGTCCGTGGTCGGATCGTCCTCATGGATGAGGTAGATCGCCTCGCCCAAGGACTCCGCCACGCCGGCGAGCACCTTGTGCTCGTGGCCCTTGTCGTCCTTGAGCACCTTGGCGACGATGAAGATCTTGGATGTGTACATTGCGGCCTCCTTGCGATGACGGTTATGCGGAGTGCTGTGACGCCGGTTCCGGCGGTGGCTTTTTGCCGGTACCCGTTTTTGGCATTCCTCGTACTGGTTCTGTGACGCTCCCAGTGTAGGCGCGGGGTTATTTCACAGAGATCACCGAGAGGGACCGGATAGGCTTGGAGACGAGAAAAGTTCGGCCGAGGAGGGGTGATGTGCGGCAGATTCGCGGCGTTCTGGGACGACCAGGCCATCGGCTACCGGCTCGATGCCGACCTTGTGCCGGGGCTTCCCGGCCCGTCGTGGAATATCGCCCCCACGCAGACGGTGGCCGTCGCCGTGCAGGGCAGGGACGGTGCCCGACGCCTCGCGCCCGCCTACTGGTCGCTCGTCCCGCCCTCAGCCCCCAGCCTTCATCTGGATTTTCCTACGTTCAACGCGCGCAGCGAGACGGCGCTCGTACGGCCGACCTACCGTGCGGCGGCCGACGGTTTCCGCGCGATTCTGCCGGCCAGCGGTTATTACGAGTGGGACAGCCGGCACAAGCCGTGGTATTTCACCGCGCAAAACAATATCCTCTGGCTCGCCGGCCTGTGCTCGTGGTGGCGGGATCCGGCCACCGGCCGGTGGACGCTCACCACGACGATCCTCACGCGCGACGCCCTCGGCCGTGCGGCGCAGGTCCACAACCGCATGCCGGTCATCGTCCCGGACGGGCTGATTGACCCGTGGCTTGACCGGACCGTCCGCGGTCGTGAGATTTTCCCTGCCGTGCGGCCGGCGGCGGGGGAGCAGGCGGCCGTGCTCGCGAGCCATGAGGTGGCGCCGCTCAAGGGCGACGGCCCGCACCTGCTCGACCCGCTGCGTGGTGACGGCCCCCACCTGCTTGACCTGCCGCCCACGTCGGCCGGTCAGTCGAGCTCGCCGTCCGCCTCCAGGCTGCCGTACCGCTCGATCCACGACGTCCGCGCGGCCAGATAGTCGTCCTCCTCGGCCTTCCAGTGCCGCTCGTCGGCCTCGCCGAGGGTGTGGATCACGCGGGCCGGCACGCCGACCGCCACGCTGTTGTCGGGAATATCCTTGGTGACCACGGCCCCCGCGCCGACCACCACATTGCTGCCGATGGTCACATCCGGACAGATGGTCGCGCCCCCGCCGATCCACACATTGCTGCCGATGGTGATGGGCCTGCCGCCTTCGAGCGCCCTGTTGCGCACGGAGGCGACGGTGGGGTGGTAGGGCGGCTAGATTCCCACGTTCGGGCCGATGAACACGTCATCGCCGATGGTGACGTCGACCACATCGAGGATCGTCCCGCCCGCGTTCATATAGAAGTTTTTGCCCACATGGATATTGGAGCCGTAATCGCAGTAAAACAGGGGCTTCACATAGCTTCCCTCGCCCAGCGAGCCGAACAGCTCGCGGAACAGGGCCATCCGCTCGTCGATCGCCTCGCCGGGCAGCGCATTGATCTTGTCGAGCAGACGGTATTTAAGCCGGTTCGCCTGCGCGAAGCGGGGATCCTGGGCGATGTAGAGCCTGCCGGACTTCAGCCGTGCTTCCCGGAAATCCATGATGTCCTTCTGCCTCTTTCTGTCTCTTTCTGCGCGTCGGGATCCTTTATGCCGGATCCCTCTTGCCTGTCTCTGCGCCGGATATCGTCGCCGGTCAGATTGGCCAGATATCCCTGTGCTATCCCTGTGCCGGATACAAAAATCCCGAAAACGGTTCCATGGATCGTTCCCGGGATTTGATGACTTTTCCTGCTTTCAGCCGATAGACCGTCCGGCCGGAACGGTGCCATCAGCGAGCAGGGCAGGCCGCCTGTCAGACGGCCTGAGGTGACGACAGAAGCGTCACTTCCTCACTTGGCAGCCTTGGCGCTCTTGCGCTTGCCGTAACGGGCCTCGAACTTGGAGACCTGGCCGGCGGTGTCGAGCACGGTGCGCTTGCCCGTGTAGAACGGGTGCGAGGCGGAGGAGGTGTCGACATCATAGAGCGGGTAGGTCTTGCCGTCCTCCCACTCGATGGTCTGATCGCCCAGACGACGCTTGTCGGAGACGAGCGTGGTGTACGTCAGAAACTGGAAGTTGGCCGTGCGGTCGCGGAAGACGACCGGGCCATACTCAGGATGGATATCCTTCTTCATGGCAACCTTCTTTGTAAAGTACGTACTTTTACAACTTTACTTTATACCACCGAGAGCGTACGGCGCCTTGCGGCACAGGGCGGGAGGCCTTATGGGACAATCGGCATGCGGAGGGCGAGGCGCCGTTCAATATAGAATATTCATGCCGTGACGGGGCGAATCGGGGATCATCCGTCCTGGATTCCGACAGAGGAGGTACCGTCAATGGCGAGAAAAGCAGAAGGTGACCGTCTGCATGACAGGGACACGCATGTGTCGTCGTCACCGCTGATGCCGTGGGACGGCAAGCGTGACAGCCTCGCGCTCTATCTCGACCGCACGTTCGGCGTGCTGCCGTCCGCCGGCGAGGTGGGAACAGGCGATTTTCCGCTCACGTTCCGCACCCTCACGCAGGCTGATCTCGACCAGAAGGCGTGGGTGCACTCTCAGACGTGGCGGCAGACCTACCGCGGTCTTCTGCCCGTGCCGCTGCTGCAGCTCGTCAGCGCCGACTTCGCCAAAAACGTGACGTTGCGCCACCACGATTTCGACCGCTGTCTGCTCGCTTTCGCCGGTCCCCGCGTGATCGGTTATGCGGAGTGGGTCGATACGCCGCGCCCGCCGTTCGTGGATCCTTCCGTTGCGGCTCCGTCTACAGGAAACGCCGTGCGGGGCGCGTCCGATGACGGGACAACGGCCGTCCCGTCTGCTGGAGTTGCGCCTGCCCCGCCCGTCGAGCTGGCGGCGATCTATCTGCTGGACCGCTACCAGCACAGGGGCATCGGCACCCGGCTCTTCCGTGAGGCCATGCGGCGGGCCGGTGATCCGGCGCGCGTAATGCTCTGGGTACAGGATCGCAACACCGCCGCGCAGAGGTTTTACCGTCATCTTGGCTTCCGTCCCACCGGCCAGATCCAATCCGAGGACAACGGGCGGATCGTCGAACAGGCGTGGCTGCTCGACACGAGGTCAGCTGGCCGTGGCAGCCAGGAGACTGTCGCACTGTCCGACGACGCCGTACACTAGGAAGGTCGCCCCTTTAGCTCAATTGGTTAGAGCAGCGTCCTTTTAAGTCGTGGGTTGTGGGTTCGAGTCCCACAGGGGGCACGG
>JAXGWH010000039.1:0-13269 GCA_040773385.1 Aeriscardovia sp. | reverse complement strand
TGAGTTCGCTTGACATCTCGGTGAAGATCACGATGTCGTAGATGCCGAGGGTAATGAGGCCCAGCCAGAAGAGCTTCGCCATACTCCGGTTCGTGGGAAGACGGTTGATGATGACCGGTTGCTGCGGGGCGGCGGGCATAGTGGGGACCTGCTGCGGGACAGCGGCCATAGTGGGGACCTGCTGCGGGGCGGCGGGCATAGTGGGGACCTGCTGCGGTGTTGTCATTGTGTGTGACCTTTCCCTCTTGCCAATATCTGGCGCAGACGGCGATCCTTCAGATCGGCCTTCGACAAGCAACGGTACTCTGCCTGTCGCCGCTTCCTCCTCCGCGCCGTTTCTCCTCTCCTCTTTTCAGTGCTCCACCTTTCCCCAATGCCTTTGGACATGCAGGTGCCGGCCCCCGTTTTCTTCCGCGCCGCACCCTTCCCCCATGCCCGCCCGTGTGTAGATTGAGACTCAGGAGAAACGTCAGGGCAGCCGGGATATCACGACAGACAAACACGCCTGGCATGGCATGAAAACAACGACGCGACACACATCACGCGAGAAAGAACAGCGATGGCAGATCTTTCCAAGCAGGACATCAAGAAGCTGCGCGGGCTGGCCAACGGCCTGAGCCCGCTCATCCAGATCGGCAAGTCGGGGGCCTCCGACCAGACCATCCAGCAGGCGAGCCAGGCGCTCGACGACCACGAGCTCGTCAAGTTCGCCATCCTGCAGAACTCCACCGAGGACCCGAAGGAGGCCGCCGCGAGCCTCGCCGGCCAGCTCGGCGCGTCCGTCGTGCAGGTGATCGGCAGCCGCTTCACGCTCTACCGCCGCTCGAAGAAGGAGGGCTTCACCAAGCACGTGCTGTGAGGTACCGAGAGTCTCATCGAGGGTCTTGCCGGCAGTGACCACCGGCAGGATCATCTATTCCGCAGAACTCACGCCGTGCGCCAGCGCCGCATAAGGAACGACTCGCCCCTGCCGCGTGGACATTGACGCGCTGCCCCCATAAACCACGAAGCGGTGGTCGGCCGGAACACTGAGCAACGGAGCGACGGCCTCCAGATTGTCAAAGAAGCGCGTATTGAACGTCGTGGACGACTTGATCTCCACGGCGTCACGCACCTGGATGCCCTGCTCAACGAGCAGATCAATCTCCTGGCCCTGGCGGTCCCTCCAGAAAGAGAGCCGCGGGGAGACGCCGCGCGCCTCGCCCTGCTTCATGACCTCGGTGATCACGGCGTCCTCGAACAGGTTGCCGCGCAGAGGCGAGAGAACAAGATCCGGGATGGTACGGATCCCGAGCAGTTCGCAGGCCAAGCCTGTGTCGTAGAAATAGAGCTTCGATGATTTCGTCAGCTGTTTGCCCAGATTGCGGAAATAGGGCGGCAACTCGTAGACGATGAAACTCGCCTCGAGGATCGAGAGCCAGTCGCGGGCGGTCGTCGAACTGATCTGCGCGTCCCGTGCGAGATTGGCGAGATTGAGCGGCTGGCCGATGCGCGTGGCGCACAGCTCGACGAAGCGAAGAAAATCGCGCACCTTCCGCACACCCAGCTCGGCACGCACATCGCGTTCCAGATAAGTGTCGATATAACCGCGATAAAAACTGTCGCGGCGGATCTGATGGCGGAACAGGCGCGGGTATCCACCTTGCAGGACCCACTCATCGGCCATAGACGGCGCACGCCCGGCGGCCGTCAGCTCCTCGAGAGAAAGGGGCAGGAGATGCAGGAGACCGACCCTGCCAGCCAGCGACTGGGAGATCGTCTTGAGCAGAAGAAAGTTCTGTGAGCCGGTCAGGATATAACCGCCGGGCTGGTCGGTCGCATCAACGATGCCCTGCAGATAGTTGAAGATTTCCGGGGCGCGCTGTGCCTCGTCGATAATCAGGCGCGGGCCGAAGCTCGTCAGAAACGCGCGGGGATCAGCATGGGCGAGAGCATACTCGTCGTCATCTTCTAGAGAGACGTAGGCATAATCGGGAAAGACGTGCCAAACAAGCACGCTTTTGCCGCTCTGGCGAGGCCCTGTCACCGAGACGACCGGGAATTCAGAAGCCAGCTCACGCAGCTCCGCCTCGGCGGCGCGGGGGATATAGTCCGACGCTTCGTGCACACCTGCCGGCGACGGGGTTGCTGGCGACAAGGATGGCGCAGAAAGGGATTCTTGTGACGAAGAAGCCGCGGACGACGACACGTTCGTCAAAGAGGACGAATCCAGCGATTCAGACTTCCGTTCGGCCATCATTTCCTCTGCCCCTTTCAACACGTCGGACAATATCAAGAACATTGTTATTTCAACGAAAATTAACCTCTACTAATCATTTTAGCAATATTCTACTTATCGATTTTCTGTATCTCTACTAGTCGATTTAGCAGAATTCTACTTACTGATTTTGCACAATCCCACTGGTCGATTTTGTCGAACTCCGCTTATCGATTATCCGACCATTCGCGAAGACCCCAGCCACACCAAACAATTCTCGTACCGCGCCGCCGGACGACAACAAATAGCAACAGACAGCAGCAATCGGCTGCCTTACAGAACACACAACGGGCCTGACCGGAAAAATCCGATCAGGCCCGCAGATAAATCATAAAGCGGCCAAAACACACCGCAATCTCACGCAGCCACGCACAGTCTCACACATCGCACAGAGACACGCACCCCGCAGAGGGCGAGAGAAAGAGCTCGGCTGCGGGAATGCTCACGCGATCCGGAGCACGAGGCCCTCCCACGGGTTGAGGCGGTGCTGCAGCAGCGTGAACGAGGCGCGGGTGTCGTCGTCGAACGTGGAGATGACGATCTCCTTCGGCCCGATGTGCCCCTCCGCCAGCTTGAGGCACTGCGGCGGGATGAGGGACTGGCGCGAGCGCATGTTGACCATCACGAGGTACGTGCCGCCCGGCTGCTCCTTGCCGGAGGCGTCGGTGTACGGCGCGAGGGTGCGGGTGAAGGCATAGACGTGCGGGTCACCGGCATCGACGAGATCCCAGCGGCCGGCGGCCACCACGGGGTCGCTGTGGCGCAGGGCGATGAGCTCCTTGTAGAAGGCGAGCACGGAGTGCGGGTCCTTCTCCTCGGCCTCCACGTTGATGTGGTCCTTGTTGGGGTTGACGTCGAGCCACGGGGTCTTGCCGCCTTTCTCCACGGCGTCCGGGTCCTCGAATCCGGCGTAGCGTGAGGAGTCCCACTGCATCGGGGTGCGCGCGTTGTCGCGGCCGACGCGGTTGATGCTCGCCATCATCTTCTCCGGCGTGGTCTCCCCCGCCTTGATGCGCTGGTGATAAAGGTTGATGGACTCGAGGTCGCGCAGCTGGTCGAGGCTGGTGAAATGCCGGTTGGTCATGCCCAGCTCCTCGCCCTGGTAGATGTAGGGCGTGCCGCGGTGCAGGTGCAGGAAGAGCGCGAGCGCCTTGGCGGAGGCCACGCGCAGCTCGTCGGTGGAATCGTCCCCGAAGCGCGAGACCATGCGCGGCTGGTCGTGGTTATCAAGGAAGAGCGAGGCCCAGCCGGCGTCGCGGACGGCGGTCTGCTGCTCGCCCAGCGACTTTTTGAGCTCGAGCGGGGTCTGGGCGGCGCTGTCCCACTTGGAGAGGCCCTTTGTGGAGTCGAGGTGGGTGAAGACGAAGAGCATGTCGAGCTCCTTGTGTGCCGGGTCGGTGATCTCTTCCTCGCGTTTTCCGACGATGCCGGGTGCCTCGCCCACGGTGAGGTAGCCTTTGCGGCCTTCGAACACGTTTTTGTGCATTTCTTTGAGGAACTCGTCGAGGCGGGGTCCGTCGGTGCAGAACGGGAACGGGCTGGAGTAGCCGTCGGGGCCGGGCTGCCCGTCGTCGATGAGCGCGCCGTCCTCGCCGGGCAGCCTGCCGTTTTTGTCGTGGACTTTGGAGATCTGGGTGATGACGTCCATGCGGAAGCCGTCGATGCCGCGGTCGAGCCAGCGGTTCATCATCGCGTAGACCGCCTGGCGCAGGGCCGGGCACTCCCAGTTGAGGTCGGGCTGTTTCTTCGAGTACTGGTGCAGGAAGTATTCGCCGCGCTTTTCGTCGTACTGCCAGGCGGAGCCGCCGAAGTAGCTGCCCCAGCGGTTGGGTTCGGCGCCGGGGGTGCCGGGGGTGTGGCCGGCCCGCGCGGGGCGCCAGATGTACCAGTCGGCGTGCGGGTCATTCTTATCGCGTGAGGCCTGGAACCAGGCGTGCTCGTCGGAGGTGTGGTTGACGACGAGGTCCATCACCACTTTGAGGCCGAGCCGATGGGCGGTGGCGAGCAGCTCGTCCATGTCGGCCATGGTGCCGAAGAGCGGGTCGATGGCCTCGTAGTCGGCGATGTCGTAGCCGTTGTCGTCCTGGGGCGATTTGTAGACCGGGGAGAGCCAGACCACGTCGACGCCGAGGTCGGCGAGGTAGGGCAGGCGTCGGGTGATGCCCTTGAGGTCGCCCATGCCGTCGTTGTCCGAATCCTGGAAGCTGCGCGGATAGACCTGGTAGACCACGGCGTCGTCCCACCACGGGTTGGGCGTGGCGCCGTTGGTGCGGATGGAATCAGGAAGCACGGTCCTGTTCTCGGTCGTCATCATTGACTCCTTGAGTGTCTTGGTAGGGCGAGTGATTGGGTATGGCCGATCAGTGAAATCGATCTGCTGGAATATCACTGCTGACATATCAAGCGTAGCTAATTATTTACTTTATGCAAGTAATTCCATGTATCCATCGCCCGTCACCATGCGCCCGCGCCCGGTCCGCCGCCACCGCGGATACGGTGGCACGACAAGGCAGGACCACCCCGCTCACAGCATCGGGGCGAGCGCACCGGCGACGAACGGGATGAGCCAGATGGCCCACACGGTCACGGAGAAACGGTGAAGGCCTTGAGCTCGTTGTCCCGGCCGCGCAGGAGCACGACGAGCGCCCAGACGGCGTGCGCAGCCATGAGCAGCAGGGCGATCGAGCCGGTCCACGCCATCACCGTGTTGAGCGCGGCATTGCCGATCTGCGCACCGGAGGCGGCGATGCGGGTCATCACGAACGTGCCGGAGGCGTCGCACGCCAGACCGCAGAAGAACATGACCGCATGCCACGGCCGGAGGATCCCCGCATGCTTTTCGGCCCAGACGCCGGTGGTGTAGAACGCAAGCACGCAGCAGATGAGGACGATGGCGGCGACGAGCATGACGACCTTTCTGACCAGGTATCCACATGTTAGGTTGAGCGAACATTCTGGCAAATGTTCCGGTTACCTAACATTTTACGAACACCGTCATGCCCCATCGTGTGCTGTCGTGGTTCTGACCGGCAGCGGCACCGCGCCCGGCACAGCCGGCAGGTACCCTGAGAGACATGACAGAGAAGGGGCAGAAGACCGCATCGGCGGCGCGCCCGGGCAACATGGGCGCCGCGCACGATCCTGCCATGGGGTCTGACCGCGCGGGAAGCGGCGGCCCCGGCAACGCCGACGGCAGGAATGACCCGGATAACGGCCACACCATGCGCCGGGGGCTGACCGGCCGGCACGTGCAGTTCATCGCCCTCGGCGGGGCGGTCGGCACGGGCCTGTTCCTCGGCTCCGGCCGCTCCATCGCGCTCACCGGCCCCTCGATCCTGCTGGTCTACCTGTTCGTCGGCCTCATCATGTTCATCCTCATGCGGGCCATCGGCGAGCTCATGTACGCCGACCCCTCGCAGCACAGCTTCATCGCCTTCATCACCCGCTACCTGGGCACGGGCTGGGGCAAATTCGCCGGCTGGACGTACTGGCTCGTCCTCGTGCTCATCGGCATGACCGAGCTGACCGCCGTCTCCCAGTATTTCGTCACCATCTTCAGCTTCGCCGGTATCGACCTGACGCGCTGGCGCTGGCTCATCCAGATCGGTTTCATGGCCATCCTGCTCGCCATCAACCTCATCAGCGCCAAAGCGTTCGGCGAGACGGAGTTCTGGTTCTCGCTCATCAAGATCTCGCTCATCGTCGGGCTGATTATCACCGGCGTGGTGATGGCGATCCTGCGTTTCCACTACCCCGCCACCGTCATCAACGGCCAGCACATCCCGGCCGGCACCGTCTCACCCGCGAATATTTTCGCTGATTTCCAGATCGCCCCGAACGGCTGGTGGAATTGCGCCCTCAGTTTCCAGATGGTGTTTTTTGCTTACGAGACGATCGAGATGATCGGCATGACGGTCTCGGAGATGGCCGAGCCGCGCAAGGAGCTGAAAAAGGCCGTCAATCAGCTGATCTACCGCATCCTCATCTTCTACGTGGGCGCGCTGACGGCGATCATGATGATCGTGCCGTGGCGCACGTTCAGGCCGGGCAAGGACGGCTCGTTCGCCTCCCCGTTCATCATGGTGTTCCGCTACGCCGGGCTGGACTGGGCCTCCACGCTCGTCTTCCTCGTCGTCATCACCGCGGCCGCCTCGGCCCTCAACTCACTGCTCTTCTCGGCCGGCCGCCAGCTGTTCGAGACAGCGAGCGAGTCGGGCAGCAGGCGCCTTGCCGGTATCCTGCACGTCTCCTCCGCCGGGGTGCCTTCGCGGGCGATCATCGTCTCCGCGCTCGTCATCCTCCTCGCCCCGCTGCTGAGCGTGATCCCGGGCGCCTCCGGGCTGTTCGTCGCCTTCTCGTCGATGAGCTCGGCGGTCATCATCGCCGTGTATATCCTCACGCTCGTGGCGCATTGGAAATATCGAAACAGCGATGATTTCAGGGAAGATGGCTTCCTTCTGCGCGGTTACAAAGTTTGGGACAGCCTTGCCGTCGCGTTCTTTGTGTTCGTGTACATCACGCTGTTCTTCTCAGCCGACACGCTGACGGCGGCCGTGCTGGGAACCGTCTGGCTCGTGCTGTTCGGCGCCTGGTGCGTCCTCTCGCGCCGCCGTGCGGCGAAGGCGCGGGCACTCTGAGGACCCGTCGCATCGTCAGCACAATCTGACAGACAAAAAGGCCGCCTCCCGGCAGCGGGCCCCTCACAGGGATCCGCACGCCGGAAGACGGCCTTCGATGCCATTGACGGTCAGTGCCATTCGCGGTTTGCCGGCCATCACCCAGGTGACACATCACCCGCATGGCGCCGGCGAACCCGCAGTGCTCACTCGCCCTTGACGGCCCCGCGCATGACGCCGGAGATCACCCAGCGCTGCGAGAAGATATAGACGATGAGCACCGGCAGCATCGCCATGAGGTAGCTGGCGAAGGCCACCGGGTAGTTCGAGCTGAACTGCGTGCTGAACACATACTGCGCCAGCGGGATGGTCTTGTTCGCCTGGTCGGTGAGCACGATGAGCGGCATGAGGAAGTCGTTCCAGGCCCACAGCGTGGTGGTGATGGCGATGGTGGCGTTGATCGGCCCCATGAGCGGGAAGATGATCTGCCAGAAGATGCGCCATGTGCCCGCGCCGTCGACGCGCGCCGCCTCCTCAAGGGAGAACGGGATCGAGTTGATGAACGCGATGGCGATGAACAGGTTGGTGCCCAGGCCGAAGACCACGTAAAGGATGATGAGGCCGAGCCGGTTGTCGAGGTGGAACGCGCCCATCTGCTTGGCGAGCGGCAGCATCAGCACGCTGAACGGCACGAACATGGCGCCGATGAAGAAGTAGTAGAGGAAGCGGAAGAACCGCTTGTCCATGTTCCTCGCCACGGCGTAGGCCACGAACGTGTTGGTCAGCAGGGTGAGCGCGACCGCGCACACGGTGATCAGCAGCGAGTTGAGGGCCGTGGAGCCGAAGTTGGTCATGTTCCACGCGGTGACGAAGTTCTCGCCGTGCCACACCTTCGGCAGCGCGAAGGTGCCGACCGTCTGCTGGTCCTTGAAGGCCGTGACGACGGTGAAGTAGAGCGGGATGAACACCGCGAGCGAGAGGATCGCGAGGACCACGGTCAGCACCCAGTTGGTGGAGTGGCGGTCCTTCGACTTGCGCTTGGAGACGTTCTTCCTGCGGATCCGCGCGGTGCGGGGGTCCTCCTGGTTGCCGGTCAGCACGCGCAGCGAGCCCTCCGGCACGGTGATGGTATCGGCGGCGCCCATGGTGGCGGTGGTCACAGTATTTTTCGTGTTGCTCATCGTTTCCTCACCTGCTCCTGTCGGTGCGATGCGAGATACCCAGCTGGATGGCCGCGATGACGACCAGCACCAGGAAGAAGATCACGGCGTTGGCGGTCTGGTAGGCGAACTCGCCGCCGGTCAGACCGTTCTGGAAGATCAGGTACGTCACCGTCTCCGTGGAGGAGTTCGGGCCGCCCTGCGTCAACGCCACCACCTGGTCGAAGATGTTCATGGCGTTCTTCATGGTCAGCACGAGGTTGATGGTCAGGAACGGTCCGATCAGCGGGAACGTGATGCGCCAGAACGTCTGCCAGGCGTTGGAGCCGTCGATGGAGGCGGCCTCGTACACGGACTCGTCGATGGTCTGCAGGCCGGCGAGGTAGAGCAGCGTGGAGTAGGCCACGCCCTGCCACACGGCGAGGAAGACGATCGGGAACCAGGCCATCGTCTCGGAGGTGATCATCGACTGCGACAGCCATCCGATGTGCATGGCCTGTCCCATCTCAGGGATGGCGGTCATGAACAGATAGCGGAACACATAGCCGATGACGAGTACCGCAAGGGTGTAGGGGATGAAGAAGATCGCGCGGAAGCCGTTCTTGAACGCGATGTGGCTGTTGAGCGCCACGGCGAGGAAGAGGGCGATGAGGTTCACGCAGATCGTGATGGCGACCGAGATGAGGAACGTGAACAGATAGGCGTGCCCCACGCGCTCGTCCTGGAAGAGGGCGCCGTAATTACGAAAACCGATGAAGTCGGCCTTGCCGTAGCCCTGCGAGTTCGTGAACGAGTAGCCCACGCCCTGCAGGAACGGCCAGTAGAGCAGGATGCCGAACAGGATCGCGGCGGGCACGGCCATCCAGTAGAACGCCGGGTCCACATGGCGGTGCGAGAACGCGCTGACCTTCGTCTTCTTTTTCTTGTCCACGTTCGCGTGTGCGCTGTTGGCGCTGTTTCCGGCCGGGGCGGTGAGCCTGACGACCGCATTCTGTGTCGCTGACATGACAGCTGTCCTTTCCTGGCTCACAGATTGCTGAAATCGCGGGCCTTGACCTTGACCCAGTCGGACTGCATCTGATTGAGGAACCGGTCCACGTTCTTGCTGGTGATGAGCGTCTGCACGTAGCCGCCCAGCGGGATAGAGGCCGGGATGAAGTGGTCGTCGAAATCGGCGAGGCGCCCGGAGGTGTAGAACTTGCGCACCGTGTTGATGGCGGGGTCGCCGAAGTAGGTCTTCTTGAGCGGGGTGATGGCCGACTGCGCCTTGGCGTAGGCGTTGAGGTTCTTCTCGCTCATGAGGAAGTTGACGAACTTCATGGCCTCCTTGGGGTGCCTCGTGGTGGCGCCGATGGTGAGCATGACGTCATCGCCGGCCACGAGCACCTGCTTGTCGGCATCGTCCGTGGCGGGCAGCTGGGCGAAGCCGAGGTCGAGGCCTTTCTGCACGGAGCGGATCTGCGGCAGCGCGTAGGTGCCGAGCGGCAGGATGGCGGCCTTGCCCTGGGCGAAGCGCTGCGTGGCCTGGCCGTAGGTGACGCCCTTGGTGGAGGTGGTCATGTTCATGAGCTCCACCACGCGCTCGGCGGTGGTCCTCCACGCCTTCTGGAACGTGGTCTTGCCGTCGGAGATCTTCTGGTAGGTGCTCACCGGCACGAGCGTGCCGCCGAACGAGGCGAGCGGGGCCTGTGTGGTCCACGAGTCGGCAAGCGAGTCCTGCACCGGGTCGATGCCCGCTGCCTTGAGCTTGGCGACGGCCTGTTTGAACTCCGACCACGTCTGCGGGGGATTGTCCGGGTCGAGGCCGGCCTTGCGGAACAGCTTTTTGTTGTAGATGTAGCCCGAGGCGTTGCCGGCGAACGGCAGGCCGTAGAGCTTCTTCTTCTCCGCCGGGTCGGTGGAGGAGTTGAGGTCGCGGGCGATCTGGACCATGCGCGGGTTGAGCTTCTTGACGATCGGCTCCTTGCTGAAGTCGTAGAAGATGCCTGTGGAGGCGAACTGGCCGAAGTTGAGGTCGCCGTTGAGGGTGATGACGTCCGGCACGCGGTTCTTCACCAGGCGTGTTCGCAGGTCGGTGGTGCCCGACGAGGAATTGTTCACGTTGACGCAGATGCCGGGGTTCTGCTTCTCGAACTGCGTGGCGAGGCTCTCGAACTGCTCGGTCGCCTCCGGTTTGAACTGGAAGAAGTCCAGCGTCACCGAGCAGGATGTGCCGGCCGCGGACGTGGTGTTGCCGCAGGCGGCGAGCGGCACCGACAGTGCCACTGCGGCGAGCGCGGCCACGACGGTCTTCGCGCCGCGTGCGATCGCCTTCTTTGTCACCTTCATTGCTATCCCTTTCTCACAAATCAGGTCTTCTCTCACATCTCTCCGGGAGCATCGGGGGGATCGACGGCAGTGTGGACGCCCCTTGCGCCCCGGTGATACTTCTATTTTGCCCGCTCTGTAATTTCAACGGTAGTTTGTCTTGTTTTGGCGAAATCGAAAATAAAAAGACAGGATTTACTTTTATAGGGAAAGAAATAGTATTTGTGTGATATAAGACGGGATGATTGCAATGATGGGATTCTGATGGTTCCTTCATCGCCATCCTGCCATCGCAGGAGGAAAGAAAATGGCACAGATCGGCACGACGACGGACCGGACCGCGACAGACGGCACAGGCCGGACGGGCGCCCCGGCCACGGCAGGACGGCGGACGTCCGGGGCGGTCTGGTTCACCGGCTCCTCATGGGCGCACCTCATCGCCGCCGACGTGCTGCGCTACGGGCCCGTCTCGCGCACCACCCTCGCCGGCTACCACCATCTGAGCCAGGGCACCCTCTCGCGCATCGTCAAGGATCTCATCGCACGCGGCGTGCTGCGGCAGACACGCGACGACGCGCGCACCGACCATGTTCCGCCGGCGCTGGCCAAGGCGGCACAGACCGCGCTGCGCATGGGCCGGGGCCGGCCGCAGCAGAATCTCACAGCCTGCGCCTGCGCCGCCACGTTCATCGGCGTCAACGTGCGCGCCGAGTCGGTGCGCGCCGCCTGCGTGGACGCGGGCTGCTCGCTGGGCGGGGCGCGCATCCATACCCGCGATCTGGCGGCCACCGACCCGGACACCGTGGCAAAGGCGATCTGCGATGTGGTGAGCCCGTGCCTCGACGACGCAAAAAAGCGCAGGCTGCCCGCACCCTGCCTCATCGGCATCGGCCTGGGCGGGCACATCGAGGAGGACGGCACCTGCGGCTACGCGCCGTTCCTGCACTGGGACTTCCCCGTCGACCTCGCCGGGCTCGTCAGCGCGGGCTGCGGCATCCCCGCCCGGCTGTTCAACAACATCTCCTCGTACATGCGCTATATGCAGTGGTTCGGCGAGGGACGCGGCCTGGAAGACTTCGCCGTGGTGACGATCGGCGCCGGCGTGGGCTACGGCCTCGTCTCTGGCGGGCGCGTGGTGGAGGCGCCGGGCAGTTCCTACGGTCTGGCCGGACACGTGCTCGTGGACCCGGACGGCCCGCGCTGCTTCCTGCATAAGGGCCACCGCGGCTGCTCGCAGTGTCTGACGGACGAGTCGCTCGCCCTCGAATACAGCCGGATGACCGGCTCGGAGCGCACGTTCGAGCAGTATGCCCGTGACACGTCCGACCCGCACAAGGCGCAGGCGCAGAACCTGCGCTCCCTCGAAGGGCACCGCCTCGGCGTGCTGATCGGCACGATCGCCAACCTCGCCATGGCCCGCCGCGTGTTCATCGGCGGCGAGTCCAACTGGGTGCTGCAGGGCGAGCGCGAGACGATCAGCACGGGCATCGAGGACTTCCGGCCCTCACAGGCGCCCGAGGTGCCGTTCACGTTCCTGGACGAGCAGGACATGCCCGACAAGCACTGGGTGCTCGGCGCGGCGACGGAGGTGATCCGCCAGTTCGTGCTCGGAGACGAGGCGCAGGACGCCGACTGAGCCGGCCGGTGCCCGGATGACCGGCACCCGGTGCGGGATCGCCCGGTCCGGGATCGCTCAGTGCGGGATCGCCCGGTCCAGAATCGCTCAGTCCGCCACCTTCCGCGCGACGAGGACCACCGCGTGGGCGGGGTTCATCTGCGGGGGCCGGATGCCGTAGCGCCGCAGCGCCTCGCCGTCGAGGACGGCGCCGCGCTCCCACCACAGAAGCGGCGACTGGCCGGTGCAGATACCCGTCAGGTCGCGGCTGGCTTCCAGCGGTTCGACGCGGTAGAGCGCGCGCGGGTCGAGGCCTGGCAGGCGCACGGGCGCGGCCGGGTACGAGCGGCTCATCGTCAGCTGCGTGTAGCGGAACACGCCCTGCGAGCGGTCCTGTGAGACGATGCCGTCCACATAGCCGGAGGGGTCCATGTTGTCGGCCACGTCCGCATGGACGGTGGTGCCGTGCTCGAAGAGGGTGCGGCAGCGCTTGTAGGCGTCGACCCACACGCCGAGGGCGTCGATCTGGTCCTGCGGCACGCGCAGCAGGTCCCATTCGATGCCGAGATGGCCGAAGAAGGCCATCGCCGTGCGCATCGACAGGTCGGTGGCACGCCCGGTCGAGTCGGCGGGCGACTTGCCCACATGCTCGCCGAGCATCTCCGGGGGCACGACCACGGAGTCGTAGCGCTGGTTGATCTCGCGCTCCACCGGGTCCACGCAGTCGGAGACCCACACGCGGTCGGCGACGCGCAGGATGCCCAGGTCGATGCGCCCGCCGCCCGAGCTGCAGCTCTCGATCTCGAGGCCGGGGTGGTTCGCCTTGAGCCGGGCGATGAGCCGGTAGACGGCGGCCACCTGCCCGTGCACGGCGGGCAGCCCGGAGCGGCGCGAGACCGGCTCGGTGACGATCTTGTTGTGGTCCCACTTGATGTAGTCGATCCGCAGATCCGTGACGAGCCTGTCCATCGCGGTGTGGATGTAGTCCCACGCCTGCGGATTGGTGAGGTCGAGCACCTGCTGGTTGCGGCCCTGCATGGGCAGACGGCCCTCGGTGTTGGCGGCGAGGATCCAGTCGGGATGCCTCCGGGCGGTGTCCGAATCGGGGTTGACCATCTCCGGCTCGAACCACAGGCCGAACTCCAGGCCGTCCGCGTGCACGTGGTCGGCGAGCGCCTTGAGCGAGCGCGGGCCGTCCGGCCAGACCTGCTGGGAGACCTGCCAGTCACCCAGGCCGGAGCGGTCGTCGCGGCGGGTGGAGAACCAGCCGTCATCCACCACGAAGCGCTCCACACCGGTGGCGGCGGCCTTGTC
>JAXGWH010000038.1:0-13460 GCA_040773385.1 Aeriscardovia sp. | reverse complement strand
GAGAACAGGCCGGTGGCATGAAGAACCACGGCGATGAGCGTGGAGATGATGGCCACGGAGCCGAAGGCGAGGAGGGAGACGGCGAGCAGAGTGGGCTGCCGGCGCGTGGCGGTGCGGAAGTCCTTGAGGTCGGCTTTGAGACGACGGGCCCGCTCCTGGTGGCCGTCGCGGGCGGCCTGACGGATCTGCCGTCGTCGGTCTCTGATCTCTTCGCGGCGGGACTGGCGGTCCTGGCGCAGACGGTCACGCTCGCTCTGCAGGTGCGCGGGCGCTGTGCCCGCATTCCCGGCGTCATCGGTGCCGGACGTGCCGCCCAGGCCCGGTCCCGGATATCCGGAGGCACCCGTCAGGTCCAGATCCGGGCTGATGAGGCCGACCGCCTTCTGAAGACTGCGCATCACGGCACCGGCTGCAGGATCCACACTCTTTCTGCCGTGTCGCGGCAGCAGGGCGGACACGTCGATCTCCATGCCGGACAGGAACAGGAGCAGCACGACGCCGATGTCGGAGAGCAGTTTGAGCTGCGTGCCGTCGCTGACGAGGTTGAGGAGGGATTTGCCCAGGATGATGCCGATAAGGATCTCGGCAACGGCGGTGGGCACGCTGCAGATGTTGAACCGTGCCATGAGGATCGGCACGATGAGCGCGGCGAGCAGGACGATGAGGATGGACCACTGTCCCATGAGGCACCTCGTCTTCTCTCGGCAGAGCGGGCATTCGGCAGAGCAGACGGTTCGGCAGAGCAGATGACCGAAGCCGTCAGGCTGATCTCTCAGTCTTTCCCTGACAGTGTGGACGGGCCGTCGGACGGATTCGCGCGGCGGCTATCCCGGCCGTCCTGGATGCCCGGGCCCTTCCGGCCAGCGCGGGAAGCGCGGGCGTCCTGGGCGATGATCTGCCCGGCGATGACGTGCCGCGCCTCGATTTCGAGCAGCGAGCGCCCTGCGGGCACCTGCCGGCGGACGAGCCGCCTCCCACCGGATTCGAGCACGCGCAGCGCCTGGTCGGCGTGACGCGCCTCGAGGGCGAGCATCTCCGTGTAGAGACGGTCGCGCCAGCGGCGCCGGCCCTGCCCGTCGACCTCGTATTCGCGCACACGCCCGTCCGGCCCGGCGGCGAACACGGAGGAGCCGCGCGGCATACGCAGACGGCGCACCTGCCGGCGCAGCTCGCGGTTCTCCTCCATGAGCGTGAGGATCCGCTCGATGCCGGCAAGGCTGATGGCCTGGTCGGCGAGGCGCTGCGCCTGGGCGAGCCGGGCGACGTCGCGCAGCGAGTAGCGACGGGCCCCGCCCGGCGTGCGGCCGGGGACGATGAGGCCGACGCGGTCGTATTCGCGCAGCGTCTGCGGGTGGACCCCCGCAAGCCGCGCGGCCTGTCCGACGGGGAAGACGGGCAGCCAGATGGAGAAACCGGCGTCCTCGGCGCGCATGAGATCGGCACGCTGTTCGAGGATGGCCATCGCGCACCGCGCATAGGCCTGCCTCAGCCGTGCCTTCGCCGTCACCATTGTCTGTCTCCTTCTGTCCTGTCAGCCCCGGACCTTACTTTTCCGCGCCTTCGCGCTCGGCCTTCACACGCGCCGCGAATGTGGCGGTGTCCTTGTCGAACTCGGAGAGGTCGTGCTTCGCTTTGAGCCCCATGCGCTTGGGCAGACGGATCTCGACGCGCAGCAGCAGGTCGCCGGTGCCGTCGGCGGTCCTCACGCCTTTGCCGCGCACGCGCAGGCGCGTGCCGCCGGAGGTGCCCACGGGCACGCGCACTTTGACCTCGTCGCCGTCGAAATCGCGTGTGGTGACGACGGCGCCGGTACCGGCCTCGCCCACGGTCAGCGGCAGGGCCCGTTCAAGGTCCGTGCCGCGCAGGGTGAACACCGGGTCAGTTCCCACCTCGACGCGCAGGTAGAGGTCGCCGTCACGCCCGCCGTCGCTGCCGCGTCCGCCGCGGCCGGGCAGCCTCAGCTGCTGGCCGTCACGTATGCCGGCCGGGATGCGGGTCTTGAAGCTTCTCCCGCCGACCCTCAGGCGCACGGTGGCGCCCTCGACCGCCTGCCGGAATGTCAGCGAGACGGTGGAGTGCAGGTCGCGGCCGGCCACGGGCCGCGCGGCACGCGGCGCTGAACCCGTTCCGGCACCCGGCGCGCCCTCGTATGTCTGGTACTGGTAGCCCTGGCCGAACGGCATGCCCGAGGAGGTGCCGCCGCCCATGCCGCCGAGGTTGGAGAACATCTGCGCGAAGCCCGGACCTGTGCCGGAGGTGGAGAAACGCACATGCCCGTTGCCGGCGCCCATGTTGGAGAATACGTCGCCGAACAGGCTTGAGAAGTCGTCGGAGCTGAACCCGCCGTTCGCCCCGCCGGAGGTGAAGCGCGCCCCGCCCGCGCCGAAACGGCGGATCGCGTCATAACGCTGGCGCTGCTGCTTGTTGTGCAGCACGTCGTAGGCCTCGTTCACGTCCTTGAATTTTTCCGCGGCACCCTGTGAATGGTTGAGGTCGGGATGGTATTTGCGCGCCATCTTGCGGAATGCCTTGTTGATCTCGTCCTCGCTCGCGGAATCGGAAACGCCGAGGATCTTGTAATAATCCTTCTTCAGCCAGTCGCTCTCTGCCATCGCGTCTCCTTTCTCTCGTCTTGTCTTCGTTTATTACTGCTGCCTTATTGGTGATCGGTCCGCTGCCGGCAGGCCGCGTCCGACGGCCCTTGGTGTCCCCGCCCGCGGCCTGTTGCCACAGGCATGTCCGTCACGACCAGGAAAGCCATGGCGGCAAAACGGCGGACGGCCCTCCGACCGCCCGCCGTCCTGTCTGCCGGAATATGAGCCCGGCCTGCCCTGTCGCGTCGCCGCGGACCGGAGCACGCAAGGCTTTCCTTTTTGCCCGGCCCTCAGTGTTTTGCGCCGGAGCCGTCCGCGGTGCCCGCGGCACCGTCCGCCGGCTTCTTCGGGCCGGTATCGGCGGTGTCCGTCTTCTCCTGCGGGGAGACGACGACCACCTTGGCGGCGCGCAGGATCTTGCCGCCCAGCTCGTAGCCGGACTCGACCACCGCGTCCACCCGGACGCTGTCGACGTCCGGCGAGGTGCGGTGCAGGATCGCCTCGTGCCGGGCGGGGTCGAACGCCTCGCCCTTGGTGCCGAACTTGGTGATGTGGAAGGTGTCGAAGCCGTGGTCGAGCTGCTTGGCGACGGCCTCCACCTCCTTGGTCATCTTGCCGTGCTCGCGCAGACGGTCGAGGTTGTCGAGCGCGGGCAGGAGGGCCTTGAGCACGTCCTCCTGGCCGCGACGGCGGTAGTCGTCCTTCTCGCGGGCCGTGCGGTGACGGTAGTTGATGAAGTCGGCGCGTTCGCGCTGCAGGGCCTCCAGATAGTCGGCGGCCTCCTTCTTCGCCTTGCCCAGTTCAGTGAGCGAGCCGTCCGCGGTCTTCGCGTCACTGGACGCAGCCGCGGCATCAGCCTTATCCGTGCCTTTCCGGGTGGCGCCGGCCGTGCCGTCCGCCTCATTTGCGTCGGCAGAAGCCGCGCCGGCCGGCTTATCCTGCCCCTCAGCAGCGGCCTGCGCGGCCCCCGCCTGCGCGGCACCGTCCGTGGCGGAGGAAGTGTTCGTGGCGTCCGAATCGGCCCGGGCGCCCGCCACGGGCACCGTGCCGTCGCCTGTCCCCTCACCGGCGTCGGGGCCCTGCGGCCCGTCCTGGTGGGAGAGACGGTTGAGGTCGTCGGCGTCCGAGAGGTAGTCGTCCTTGTCGAAATCAGACATCACTCGCCCTTCTTTCCGTCCTTCTTGTCCTTATCGTCGTCGACGACCTGGGCATCGACCACGTCATCGTCCGAGCTGTCGGACGAGGCGTTCGCAGAGCCCGCGCCGGCCTGCGCGTTCGGGGCGGCGCCGGCCGCGCCCGCGGCACCGGCCTGCGCGCCGCCGTTCTGGTAGAGCGCCTGGCCGATCTTCTGCGCGCTGGTCATCAGCTCCTGCTGCGCATTCTTGATCTTGTCGATGTCCTGGCCTTTGAGGGCGTCCTTGAGCGCGCTGATCTTGCCGTTGACCTCGTCGACCACGTCCTTGGAGAGCTTCTTCTCATTGTCCTTGACGAGCTTCTCCGTGGAGTAGGCGAACGCCTCGGCCTGGTTGCGGGTCTCCGCGTCCTCCTTGGCCTTCTTGTCGTCGGCCTCGTGCTCCTTGGCGTCCTTGATCATGCGGTCGATCTCGTCCTTGGGCAGCGAGGTGCCGCCGGTGACGGTCATCGACTGCTCCTTGCCGGTGCCCTGGTCCTTCGCCGAGACGTGGACGATGCCGTTCGCGTCGATGTCGAAGGTGACCTCGATCTTCGGGACGCCGCGCGGTGCCGGCGCGATGCCGGTCAGCTCGAAGGTGCCCAGCGGCTTGTTGTCGCGGGCGAACTCACGCTCGCCCTGGTACACCTGGATGAGCACGCTCGGCTGGTTGTCCTCCGCGGTGGAGAACACCTCGGAGTGCTTCGTCGGGATCGCGGTGTTGCGGTCGATGAGCTTGGTCATGATGCCGCCCTTGGTCTCAATGCCGAGGGAGAGCGGCGTGACGTCGATGAGCAGGACGTCCTTGCGGTCGCCCTTGATGACGCCGGACTGGATGGCCGCGCCGACGGCGACGACCTCATCCGGGTTGACGGACTTGTTCGCCTCTTTGCCGCCGGTCAGGTCCTTGACCAGATCCTGCACGGCCGGCATGCGGGTGGAGCCGCCGACGAGCACCACGTGGTCGATCTGGCTCACGGAGATGCCGGCGTCGGAGAGCACCTGGTTGAACGGCTTGCGGCAGCGGTCCAGCAGATCCTGCGTCATTTCCTGGAAATGCGCGCGGGTGAGCGTCTCATCGAAGTGCACCGGGGTGCCGTCCGGCTTCATCGACAGGTACTCGAGGGTGATCTGCGACTCGGTGGAGGCGGAGAGCTCCTTCTTGGCCTGCTCGGCCGCGGCCTTCATGCGCTGCAGGGCGATCTTGTTGCCCGACAGGTCGACGCCGTCCTTGTCCTTGACCTCGCCGACCATCCAGTCGATGATGCGCTGGTCCCAGTCGTCGCCGCCCAGGTGGGTGTCGCCGTTGGTGGCCTGCACCTGGATGGTGGAGAAGCCGTCGTCATCCTTGCCGATCTCCAGCAGGGACACATCGAAGGTGCCGCCGCCGAGGTCGAAGACGAGGATGCGCTCGTCCTCCTTGCCCTTCTGCAGACCATAGGCGAGCGCCGCGGCGGTCGGCTCGTTGATGATGCGCAGCACGTTGAGACCGGCGATCTTGCCGGCGTCGCGCGTCGCCTGGCGCTGGGCGTCGTCGAAGTAGGCCGGGCAGGTGATGACCGCGTCGGTGACCTTGTCGCCGAGGTAGGCCTCGGCGTCCCTCTTGAGCTTCATGAGGATCTGTGCGGAGATCTCCTGCGGCGTCCACTTCTTGCCGTCGATCTCCTTGGTCCAGTCGGTGCCCATGTGGCGCTTGACGGAGCTGATGGTGCGGTCGACGTTGGTGACCGCCTGGCGCTTGGCCACGTCACCGACGAGGATCTCGCCGTTCTTGCCGAAGGCGACCACCGACGGGGTGGTGCGCTGTCCCTCGGCGTTGACGATGACGGTCGGCTGTCCGCCCTCGAGTGTCGCGATGCAGGAATTCGTGGTTCCCAGATCGATTCCTACTGCACGTCCCATAACGTCTCCTTTGTTAGTCAACAACTTGAGTCTATATCACTCAACTTTTGAAATCGATATTTATTCCCGATTTATTCCCGAATTCTCCGCACATTTTTTTGCGCGACTGCCCCGTTTCCCCCTGTCTCGTTCTTTTCCAGGACCCCTCCCTCTGAGTGAAAATCTTTGCTAACGTTTTCATAGAGAAAGCGTTCGTTGCCCGCACATCGCTGTGCCAGTAAGAACCACTACGTGTCAAAGCGTTGCAAAACAGGCAGGAGACAGCGGCCGCACCGACAGACAGGGCCGTCGATCACGGGAGGATGGGACATGACAGAGAACAATCTGCACGATGACTGGTGGAAGCAAGCGGTGGTCTATCAGGTCTACCCGCGCAGCTTCAAGGATTCCGACGGCGACGGCCTCGGCGATCTCGCCGGCATCGCCTCCAAGATCGGCTACCTCAAGGATCTGGGCGTCGACGCCCTCTGGCTCAGCCCGTTCTACCCCTCCGGCCTGTTCGACGGCGGCTATGACGTGGACGACTACCGCAACGTGGACCCGCGCCTGGGGACGATGGCCGATTTCGACACGCTGGCCCACAAGGCCCACGAGGCCGGCCTCAAGATCATGGTCGACATCGTGCCCAACCACACCTCCACCCGCCACCGCTGGTTCAAAGAAGCACTCGCGGCCGGCAAGGACAGCCCCGAGCGTGACCGCTACATCTTCCGAGACGGCCGGGGCGAGCACGGCGAGCTGCCGCCCAACGACTGGCGCTCCGTGTTCGGCGGCCCCGCCTGGCAGGCCGTGGGCGACGGCCAATGGTACCTGCACACGTTCGCCGTCCAGCAGGCCGACCTCAACTGGAAGAACCGCGGCGTGCACGAGGAGTTCCTGAAGACGCTGCGCTTCTGGTGCGACCACGGCGCGGACGGCTTCCGCATCGACGTGGCCCACGGCCTGGCCAAGAACATCGACTCCCGGCCCCTCGACCAGTGGCCTGCCGACCAGATGCAGAAGGCGCTCAACCCGGACGGCACCAACCCCCTCTGGGACCGTGACGAGGTGCACGAGATCTACCAGGAATGGCGCCGCGAGGTGTTCGACAAATACACCCCGCACCGCTTCGCCGTGGCCGAGGCGTGGATCGTACCACAGCACCAATGGCGCTACGCCTCCACCGACGAGCTGGGCCAGGTGTTCAACTTCGAGTTCACCAAGGCCGACTTCCGCCGCGACCGCTTCCGCGCCGCCATCCAGGAGGGCCTCGACGCCGCCGCACGCTCGCACTCCACCACCACATGGGTGATGAACAACCACGACGTGCCGCGCTCGCCCACCCGCTACGGTCTGCCGCAGGTCAACCCGCCCGACCGCCACCACCAGATCGTCATCGACTGGCTGCTGCGCGACGGCCGCACCTATCATCTGGACCGCGCGCTGGGCACCCGGCGCGCCCGCGCCGCCCTGCTCATGGAGATGGGCCTGCCCGGCTCGGTGTACGTCTATCAGGGCGAGGAGCTGGGACTGTTCGAGGTGCCCGACATCCCGTGGGACCGCCTCGAGGACCCGACCGCCCGCACCTCCGACCACAACGAGGCCGAGAAAGGCCGCGATGGCTGCCGTGTGCCGCTGCCATGGTCCACCGCCCCCGCCGATCTGCCCAAGAAGGCGTCGTGGGACCCGACCGGCACGTTCGGCCAAGGTGCGAGCTTCGGCTTCTCCCCTGCCAGAAAGGCGGACGGCACCCCCTCGGCCGACCCGCATCTGCCGCAGCTGCTCGATTTCAAGAACTTCGCCGTCGACCAGGAGGAGCACGACCCCGGCTCGATGCTCAGCCTCTATCGTGATGCCCTGCGCAAACGTGCGATGCTGCTGACGAGCCTGCACAAAGAGAGCGATTTCGCCTGGCTTGGAGAGGCCGATCTGGAAGGTGCCGGTGACGACGCCCACGGCAGCCTCATCGCCTACCAGCGCACCACCTCGATGCGCGACGGGGGCCGCCCTGTCCTGCTCGACTGCGTCACCAACTTTGGTCCCTCCCCCGCGAGGCTGCCGGAGGGTGATGTGATCCTCGTCTCGGAAGAGCTTGATCATCGCGAAGACGGCCTGTATCTGCCCCCGGACGCGAGCGCCTGGATCGCCGTCGGCGCCGCCCGGCGCGCAAACGGGGCGGCGGCCGGGAAAGATGCCGCCCAGGCCCGCTCGGCCACGGACGCAACTGCGGACAGGAAAGCGTGAGAACGATGTCACAGACCACCATCCAGGATGTCGCGCGCGCGGCGGGGGTCTCGGTCTCCACCGTGTCCCGCTCGTTCACCCGCCCCGACCTCGTGTCGGCGACGACCCGCGCAAAGGTGCTCGCCGTCGCCAAAAAGCTGGACTTCCGCCTCTCGCGCTCGGCCGCGGCCCTCAAGTCAGGCCGCTCGTTCCGCATCGCACTGCTGCTGCCCAGCCCCATCACCAACTGGTTCAATGTCACCGTGCTCTCCGGCCTTAACAGCGCGCTGCAGCCCGCGGGCTATGACATCTCGATCTTCACGATCGCCACCTGGGAGCAGCGCCGTTCGTTCTTCACCTCGATGCCGGTGCGCCGCAATGCGGACGCGGTCATCCTCTGCTCGTTCAACGCGGTGCCGGACGAGATCACCGAGCTGCGCGGCGTCGGCGTACCGGTCGTGGGGATCAACACCTCCCTCAAGGCCGGTCTTGATGCGGATGTGAGCCTCGACGACATCCGAAGCGAGGAGCTGGCGGTCGAGCATCTCATCGGCCTTGGCCATCGCCGTCTCGCTTACTTCTACACGAGCCACGACACGCCGTTCGACTATTCGGCCGACGACCGCCATATCGGTTTTGACAACGCCATCCTGGCGGCGCGCGACAAGGGGCTCGACGTCAGCAGCTCCACCATCGCCTGCCCGTACGAGGAAGATCCTGTCAACGCCGCGCTGGCCAAGCTGCTCGCCTTGAGCCCGCAGCCCACCGCACTCGTGTTCCAGACGGACGATCTGGCTATGCCGGTCATGCTGCATCTCGCCCGCTACAACAAGCGCGTCCCGCAGAATTACTCGGTGGTCGGCTTCGATGACAGCACCTACGCCGCCGATGCGGGGCTGACCACGATGCATCAGGATCCCGCTGATCTCGGCCGCCGCGCCGCCCGTCTCACGCTCGCCCTCATGGAGGAGCGAGAAGGTTCGGGCACAGGGCCGGAACCGACGCACGGTCGTGGCCGCGCCTCCTCACTCCCAGAGCACGGGCACACTTCGCTGCAGGGGCGGGGGCACGCCACGGGCGCACAGGAGACGTCCGGCGGCACGGACGGATCCGGGGCGTTCCAGAGCCTTGTCGCCCGCCTCGTCCTGCGCGAGTCCACAGCACCTGTCCGCGCCGACTAGTGAGCCTCTATTCGGTGGTCAGATACTGCGTCCGCCACCCGGTGATGAACGCCTCCTGCACCGCCTTCCACGCCGCATCCGAGGGGGATGCGGCGTAGGCGCGCAGCGCTGAGGCCGCATTGGCGCGCCAGGCTTCAGTCGGCGCGAGCTGGTGTTTCGCCATGATGTCGGGCTCACCCACGCGGTCTTTCGCCGCCGCCCGCCAGTAGGCGAGGACGGCGGTGCGCAATGGATTGGCGGCGGTCGCGGTTTCTCCCGTCTTTTGTCTCGAGGTTTTCTTCGCGCCTTTGCCCGTGGTCGAATCCGTGCCTGCGGTACTCGTCTTCCCGGTCTTCTGCCGGTAGGGCAGCCACAACCCCAGCTTTTGGGCTAATTTCTGCCCTTCCCGTGATGTGGCGACCCAATCAAGGAAGGCGATCGTCGCGGTCTGGTCGATGTGCGAGGCCTGTGAGTTGACTGCCCAGTACTGTTCCGACCCGCTGATGAAGCCGGACTGCGTGGTCGCCGCCGTAGTGGCCGCCCGGGGCAACGATGCCTGATCCTGTCCGGTCTGGTCTTCCTGCCCCGTCAGACCGGCGATATCCGCCTTCGTGAGCGATAACTGTGAGAACCTCGCCGGCAGGAACCCAATCTTTGAAGATTTCAGCCCCGCCTTTGACAACGCGGTCCACACGCCCGTGCCGGCCGGCAGGAATATGGCCTTGCCCGAAACGAAGTCGTCCAAGGCCTGCGTGTAGGATTCCCCCGTGTCCGCGCCGGCAGCGGTGGAGGCGTCGAGCAAAGTGCGCAGCCCGTTGACACAGCGGATCGCCTTCACCTGCTGTGTGCCGACCTTTTTCTGCGTGTTTTGTGTGCCGTTCTTGTCGTCTGTCCGGCCGGTGCCGTTCTGGTTTTCCGTCTGTCCGTCCTGGGAGCCTGTCCGGCCGCTGCTGTGTGAGGATCCCTGATTTTGCGAGGATCCCTGATTTTGCGAGGTGGAACCGGATTGTGACGAGGAGACCTGCTCATGCGGGTCGATGTCGTCAAGACTGCGCACGATGGAGCTCGAATTCGTCGTCCCGAGCGTGCAGCCGAGGGCGAGATCAGCAAGCTGATCGCCCCCCCAGCCCCCGTTCGTGCCGGTAGTCCCTGAGGAGGAGAGGGCACCAGAGGCGAGCGCCCTGTCGAGACCAAGCTCCGTTTTGTGCGCCTGGACGCCCTCCATGAGCCGGGCAAGCGTCGCCGGAGACGTGACCTGCGAGAGCGCGGTGATGGCAGTCCCAGTCGTCTGGCCCGATGTTGTATCCACTGATCCTGTTTTGTCTGATTTTCCTGACGCGTCCTTTTTGACAAGCGCGAAATATTTCTTCAGCACATCTGCCCGGTAGAGGATCCCGTAGCTCTCATTGCCGGCAGGCACCGCGACCACCGCGTCGCCGTTGCGCAGGGCGAGCTGGCGGTTCTCCAGATGGGTGTAGACGGCGGACCGGCCCAGATCTGCCAGATAGTCACGCCACCGCTGGGCGCCGGCAGGCCCGTTGACCATAAAGAGCGTGGGCGGGGTCGGGGCGGCCATCGCCGAACGCAAGGCGGAGGTATACCCCGAAGCGGAGGTGACGCGCACCTTGACCCGCACGCCCTTCTGCTTTGTGTAGGCGGAGGCGAGCGCCTTCCACGCGGTGCGCGTCTGGGTGAGATCGGCCGTGGATCCTGTGTCTGTCCCGGACGGGACACTGTCTGAGCCTGACGTATTCTGTGATGTTTCCCCGGCGTCCGGGGTCGCGTGGACGAGGATCGTGATGAGTGGCTTGGTCGTCTCGGCGCGTTCCTCATGGGCGGCACAGCCGGTCAGGCCGGTCACGGCGAGCAGGATGAGGGCGGCCGTCATCGCCTTTCTGATCGATGTCCGCCAGCCCATATCGCCTCCGCTCGTCCGCGCCGCACCGTCTGTTGTCCCCTATCATCTCACGTCGCACCCACGACGGGCATGACGACAAACCGTCAGGCATCGCGCACGGACGGCCCCCAGGCGGCATAATAAAGATATGATTTCTTCCTCGTCACAGCGCGCCGCATCCAATACCGCGTCGATGTCATCCGCTCCCTCCGATGGGCACAAGGCCTCCCAATCTGAACGAATCCCCCGGCAGTCCGACCGGAAGGCCCACAATCCGCACTTCATCGTGCACCCCACAGGCTCGGACCTTGATGACACCACCCGCAAGGCGGTCGGAACCATCGAAAAGGCCAACTCGGCTGTCGACGCCGGGCGCTCTCGGCTGCGGTCCGATCCGGACACGCTCTCCGATAAGGCTCTGCGTTCCGCCATCCCGGCTGTCGCCACGCTCATCGGCAGCCGTGGCCTTGCCGCCGCATGGAAGAAAATGACCGGCAGTGACCACACCCCAGGCGCGGGCACACATGACGGCCTTGTGCAGTCAATGCTTTTCGCCGCAGTCTCCGCTGCGTTCGGTGCTCTGGTCTCACAGACCGCCGTCTCTGCCGTGACGGCATTCATCCGTCACCGCCAACGCCGTCGCTGAGAAATCGCCTGCCGCCCTGCCGCTCGACCGCCCTACCGTCTGCGCGGCTTGTAACCCCGATGCCGCGAGCGCGGCTTTCTGCCGTTCCACACCGGACCCTCGGTCGGCTCGAACGGCGGGCGGTGCGTCAGATGCCAAGTGCCGCAGTACTCGCAGCGGTACACCCACAGCCGCGTGCCGCGCTCGAGATAACCGTCGTCCGCGGCCTGCTGCGCCACCGCTTTGTTGCGATACATGATCTTGTGCGAATAAACACAGCGTCTGGGCGTGAAGTTGTACATCACTCGCCTGCGCCGTTCATCGTCGCACCGATCATCGTTTGTCGATGACGATTTTCGTGCCGACCGGCAGCTGGTCGTACAGCCACTTCGCGTCGGGCACGGACAGACGCACGCAGCCGTGCGAGGCAGGCTGTTTTCCCAGCTTTGCCCCCTCGTCGAGCTTGTAATTGCCTTGTTCGTCCACGGGCACGGAGTGGAACAGATAGATGCCGTGATCCTTCCAGGAGACCCACCAGTTGGCCCCCTCCGCCGACATCCGGCTGTAGAAATGCGCCCCGCGCTCCTGTTCCACGTGAAACACCCCGGTCGGGGTGTCGCTGACGAGTTGCCCGGCTGAATTCTTCTCGTAGACGCCGGCCGACGAATACATGGTGTAAATCACCGAGTCGCCGCTCATCACATACGTCCGATTGCCGTCGATGCTGACCATGATCCACAGATCAGAGACCATGGCCAGATTCGGATACGCTGTGGTCTGCGAAGGCTGCTGCCAGTCGATCGGTGTGCGCATCACCGTCTCGGATCCATCCTTCGATCCCTTCCCTGACCCTTTCCCGCCTGTCGTTGTCGAACCGGACGTAGAGGCCGTCTTGGACGTGCCCTTCTTCGAGCCTTTCTTCCTGCTGTCGGACGTCTTCTTCCGCCCGGCCGTCTGCCTCTCCCGTGCCGTGCCGGATGTTGATCGTCCTCCATGGATCAGCCGCACAAGCGGCTCAGGGCCGACACCTGCCGCAGCGGCCACGCCGAGTCCGGTACAGACGGCGGCCACAACCGCCGCGAGGATGATCCACGCCCTTTTCTTCGCCGTCATCGTCCTCCTCCTGCTCTTTTTTCTGCAGCCTATCCTGTCATGCCCTGACCGGCCGACGGCCTCACCACGCATCTGCCGGAAGCCTCACCGCGCATCTGCCGGACTTACCACGCATCTACCGGAAACCTCACCGCACGATGGCCGGAACCTCACCACGCGTTGAGCAGTGCCTCGATATGGAAGGCGCGGGCAAGCAGCGTCCGCACGGCATTTGCGTCCATCCGTCCGTCCTGGACGAGCCGGATGAGCAGACCCATCAAGAATACGCCCCATGTTTCCTCAAGACCGTCGGCCGGAAGTCGATGTCCTGTCTCGATACCGTCGACAAAATCGTCGAGCAAATGTGGGGCGATCTGTTCCTGGCAGCCATCAAAATAGTCCAGGACGATGCCGGAATTTCCGCCCTGAAACAGAGGGCGTGCCGGTTCGACGAGTGATACAAACAGACGAGAGACGGATTCGATGGTCGCCCTGGCCGTCACCCGTTCCTCAGTACTCCGGTCGTGCCACTCGTTGTATTCCCAATCGGCGGCAGTGACAAGATCATCTGTCAGGACTTCCAACAGATCCGGGATATCAGTGAAATATCGATAGAATAACGATCTGACGCATCCCGCCTGCCTGCAGACGAGCGACGGTGTGAGCGATGAGGCCGGCATCGTCCCGAGAAGTCTGGCCGCGGCCTTGATGAGCGAGAATTTTCTGTCGTGCGCCGAGAGATATTTTGCCCTTTGTCTTTGTGCATTGCCGGGAGTCCTTGGTGTGTTGCTGTGAGAACTGCGTGCGTTGCTGTGAG
>JAXGWH010000037.1:0-13614 GCA_040773385.1 Aeriscardovia sp. | reverse complement strand
GTGGCTTTTGCGCACAATGTTCTCCTCCGACCGCGCGGTGCTTGTCATCACGCTGGTGCTGATGGCGGCTTCCGCGGCGGAAATGGCGGTCCTTTATGACCCCGCGGATTCGGGCCGCGTCTATTACGGCCTCGACGCGCGTTTCGCCGAGCTGCTCGCCGGCGCGGCGCTCGCGATGGTCTGGGAGATGACCGGCGGCGCGGGCCGCTGGCGCGTGGCCAGGAAGACCGAGCGTGACTCCTCCGGGGCGGTGACGTCCGTTCCCGGCGACCTCGTGCGCGAGGACTGGGTGCGCCCGCAGACGCGCATGTGGATGGACGCGGCCGGCTGGGTCGCGCTGATCGCGCTGGTCTTCGGCTGCTTCTTCGTGGACGGCTGGATGGGCTGGCTCTGTCGCGGCGGCTATCTGCTCGCCGCCCTGCTCGCCTGTGTGGTCCTCGCCTCCTGCCTGGCGGGGGGATCGCTGGCCACGGTGCTCTCCTGGAAGCCCTTCCGCCATCTGGGGACCATCGCCTTCTCGCTCTATCTCGTGCATTTTCCGATCTTCGAGGTGATGGATCCCGCCTCCCGGCTGGAGCCGCCGACCGGCTGGCAGATGGCCGTGCAGGTGCTGGTCGCCTGGCTGGCCGCCGAGCTGTTCTACGAGCTTGTCGAGAAAGGCGCGTCGCAGAAGGCCGCTGCCTGGCGGCGCAACCTGACCCGTGCGACGGCGATCGTCGGCGCGGTGTGTGTCGTCGTGCTCACACTCGTTCCGGCGCAGGGCTGGGAGGGTTACGCCCGCGGGCGCAGGATGGACGCCATCTCCGCGGCGCTGCGGCGCCAGAAAGCAGGGAACGGCCAGGGCCCCCGGAACGGCACGGGTGCCGGCGCAGGAAAGGCTCCCGGTCCGTCGACGACCTCCGGGACCGGCACCGGCAAAACCGGTCAGAATAGCGGCACCGCCACAAACAACGGCGGGGCGGGCGCACGCGGGTCAAAGGGTGCGGCCCCGACCACCGCACAGCCCCCGGTCCCGCGCGTCGACATCACCAAAAAACGCGTGCCCGCGGCGCCGGTCTCCCGTATCGCCCGTGGCGGCGCCCTGCCGGACGCGGCCAAGGTGCCGACGAACCTCGGTGCCGGGCGCTGGTCGTGGAATGCCGCCGACGGCACGAGCGACGCGAAGGTGCTGATCATCGGCGACTCGGTCGTGCTGGGCGCCAAAGCCGATATCGAGGAGGTGTTCCCTCATGCCGTCGAGGACGCGCAGGTGGGACGCCAGTTCGGCACCGCCGTCGACCTGTTCCGCCAGCATGCCGCCAACGGGGAGAAGGGCGACGTGCTCGTCGTCGCCCTCGGTTCGAACGGCCCCATCACCGACGCCTCGCAGATCCAGAACGTCATCGACGCGGCGGGCGGCATGCCGGTCTTCTTCGTCACCGTGCGCGGGCCGATGACATGGACGGACGCCAACAACGCGCTCATCCGGCAGGTGGTCGCCAAGAACCGCGACGCCGGCCTGCTCGACTGGAACGCCGTCTCGGCGGGGCATCCCGAGTATTTCTATGACGACGGCACGCACCTGACCCCCGGCCCGCAGGGAGGACGGCAGGCGTGGATGCGCATGCTGCGCCGGGCGCTGTGCGGGGTGTGAGGCCGGTGTCAGAGGCGCGGATACACGAAGGGCCGGGGAAGGACCCCGGCCCTCGGATTCGGGTGGCTGCCCGACCACACGGCTTCCGCAACGAAAGACGGGGAAACCCCGGCCATCGGATTCAGTTCGCGTGACGGCGCATCATACGCGTGGAGACCTTCATGCGCCGCGGGTCGACGCCGCGCGGGGTGCGCATCTGCTTGCCCTGCAGCGAGGAGAGGCGCCCATTGAGCTGGTCGAGCTCCATTTTGGTCATGACCACCTTGTGGCGCACCACGTTCGTGCGCAGCTTGCGCAGCGGCACCTGGCCCTCGCCGTTGCCCACGAAGATGTGGTAGACGGGGATGTCCGAGCCGGGCACCGCGCGGCGCACGACGCGCTCCTCGCGGTTCATCTCCTGCTCGAGCGTCTTCTTCTCGCCCTCGCCGACAAGATAGATGCCGGTGCGGCCGGTGCCGCGCCAGATCATCGCATGGGTGCGCTTGTCCATCCACACCGGCTCCTTGGGGAAGTCGAAGCCGCCCTTGTTGATGGAGGAGAGGACCGCGCTGGAGGCACCCGGCGTGCCGTCCATGCGGATATAGGCGATGCGGTCGGCGTCGCGGGTGAGGATGATCGTGTCGACCAGCAGGGCCAGCATCACGAACATCAGCATGAGCAGGATCCAGAACGCCACGTTCGCGTGGACGATGAAGCAGAAGGCGACGCCCACCACGATGGTGCCCACGAACCCGAGCGTGAGCCACAAGGGCAGGTGTTTGTCCTCTTTGACCGTGTAGCGGTACAGCTGGATGACCTGGCGCCAGGTGGCCCTGATGCCTTTGTCGCTGCGCGACGTTTTCTTTGTGCCGGTCTGATTGGCCATGCTTCCTCCTGCCCGGAATGCCGGGTCGAACGTTTCTTCTGTTCCTGAGTCTACCGGGGACGGTGATCTGGTCTGTTCACAGAGGCTTCTGACGGAAATTTCTGGCAGAAACTTCTGGCAGCGATACCGCGGCCGGTCAGCGCGGGTGGGGCGCGGTCAGCGCGAGTGGAGCGGACGGCCGTCCGCCGCGAGCAGTGCCTCGCCGAGCGTCTCGGAGAACGTGGGATGCGGGTGGACGAGACGGGCCGCCTTGTGCAGCGGGATCTTGTTGCCCACCAGCTCCTGCGCCTCTCCGGCCAGCTCGGAGACCATCGGGCCGATCATCTGCACGCCCAGGACGATCCTCTCACCGCTCTTCGCACCGTTCTCGTCCAGCTCGTAGCCGGAGACGACCGTGACGATGCCCTGGCGGCCGTCGATGACCACACGAGCGTTGCCCGCCGTAGGGAAGGACTTCTCCTGCACCTCGGCGAACTTGCCGGAAGCAAGGGCCGCGGCCTTGTCCCAGCCCACGAGCGCGACGGGGGCGAGGGCGAAGCTGACGGCGGGCACGGTGCGGTCGTCGACCGGCTCCGTGGGCACGCCGGCGATCGATTCGGCCACGACGAGCCCCTGCGCGAACGCCTTGTGCGCCAGCTGCTTGCCGGCCGTGATGTCGCCCAGTGCCCACACGTGCCCGACGCTCGTACGCCCGTACGGGTCGGTGGTGACGACCCCGCGGTCGTCGGTGGCCACGCCGAGGTCCTTCATCCACTGCATGCCGGTGTTGGGCACACGGCCGATGGCGATGAGCACGAACTGGGCGGACAGCTCATGGGCCTCATGGCCCCGTCCCTGCTGCCGGCCGGTGCCGTCCTGGCCCGGGACGCCGGGAACAGCGGCGGGGGAGCCGGTCTGGGCGGTCCCTGTCGTACCGGCCTGCATCGCGGGATTTTCCTCTCGCATGGCCTCGGTGGCAGGTGCGCCGGCCGCCGCGGCATCGTCCCCGAGGAGCGCGGCATCGGCCTGGCCCGCCGCCCGGTCGGCGGCGTTCTGGCCGGCGGTACCTGACTTGTCGTTGGGGTTGCTCGGGTCTGCCGGGGTGATGGCCCCCTGCGGGCGCAGGCTCGGCCCCGCGGGCACGGAGTCCTCATAGCGCACGGTCGCCAGCTGGTTGGCCCCCTCCTTGACGGAGAGGATGCGCACGCCCGTCTGGACGGTGATGCCGGCGCGGCGCATCTCGCGCGTCTCCAGAGCCGACATGCGGCGGGTGGCGGCGGGCAGCAGGCGCGGCGCGGCCTCGAGCACGGTCACGCGGGCGCCCAGGCCCGACCAGAGTGTGGCGAACTCCACGCCGATCGCGCCGGAGCCGATGATGATGACGGACTGGGGGATCTGCCGCAGGCTCAGCGCGGCGCGCGAGTCGAGCACGGCCCGCTCGGAGAAGTCCGCCCCGGGCAGCGCCCGCGGGTGCGAGCCGGTGGCGAGGACGATGTCATGTCCGTGGATCGTCGTCTCTTTGTCAACCACCGTGGCGATCTGCGGGGAGTCGAACGGGTCCTCCTCCTCCTGCGCCGCCTGGGTGCCGGGGGCGACGCCGAGCGTGCCCTGTTTGCCCTCGCGGTCCTTCTGCGAGGGGGTGAGCGTGACCGACAGATCCGGATGTGCCTGGGCGTAGGCCTGCAGCACGGTGACCTTCCGTGCGGCGAGCAGGCCCTCCAGGCCCGTCACCTCCGTGGCCACCACGTGGTTCTTGAAGTCGAGCAGACGGCTGAGGTCGAGGGCGCGCACGCGCATGTCGATGCCCATACGGGCGGAGCGCTCAGCCCCGCGCAGCTGTTTGGCGGTGGCGAGCATCGCCTTGCTCGGCACGCACCCCTCGTTGAGGCATGTGCCGCCCGGTCGCGCGTCCTCCTCCACGAGGGCGACGCTCTTGCCCAGTTCCGCGGCCCTCAGCGCGGTCGCATAGCCGCCCGGGCCGGCGCCGATGATGACGACGTCGAAGGTCCGCCCGTCCAGCCCGTCATTCCGGTCGGTATCGGGCATGTTCTTGTCAGGCGTCTGTGTGCCAGACATGCTTTCGTCAGCCATAATCCCCGTCTGTTCCTGTTTTCTGTGATTCCGCCATCAGATCCGGGACGGTCCGGCGCCGGTCCGCCATGCCGTCGGATCCGGTCAGGCCGCGCCTGCGGACCCGTCACGGCTCACTTGGGCCAGTGGCCGCGCTTGTCCGTGCGCGGCTTGGGCATGCGCCAGCGGCGCAGCTGCAGGGCCCGCGAGCAGGCGTAGCTGGCGCAGCGGGCGGCCTTCATGGCACCTTCGCCGTACTTGGCGATCAGCCTGTTGCGCAGGCCGTTTTTCGGTGCCCACCACATGACGATGAGGTCGACGACCGCCGCGATGAGATAGACGTACATGATGAGTGTGAGGATGTTCGCCGCGATCGGGCTGACGGCGGCGAGGATCAGCGCCACGATCATGATGCCCAGCGCCACCGGCACGAAGAACTCCGAGATGTTCCAGCGGGCGTCCACATAATCGCGCACATAGATGCGGATGGGCAGACGTTCGGCGCGGGGCATGTGGGCCAGGTCACCGGTCTCCATCGCCTCATACTCGCGGTCCTGGCGCTCGCGGATCCGCCGCTTCTCCTCCTTGCGGCGTGCCTTGCGCTGTTCCTGGGTGGGGACGAGCGGGCGCAGGTCATTTTTCTGCGCCTGTTTGCGGCTGGGAGTCGGCCGTCCTTTGCCGGGGTCTTTCGATCCGGCATCGTCGTCGGCCTCTGCCTCGCCCTTCTTTTTCTTCGAGAAAAGGTTCCACGTCATACGAGCAGGATACCTTTGACACAAGACGCGAAACCCGTGAAATCGTTGGAAAAGGTGGGATTATGGCACTTTCTCGCTCAGAGCTGGGCCGCAGGGTCGACGCCCTCCGCGGCCAGATTTTTGACCTCCTCGCCCGCAAGGTGGCCCTGCGCTCCGTCTCCGCCGAAGGCATCACCGGCGAGCATATGAGGCGCTCGGCGCGGTTCGTTGCCGACGAGCTCGCCAAGACCGGCCTTCCCGCCCGGGTGGAGCAGTCGACCAATCCGGACGGCACCCCCGGCGCGTTCGAGGTGGTGGGGGAGCGCCATGTGTCCGACGACGCCCCGACCGTGCTGCTCTACGCCCACCACGACGTGCAGCCCGTCCCCGACGCCTCCGTGTGGAAGACCGACCCGTGGAAGCTGACGAAAATCGGTGACCGCGCCTACGGCCGCGGTTCCGTCGATGACGGCGGCGGCATCGCCATCCATGTGGGAGCGCTGACCGCCCTGGGCGACGATCTGCCCGTCAATGTGAAAGTGTTCATCGAGGGCGAGGAGGAGATGGGCTCCGAATCGTTCATCCCGTTCATTCGTTCCCATAAGGACGCCTTTGACGCCGATGTCATCATCGTGTGCGATTCGGGCAACTGGGAGCCGACCACCCCGAGCCTGACCACCTCACTGCGCGGCGCGGCCGAGTGCGATGTCACCGTGCGGGTGCTCGCCCACCCGGTGCATTCGGGCCAGTACGGCGGCCCGATCCTCGACGCGAACACCACCGCGGCGCTGCTGATCTCAAGCCTCTACGACAAAGACGGCCAGGTGGCCGTGCCCGGCCTGCTTTCCCAGCCCGTGGTCGGCGGCCTGCAGGAGGACCTCGACCCGGACCGGCTGAGAAAAGACACGTCGGTGGTGGAGGGCTACCGTTTCGCCGGAACCGGCTCGCTCGCCTCACGCCTGTGGGTCAAGCCGAGCCTCGCGGTGATCGGTTTCGACGCGCACCCGGTGGACGGCTCGTTCAACGTTCTGGTCGACACGGCCCGCTTCCGCCTCTCGCTGCGCACCGCGCCGGCACAGGACGCCGGCCGGGCGCTCGACGTCCTTGCCGGCTACCTCACCTCCCACGCCCCCTTCGGCGCGCAGGTGTCCGTGGAGAAGATCGACGCCGGCACCGGCTGGGCCATGGACCCCACGAGCGATGTGACCGCGGACGCCGAGAAGGCGCTCGAAGAAGGGTACGGCACCGCGCCGGTCAACCAGGGCCAGGGCGGGTCCATCCCGTTCATCCCGGAGCTGCAGAAGATCTTCCCGGCCGCCAAGGTGCTCGTCACCGGCCCGGAGGATCCGGTCTCTGCGGCGCACAGCCCGAACGAGTCGATCAGCCTGCCGGGCCTGCGCGGCGGCATCCTCGCCGAGGCACTGCTGCTGCAGTCCCTCGCGCAGAAGCATGAGGAACACTGAGGCTCGTCTGAGGTCTTCTTTATCCTGAGAGACGACACGGGAGCTGGCCGGCAGGACGCCGGTCATGCTGAGATGGGGAGATTCCCCGACCGATTGAACGTGAACCGGACAATGCCGGCGCACGGATGTCGTTCTTTCCCGTGCCTTGGCCGCCCGAAGGCGACCGGAAAGGCACATCATGAGCACCACTTCACCCGATAAAACAACGGGTTCCGTCAAAGCGGCCGGTAAAAATGCGCACTCGCCGTCCGCCCCGCACCGTCTGCGCTGGCGCGTGGTCGATATCGCCGTCGCCTCGGTGATCGGCGTGGCCAGCGGCATCATTTTCTGGGCCGTGGGCGTGCTGCCGTTCTATGACGCGCTCGAGGCCGTCGTGCCGGGGCTGTCCGGCCTCATCAACGGCCTGTGGGTGTTCGCCGCCCCGCTCGCGCTGTTCATCGTGCGCAAGCCCGGCTCCGGCCTCTACGCGGAGCTGCTCGCCTGCTTCGTGGAGATGATCCTCGGCTCGCAGTGGTCAGGCATCGATGACCTCATCCCCGCGGTGCTGCAGGGCGTGGCCGCCGAGATCGTCTTCGCCGTCACCGCCTACAAACTCTGGACATGGTGGACGGCCGTCATCTCCGGCACCCTCGCCTCGCTGGGCACGTGGGTGTACGAGCTGTTCCACAAGTTTTCTGCCATCGCGCCGGGCGGCCAGTACGGCATCCTGTTCGTCGTCACGTCGGCGGTCTCGGGCGCCCTGATAGCCGGTATCGCCATGTGGGGCCTGTATATCGCCATCGCAAAGACAGGCGCGCTCGACCGTTTCGAGTCCGGTCGTATCGTCCGCTATGGCAAGAAGAACACCAAGAAGAACGTCAGGAACGATCAGAGCAAGTGACCGTGACGCCAGAAGACAGGATCTCCCGTCCTGTCCCCATCACCTTTGACGACTGGGGATACGGGCGGGCCTCGCAGGACCGCTTCGTCCTGCGCCACCTGAGCCTGGCCATCCCGGCCGCGCAGCATGTGCTGCTGCTCGGCGCCTCGGGGATCGGCAAATCGACCCTCCTCGGGGCGATGGCCGGGCTCGTGGGGTCCTCCATGGCCGTCGATCCCGCCTCCGGCGAACCATCCACCGTGACCGATGAGGACGGCGGCACGAGCGAGGGGCGACTGCTTGTGGACGGGGTGCTCGCCTCGAGCCCGGCTGCCCGCGGCAAGACCGCGCTCGTGCTGCAGGACCCGTTCTCCCAGGCCGTGCTGCAGCGCGTGGGCGACAACGTCGCCTTCGGTCTGGAGAACCTCGGCGTGCCGCGGGGACAGATCTGGCCGCGCGTGCGCCAGGCCATGGGACTTGTGGGTCTTGGCGATCTGGAGCTGAACCGCCAGACCGCGCACCTGTCGGGCGGGCAGATGCAGCGCCTCGCCCTCGCGGGGGCCCTCTGCATGCGCCCGGGCGCCCTCCTGCTCGACGAGCCCACCGCCAACCTCGACCCGCCCGGCGCCCGCTCCGTCTCGCAGGCCGTGCGTGCGGTCCTCGCTGACCATCCCTCCACGCTCGTGCTGGTCGAGCATCGCGCGGCAGACTGGCTCGACCTCATCGATCGGGTCATCGTGTTGGGCACACAAAGCGCGGGCAGCCTCGATTCCTCTGGTCCGGGCGACGATTCCACCGACGCGGTGGTCGTGGCGGACGGCACGCCGGACGAGGTGTTCTCCTCGGATCTCGATTTTGACGCCCTTGGTATCTGGGTGCCGGAGAAGTATGAGGCGGGGCGTCGCCAGAAGGCCGAAATCGCCGGATTCCGCCACCACGAGCCGCAGGGCCGCACATCTGTCGAGGGGACAGCATCCCCGCAATCGTCCGCGCCGCCGGAACAGCCCGAATCCCACACATCGTTATCACACAAATCGTCCGATACGTCGGAAACGCCCCTGATCCGCACAGAGGACCTCTCCATCGGCCGGGACGGCAGGCCGATCGCCTCGGATATCGATCTCTCATTCCGCCCCGGTGAGGTGACGGCTCTCGTCGGACCGAACGGAGTGGGCAAGACGACGTTCGCGCTCACCCTCTCCGGGCTCCTGCCCTCTGTGGCCGGCAGCGTCGTGGCGGGAAAGGACCTGCGGGCAGGGCTGGAATCCGCCGACCCGCACGACTGGCCCTCCAGGGCGCTCGCCACCCGCGTCTCGTATGTGTTCCAGGCGCCCGAGCACCAGTTCGTGCGCTCCACCGTGCTCGCCGAGGCGATGACCGGCCCGCTCGCCGCAGGAAAATCGCCCGACGAGGCCCGAAAAATCGCGGAACAGACGCTGGAGACGGTCGGGCTCCTCGAGTGCGCCGACCGCAACCCCTATACGCTCTCGGGCGGGCAGAAGCGCCGGCTCACCGTCGCCTCCTCGCTCGCCGCCGCGGCCCGCGTGCTCGTGCTGGACGAGCCCACCTTCGGCCAGGACCGGCTCACGTGGGGGAGGATGGCACGGCTCATCCGCCTTGCCGCCGACCGGGGCATCGCCGTGGTGATGGTCACGCATGACATGGAGCTGGTGGAGGCCGTCGCCGGCCGCGTGGTCCGTTTCCGCATGGCGGGGGAGGCGGCCTCCGAACCGCATCACCCGGATCGTCACCCGGATCAGACTGATCATCCGGATCTTCACTCGGATCATCGTCCGGATCAGATCGATCCGAAAGACCGCGAATGCTCTGGTTGCGCTCCCGGGCAGGAACAGGTCCTCGCCGTCCCGGCGGCCGACCGGCATGAGCCGCAGCGGGCCGCCAGCCCTTCCCGTTTTGTCGCCACGTTCAACCCGGCCGCGCGGCTGCTGGCGGCGGTGGGCGTGTCCGTGCCGATCGTCCTGACGCTCGACGTGGTCTCCGCCTCCGTGTTCTTCGTCCTCATCGCCCTCGCGCTTTTCTGTCTCGGTTTCACGCCGCGGACCATCGTGCGGCGCACATGGCCCGTGTGGGTGGCCGCGCCGTGGTCGTTCCTCGCCGTGCTGCTCTACGGCAAGCCGGGCGGACAGGTCTTTCTCGACTGGGGCTGGATCCACGTCACCCAGCGCTCGCTGCTGCTCGCCACGGCGACGCTCCTGCGCGTGCTCGCCTCGGCGGTGCCGGCCGTGCTGCTCATGCTCGGCGTGGACACCACGGACCTGGCCGACGCGCTCTCCCAGGTGCTGCGCCTTCCTGACCGGTTCGTGTACGGGGGACTTGCCGGCACGCGTATGGTCTCTGTGCTGCGTGACGACTGGACGGCGCTGGGCCAGGCACGGCGTTCTCGCGGGCTGGGGGAGCAGTCGCGCCTGGCGCGGTTCTTCCCGCAGGCGTTCGCGCTGCTCGTGCTCTCCATCCGTCGCTCCACCCAGCTCGCCACGGCCATGCAGGCACGGGGTTTCGGCGGAACCGCGCCGCGCACCCATGCGCGGACGTCCTGCTGGAACCGGCGTGATGGCTGGTTTGTGGCCGTCAGTCTGCTGATCCCCACGCTCGCCGTTCTTTCCTCGGTGTTCGCCGGCTCGTTCGCCTTCCTCGGCGGCCGCTGACCGGCCGCTGACCGGCTGCTGACCGGCCGCTCTTTCTGAGTCACCATTTCTTGCGATCGAATCGACAGGATGGGAAAGCGTGATGTTCCCCTGCGGCCGCTGGGATGACTCTGGGGATGGAAGTATCCGCTTCACCGTCGGAAATGGCGAAATCACCATTCATTGCTGGCGCGACGGCTGTCAGCGGGTAAAATCGGAGTCAGAGCACAATCACCCGGCGCACAACCGGGGATGGCGTGATGATGACGCCGTCCGACAGAAGGAGCGCGGAGGAAGACGAGCGATGGGGGGATCGCAGATCTCGGAAAGTGATATCACAGAAGGCACCATGCCGTTGTTTGCCGTCCGCACGCCCACAAAACAGGCATTGCGGATGGGGCTGTGCGCCGAACGGTCCGGAGTGTTCGTCGTCGAGGCGAACAACACCGCCTCCCCGCTTTCCAGTTATGGGCGCATGCTCGTCGGCTATATGATCGACGGCTCGATCCGGATCGACGTGCAGGGCAATCTGACCACCCTCTCCAAAGGGCAGTTCTGCATGCTCGATTGCGTCCACCCCTACCGGTTCCTGCTCAACGGTTTCGCCCGGCTCGAATGGATCGAGATCAACGGGGTCTCCGTCCGCGCGTTTGTCGAGCGTCTTGCCCCCGACGGTGTCGCCCTGCTGCGCAGCGACGACCCGCAGGGTGATTATCGGCTTATCACGAAGATCATTCTTGATATGGGCAACGGCGTCGGCTCGGAGGCGGAGGTCAACCGGGAGGTGACCGACCTGCTCTACGACTTTGCCGTCGCGCGTGAGCATGTCACGGACAAGGATGCCGCCACGATCCAGGAGGCCATGGCCTATATCTGCTCGCACTTTACGCAGAGGATGACCGTGGAGGCGATCGCCGCCCGGTTCGGGATGAACGTGTTCCGCTTCATCCGGTCCTTCGAGCGCTTTGTGGGGCAGACGCCGTACGCCTATCTGGCGAGCACGCGCATCAGCGCGGCAAAGCGTCTTCTCGTCGACTCGACGATGCACATCGAGGAGATCAGCCGGCTGTGCGGCTTCTTCAATGTCACCGCCTTCGGCATTGCTTTCAAGAAAGACACCGGTTTCACGCCCTACCAGTGGCGTCGCCAACACCAGTTCCGTGCCCGCCGACGGACGGCGAAGACCGTGCGCTGAGGACCTGGGGATCTGCATGTCTGGGGATCCACGTGCCTGAGGATCAGCGGGTCTGTAGGTCAGCGGGTCTGAAGGTCAGCGTGTCGCAGCGGTGTGCGCCTTGATCTTCCAGCCGGTCTGGATGGGCAGGCAGGTGATGATCGCCGAGATGACGACGGAGACCATCATGATCGGCGGCCAGAGCGTGAGCGTGAGGATCAGCCCGACGATCTTGATGAGCAGGTCAAAGACAAGCCCGGTGCGGTGCTGCCGTGAGGCCGGTCCCACCTCGGTGCCTGGGTTCGCCTTGTGGAGGAAGGTGCTCAGCACGAGGTTCGAGAGCGAGAGCAGCATGACGACAATGCCATAGACCGCCTGCGCGGTGGCGTTGAAGAAGTTCTGTGCCGCGATCGAGGTGGTGTAGGGCGTGAACGAGGCGAAGAAGAGCATGATGATCGTCCACCACAGGACGCCCACGTTCACGTTCGTCGCCTTCTCCCACTCGATGTGCAGATTGATCCACATCGCACCGAGCCAGAAGAACGTGAGCATGTAGGCGGTGTATTGCGGCCACAGCGCGGCGAATCCCTGCCAGGAGAGCGTCTTTGGCTTCTGCAGGTCGAGCACGAGGATGGTCATGATGATGGCGAGGACGGCGTCGGGACGGTGCGCTCCTTGCCCATGATGCGGGAGATGCTCTGCATGGTCTTGTTCGGCATGGTCTCATTCTAATTTTTTCATCGTGGTGGGCGGGAATTTCAGCCGGTCCGGGCCTCATGCGGTGTGGATCTGCTGTGTCGTCGGTCGATCCCTTTTTCTTTTCTTTGTTTCTTTTACTCTTTTCTTTTCTTTCCGTTTTCTTTTTTCCCGTCCCCTTTCCTTTCTCTCCGTTCCCAGATCCAAGCGGCCGCTGCGGCCTGGTGTCAATGGTGTGCCGGTGTTTCTGTTTCTCTGTTGTGAACAGGAGGGGAGCAGTGCTTGTCTATCAACAAATAATTTGTACAATAAATTTGTATAAATATTCGGATGATCGTATCGGCCAAGGCGGGCCGACAGGAAGGGGAGCATCGTGACGGACAGCAAGAAGGACATCCCGGGGGAGGGGACGGCGGACGCCGTGCCTGCACAGCTGCAGGCGCTGTCCAACCCCATCCGTATGCGCATCGTCGCGTTTCTGAGGACGCGCGGCAGGCAGACGGTCGGTATGATCGGCAGGGCGCTCGGCCAGCCCGCGGGCGTGGTCAGCTATCATCTGCGAAAGCTCGAACAGGCCGGGCTTGTGGAACGAGGCGAGGCCGGGTCGGCCGACCGGCGGGAGAGCTGGTGGCAAGCGAGCCAGCCGGAGATGCGCGTGGTCGGCCACACGAGCGGGGAGGACGAGTCTGCGTTCGAGGCGGAGAACCAGTTCCGCCACAGCGTTGCGCTCTCCTACCAGATGGCCTACGAGCGCTACCTTGACGCCCTGTCCACCCTGTCACAGGAGTGGCAGAAAACAGGACTCAGCGACGATTGCGTGCTCGTGCTCACGCCCGGCCAGGCGCGTGAGCTGGGCGGGCAGATCGCCGACCTGCTGGAGCAATGGAAGAAGAAATACCCCACGCCCGCCCATCCGCAGGGCGCCGCGGACGAGGCACGGCAGGTCGCGTTCATCTGCCAGGGCTTCCGCTGGATCCCGTGATCGCCATGACTGCGAGACGACATCAACGGCATCATGGATTGTGGTCGCACGCAGGCTACCCGGCATGGTTCGCGGCCGACACCGCCTCCGCCGCGGGGCTCTCCCTGCGGCTGCTCGCCATCAGCCTCGCCGGCTACCTCGTCTCCGGTTCGACCGCCAAGGCCGGCTGGGTGGGAACGGCCTGCCTCGTCTGCCAGCAGGTCGCCGCCGTGTTCGGCGGCACGTTCATCGACCGGCATGACCGGCGTCGGCTCATCATTATCAACGCGGTATGCGGGGCGGCGGCATGGGGATCGGTCGGGCTCCTCATGGCGCTGGGACGGATGACCTATCTGCTCTTCCTCGTCATCTGCGCCGCCGCGAGCGGGGTCAACGGGTTCCTCTCCGGCGCCACGGACGCGCTGCTGCGCTCCATCGTGCCGATCAGCGACTACCCGCAGGCCCGCAGCCTCAACGAGGGCCGGGACGCGGCCATCTCCATGGCGGGCGGCCCCGTCTCCGGATTCCTCTACGC
>JAXGWH010000036.1:0-13705 GCA_040773385.1 Aeriscardovia sp. | reverse complement strand
CAGGCGCAGCGCGGCCGTGCGCGACTGTTCCGTGTCCCAGGAGGGGTCGGCCTCCACGAGCACGCCGCGCCGGCGCAACGGTTCGATCACGCGCGGGTCGACGGCGTTGCCCTCGCAGAACACGCCGACCCTCGCCCCCGTGTCGGCGAGCGCCTCGAGGAAGACGGAGGTCTTCGGCTCGAGCACGAGGCTCGTGGCGATGCGCGCGTGGCGCAGCCCGGGCTCCTCCTGCGCGAACCGGGCCAGGAGCGTGCGTGTGACCGGCATGTGGACGGCGGCATGGACGATGGCCTCCTCGCCCTCGAGCGCGGTCGCGTCCGGCGCGTCGGCGGCGGAGGCGGCGTCGAAGCCGGGCAGAGCGGAGTCCGTCTGGTCGGCCTTTTTGTGATCGGTGACGACCATCCCCCACTGCCGCGCCTGCCGGGCGAAGTCCGAGTCGCGCAGATCCTGCGGCAGGGCGAGGCGGGAGCCGGCGAGCGAGCGGTTCGTGCGCTGCGAGAGACGGCACGCCCAGTCATCAAAACGAAGGCCGGAAAGGGAATTTTCGCAATCAGAGGGACGCATGATCGCTCCTTACACACGCACGACAGACAGTTCGGATAGGTCAGGCGCGGCAAGAATATAACGGGTCTGTTTCGTCTTTTTTACATCATGCCTGTCGCGATGACCGCCCCGACCCCGACGGTTTCCGAAATCGAAATCCACATTTCATTCTGGGCAGTGTGCCATCAGCCGTCCGGCCATTTATCATAAAATCACACAGCTTCGGACAGGATCACAGTGAGGGAAGGAGCCCCATGACCACATCCGCCGCGCCCGCCGAGAGCCGCTTCTCCGGCCGGGCCATCCTCCAGTTGCTCAGCCTCTCGTTCATGTCGTTCGCACTGGGCATGTCCCAGTTCCTCATCGTCGGCATGCTCCCCTCCGTCGCCAAGGGACTGCACATCGCCTCGGCGACCGCCAACCAGCTCACCGTCTGGTATGCCATCGGCATCTGCGCGGGCCTCGCCCTCCTGCCGATCGCCCGCAGGATCACCGCCCGCTGGTTCATGTTCCTCATGGGCGCGCTCATCCTCGCAGGCAACCTGCTCACCTTCGTCCTGGGCAACTGGGCCGCGGGCGCCTGGGGCTGGCTCGTGTTCTCCCGCTTCATCGCCGGCCTGCCGCACGGCACGTTCTTCGGCGCCGACTCCCTGCTCGCCCCGCGTCTGGCACCCAAGGGCAAAGAGGGCCAGGGCCTGGCGATCGTGGTGACCGGCCAGACCATCGCCAACATCATCGGCGTGCCGGTGGGCGCGGCGCTGGCCTCCTCCATCGGCTGGGCCAACGTGTACCTCATCATCGTGGCCGTCGCCGCCATCGCGATGGTCCTCGCCGCCATCACCCTGCCGGACATCCTCATCGTCGACCAGAGCAGGCAGAAGAAGGGCGTCGTCCTGAGCGCCATGCGCCACGCGCCGTTCTGGGTCGGCCTCCTCGCCATCTATCTGGGCGCGACCGGCTACTTCACCTGGTACAACAACGTGAGCACCTGGGCCACCAGCGACGGCGGCTTCACCTCCGGCGGGTTCACCGCCACCAGCACCACATGGATGCTCGTGCTGGCGGGCGTGGGCATGTTCATCGGCTCCACGCTCTCCGGACGCCTCGCCGACAAGTGGTCGCCGGCCCGCTCCACCACGTTCGGGCTTGTGTGGGAGACCGCCGCGCTCCTGCTCGTCGGCCTTCTCACCCCGGTGCTCAAAGGCAACGCCTGGCTCGTCTACGTGCTGGTGTTCGTGGCGACATGCTCGCTGTTCTATATCTCCGGCACCCCGGCGCAGCTGGTGGCCAACGACCTCACCGCCGCGGGCCTGACGGGCGGTGTGGTGTTCAACCTCGCCGTCAACGCCGGCAACTTCACCGGCACACTCATCTCCGGCCCGGTGGCGGACGCCGCGGGCACCTGGGGCGCGGCCGCCTGGCTCGGCGCCGGCATCGCCCTCGTCTCGGTGCTGCTGTTCCTCTATCTCATCCGCAACGAGGACAAGAACCGCACCGAGCTCGTCAACGAGGTCGAAGGCGACAAGATTGCCTGAGAAGCGCACCTCCCGGCGTCCGGCCCGCACGCAGTCGAAACGCGCCTGGTCGGGACGCGGACACCCCGCCGACAGACGGACGGGGCGCGCACGCGGGCGCGGGAAACACGGCACAGGTCGCTCCTCCCGCGCCCGGTCCGACCGCACCCGGCCGGCAGGATCCACAGGCCGCGCCCGACGTAACAGCCGGCCGGCAGGATCCGGGGCAGACCGCGGTAGCGGCCGGAGACCCTCCCGCCGCTACCGGCAGGGCGGTATCGCCGACCAGAGTCTGGGCACAGGCCGGGCGGTCATCCTCATCCTCCTCATCACCGTGCTCTCCGTGGCGTTCGCCGTCCTCATGGCCCACGAGCACAATCTGGCGCAGATCCGCGACTCCCAGACGAGCGACCAGCAGAAATACGATTTCAACCCCGGCCGCATCATCACCGACAAGAAGTTCTTCGACTCCTCGGCCATGACCTCCACCCAGGTGCAGGCGTTCCTCAACGAGCAGGGCGCGTCCTGCACCTCGGACATGTGCCTGCGCTCGGCGGCGTTCCAGACGCGCTCGGTGGCCAAGGACGAGCAGTGCAACGGCTATGAAGGCGGCGGGAGGCAGTCGGCGGCCCAGATCATCGACCAGACCGCCCGCAGCTGCCGGATCAGCCAGCGCACCCTGCTCGTCATGCTCGAGAAAGAGCAGGGGCTGATCCGCACCACCCAGCCCACCGAGCGCAGATACTCGGCGGCAATGGGCCTTTCCTGCCCCGACACCGCCAAATGCGACGCGACCTACTCCGGTTTCTTCAACCAGGTTTATGGGGCCGCCAAACGGCTGCGCTACTATCAGGGCCATCCGGACCAGTACAACTACCATGCCGGCCGGGTGAACACGATTGCCTACAACCCGGATTCCTCGTGTGGCACCGGGCAGGTGTACATCGAGAACACCGCCACGGCGCTGCTGTACATCTACACGCCCTACCAGCCGGACACCGCCGCCTTGACGGGCCGCTTCGGCGACCGCTGCTCCTCTTATGGAAATCTCAATTTTTCGAGACTCTGGAGGCTGTGGTTCGGCTCCACGCAGTGACGCGCGGACGGGCGGCACCATCCGCCGCCCGATGGCGGCTGCGCCATTCTGCCTCTGCTGAAAGCAATTTTCGCCTGTCGTTCCCGCTGTATCGCGCTACGCGGACCGTTTGGGGACAAGATTGGGGATCGCCCGGGGCGGACACCACGGCGGTGCAAAATGCTAGACTTATGTCTTTACGCGCGGTGTCTTCGGGCATCGCTTTTTACCGTCCTCGGCAGCGGCAGAGGACGGTGATCGGAAGGATCGCTGGCCGCAGAAACAGAAGTACAGAATAATGTCACAACCCGCTCAGATGGAACGTACGCCGCAGAAACGGCAGAAGTCCTCGCTTCTGGCGGAGTTCTGCAGGGAGAACATCGCCCTCTTCGTCACCATCGCCGTCGGCATCGTCGCCGGCATCCTCTGGAACCTCGGCAAGGTGCCCAACACCATCGCCGTCGTCCTCATCGTGGCGATGACGCTCTATTCCATTTATGACGACATCAAGGCCATCGTCGCCGACCTCAAGGCAGGGCACGTGGGTGCCGATGTGCTCGCCGTCATCTCCCTCATCGCCGCCCTCGCCGTCTGGCAGCTGTGGGCCGCATGGGTGGTCGACCTCATGGTCTTCTCCGGCTCCGCGATCGAGAGCTACGCGGACAGCCGGGCAAAGCGCAACCTCACGCTCCTCATCGACGCGGCGCCCAGCGAGGCGCACGTCATCACCACCGACGACCCCGCGCACGACGCCGCGCAGTGGAAGACAGTGCCCGTCGACCAGGTGGAGATCGGCGACCACCTGCTCGTGCGCCCCGGTGAGACCGTGCCGGTCGATGGTGAGCTTGAATCCGCCACCGCCACGCTCGACCTGTCGATGATCAACGGCGAGCCCCTGCCCCGTGACATGGAGGCCGGCGAGCATGTGGTCTCCGGCGCGGTCAACGGCTCGTCCGCCCTGCGCATGCGCGCCACCGCCAGGTCCGGCGACTCGCAGTACCAGAAGATCCTCGACCTCGTGCGCTCCGCCGAGACGTCCCGCGCCACCGTCGTGCGCTCTGCCGACGTGCTCGCCGTGCCGTTCACGGTGATCTCGCTGACCATCGGCATCGTCGCGTGGATCTGCACCGCCTCCACGATGGGCTTCGCCGAGGGCGCGCTGCGCTTCACGCAGGTGCTCGTCCTCGCCACCCCGTGCCCGCTGCTCATCGCCGCGCCGGTCGCCTACATGGGCGGCACCGGCCGCCTGGCGCACGCGGGCATCATCATCAAGACGCAGGACGTGCTCGAGAACCTCGGGCGCGTCACACACATCTTCTTCGACAAGACCGGCACCCTCACCGACAAACGCCCGGACGTCTCCCGCGTGGACACGGTGGCCGGCTCGCCGTGGTCGGGCAACCAGGTGCTCGCCTTCGCCGGCCCGGTGGAGAAGTACTCGGTGCACATCCTCTCGCACGGCATCGTGAAGGCCGCGCGCAACCTCGCCAAGAAGGACCGCCTCGACGCACCGGAGATCAACTCGGTGAAGGAGGACCCGGGCAACGGCGTGGAGGCCTGCGTCAACGGGCACACCGTGCGCGTGGGCCGGCGCGGCTACGTGCTGGGCACGCTCTCCGGCGAGGATCTCGCCGCCCAGGAGAGGCTGCTCGACGCGCTTCCCGCCCTCGCCGACAACGAGATGCACACCTATGTCTCCGTCGACGGCCGGGCCGCGGGCCGCATCGTCCTCCAGGACTTCGCCCGCACAAACGCGCCGGCCGCCATCGCCGACCTCAAGAAGATGGGCATCACCCGTCTGACCATGCTCACCGGCGACAAGCAGGCCGCCGCCGACGCTGTGGGCCGTCAGGTCGGCATCTCCGACGTGCGCGCCGAGCTGCTGCCGCAGGAGAAGGTGGACGCCGTGGCCGCCGCGCACAACGAGCCCGCGCCGAAGATGGCCGGCATCGTGCGCCTCATGCGCCGCCTCGCCGGCGTCAAGGAGGAGCATGCCGTGACGATGATGGTGGGCGACGGCGTCAACGACGCCCCCACGCTCGCCTCCGCCGACATCGGCATCGCCATGACGGACGGCTCGACCACCGCCGCCTCCGAGTCCGCGCAGGTCGTCATCATGAACGACGACATCGCCATGGTGCCGCAGGCCGTGCGCATCTCACGCCAGACGAAGCGCACCATGCTGCAGGCCACGGGCGCGGGCCTGAGCCTGGCGATCATCCTCATGGTGTTCGCCGCGTTCAACTTCATCCCGGTGGTCATCGGCGCCATCCTCCAGGAGGTCGTCGATGTGGTCTCCATCCTCTGGGGGCTCACCGCGCTGCTCGACAAGAAGTGATTACTTCCTGATCGCCATGCCGTACTCGTCGGCCAGCCCCTCCAGGACGGGGGCCCCGTAGCGGCCGGCGAGCAGGCGGAACCGCTGCCCGTTCGAGCGGCCGAACCGCGCGGCGGCATGGTAGGCCACCGGCAGCGAGACAAAATCGGGCGGGTCGGACTTCGTGTGGAACTTGTCGGCGTACATGACGAGCTCCTGCTCGATGGAGCGCGGCAGGTAGTCGGCCGGGGGCAGCGGCAGCCGCTGGGCGATCACCTCGCTGCGCGTGATGCCCACCCCCGTGTGGTTGCGGGCGAACTGGGCCACCTGCAGGCCGCAGCGCTCCTCCAGGAGCGCGAGATAGCCCTCCAGCCCGTGGAAGATGTAGCGGTGGCGGTCGAAGGTGCGCCCGTCCGGCAGGAAGATGCGGTAGACGCCGATGTCGTGGACGAGCGCGCCGACTGCTACGAGCTGCGGGTCGGGAAGGGCCCCGTTCCACGGCCTGGGCACGGGGACCGCCGGATGCCCGCCGTCGCCTGTGCCGGCATCTGTGCCCGTCTCCTCCTGCCGCTCCTGGCGCAGGCGGTCGGCCAGGCCCACGGCGATGCGCGCCACGATCTGGCAGTGCGTCCACAGCTTGTCGAACGCGAAATCACTCGGCGCGAGACGGCGGTGCAGCCGTTCGAGCCGTTCGAAACTGAACGGCTCGCCCTGCGGGTCGCGCACATGGTCGAAGACGATCCGGATCTGTTCCAAAGGCGCGGGGGTCACGGCCGCCGTGCCGGACAGATCGTCGTCTGACAAATCCTTTTGCATATTTTCGATTCTAAGCGGGCAGAATAAACGCCGGCCGCACAACCGGGCCGACCGGCTGCAGGCCGTAAAATTTGCAGGGATTGATATTCATGCCATCACGACAGATCCCAAAGGTCCACGACTCGCCAGACTCGGGGATCGGACGGATCCATCACAACAGATCGAGGTGCAGATATGTCTGAAAACCGCGACGCCTGGGCCAACCCCCTGCGCGATGCGCGGGACCTCCGGCTGCCGAGGATCGCCGGGCCGTGCTCGGTCGTCATCTTCGGCGTCACCGGCGACCTCGCCCGCAAGAAGCTCCTGCCGGCCATCTACGACCTGGCCAACCGGGGATTGCTGCCCCCGCAGTTCGGCCTGACCGGTTTCGGCCGGCGCGACTGGAGCAACGAGTATTTCGCCGACTGGGTCAAGCAGCACGTCAAACAGTACTGCCGCACGCCGTTCCGCGAGTCGACCTGGCAGCAGCTGGCCGGCGGCATCCGCTTCGTGCAGGGCACGTTCGACGATTCCGACGCGTTCCTGCGCCTGTCGCAGACCGTCCAGGAGCTGGATAAGACCCGCGGCACGCACGGCAACCACGCGTTCTACCTGTCCGTGCCGCCGTGGGCGTTCCCCATCGTCTCCGAGCAGCTGGCCAAATCGGGCCTGTCCCATTCGCAGGGCGACGCCTGGAGGCGCGTGATCATCGAGAAGCCGTTCGGCCATGACCTCGCCTCCGCCAAGGAGCTCGACCGCGTGATCTCCTCGGTGTTCTCGCCGGACTCCGTGTTCCGCATCGACCACTATCTGGGCAAGGAGACCGTGCAGAACCTCCTGGCGATGCGCTTCTCCAACATGCTCTTCGAGCCGATCTGGAACTCGAACTACGTGGACCACGTGCAGATCACCATGGCCGAGGATATCGGCATCGGCTCGCGCGCCGGCTATTACGACGGCATCGGCGCCGCGCGCGATGTGATCCAGAACCACCTGCTCCAGCTGCTGGCCATGACCGCGATGGACGAGCCCGTCGATTTCTCCGCCCGCAACATGCACTACGAGAAGTCCAAGGTGCTCTCCGCGGTGAGGCTGCCCAAGGACCTCGCCACGAGCACGGCCCGCGGCCAGTACATCGCCGGCTGGCAGGGCGACCACGAGGTACCCGGTTATCTGGAGGAAAAGGGCATCGACCCGGCCTCCACAACCGAGACGTACGCGGCCATCAAGCTGTTCGTCGACACGCGCCGCTGGGCGGGCGTGCCGTTCTACCTGCGCACCGGCAAGCGCCTGGGCAAGCGGGTGACGGAGATCGCCGTCGTGTTCAAGCCCGCCCCGCACCTGCCGTTCGCCGCCACGCAGACACGCGAGCTGGGCAAGAACGAGATCGTCTTCCGCATCCAGCCCAACGAGGGCATCACGCTGCGCTTCGGCTCGAAGGTGCCGGGCAGCACGATGGAGGTGCGCGACGTGAACATGGACTTCAGCTACGGCAGCTCGTTCACCGAGTCCAGCCCGGAGGCCTACGAACGGCTCATCCTCGACGTGCTGCTCGGCGAGCCGCCGCTGTTCCCCACCACCGAGGAGGTCAACCTCTCGTGGAGGATCCTCGACCCGATCGAGGAGTTCTGGGCGGGCCAGGGCACCCCCGACCCGTATCCCGCGGGCACGTGGGGCCCGCGCAGTGCCGATGAGATGATGGCCCGCGACCACCGGGCCTGGAGGCTGCCATGATTGTCACACTGAACGATACGACGACGCGCGAGATCTCCGCGCGCCTCGAACAGCTGCACGTGGAGCGCGGCGAGGCCGCCCAGGAGCGCGTGATGACGCTCATCATCACCTGCGCTGAGCCGGACCTCGAGACGGCGCTGCGCACGGCGAACGAGACGAGCCAGGAGCATCCGTGCCGCGTGATCGCCGTGGTGCCCGAGGACGGGACCGGTTCCGATGGTTCCGCAGGTTCCGACAGTTCCGACGGCGGCGAGGAGCACCATACGCTGCTCTCGGCCGAGATCCGTTTCGGCGCGGACGCCGGCGCCTCCGAGATTATCGTGCTGCGGCCGAAGGGCGATCTCACCCGCCATCTCGACTCCCTGCTTATCCCGCTCATGGTGCCCGACACGCCGGCCGTCGCCTGGTGGCCGCGCACACCCCCGGTCAACCCGGCGCACGACCAGATCGGCCGGATGGCCACCGAGCGCATCACCGACGCCGCGCAGACCCCGGATCCGCTCGGCACGTTCGAACAGCTGCGGCAGGTGTCCACACCGGCCGACGTGGACCTGTCATGGACGCATCTGACGCTCTGGCGCGCCAGGCTTGCTGCCATGCTCGACCTGCCCCCGCACGAGAAGATCGGTTCCGTGACGGTGACGGGCGGCAAGGACAACCTGTCCGTGCTGCTGCTGGCCGCGTGGCTGCACCAGATGCTCGGGTCTCAGGTCGAGATCGACTGGGATCCCGGCATCCAGGGGATCTTCTCGGTCGCCTTCCATCGCACGGACGGCGATCTGACGCTCACCCGCTGCCGCCGGGCATGCACGGCGCACACAGCCGCACACACCGCCGACGGCGCAAAGAACGGGAGCGGACTGGACGCGGGTGAGCCAGGCGTGGGCGCCACGGAGACGGGCAATGACGAGGTCGCCTCCTCGGAGCAGTCCGACCAGGCGTGGATGATCTCGCCGGACGGCACGAAGCAGCTCGTCTCCCTGCCCCACCGCTCGATGACCGACATCCTCAGCGAGGAGCTCGGACGCCTCTATCCCGACGAGGTGTATGCCGAGGTGCTGCGCTCCGACTTCAGCTTCCGCCAGCGCACGATCAGCGTTCCGGAACAGACCGTGCCGGCCGCCAAGCAGCCGAAAGCCCAAGGGGCGAAAGATCACGATCCGGAGGCCAAAGATCCGAAGGACCACGGTCATCAGGGCCAGACGGACAAGGAGGCGGACCGTGGCTGACCAGCAGGAACAGATCTCGCGCGGGCTGGCGCCGCGCACCGTGCTGCATCTGGCCGACGAGGCCGGCGTGTGTGAGGCGGCGGCGCAGGCCGTGCTGCTGAGGGTCATCGACCTGCTCGGCCGGCAGGAACGCGTCGACCTCGCGGTCACGGGCGGCGGCGACGGCATCGCCATGCTCCGCCGCATCGGCCTGTCCCCGCTCGTGGGGTCGGTGGACTGGTCGCGCGTCCACTTCTGGTGGGGCGACGAGCGCTTCGTCACCGCCGCCGACCCGGACCGCAACGCCCTGCAGGCACGCCGCGCCCTCCTCGACGATCTCGTGGAGCGGCACGGCCTGCCGGAGACGAACATCCACGAGATGCCCGCAGATACGCGTCCCGCAGCCGAGCGCGGCCAGTCAGGCGCGGAGAAGGACCGTCTGGCCGTGGACCAGGCGGCCGTCGACTACCAAAAGCAGCTCGCCCAGTTGCCGCGCAGGACCCCTGATGGTCTGCCGAGCCTTGACATCGCATGGTTCGGCGTCGGCCCGGACGCACATTTCGCCTCGCTCATGCCAGGCCTGCCCGGCATCCTCATCGACGACCCGCACCGTCTCGTGTGCGGCGTCACCGGCTCGCCGAAGCTGCCGCCGCTGCGCGTCTCGCTCACGGTGCCGATGATCCAGGCAAGCCGCGAGGTGTGGGTCATCGCCTCCACCCCGCGCAAGCAGGCCGCGATGGCCCGTGTGCTCGGTCAGGCACGGTGCGTCGACGGGCGTGTGGACTATCCGCACGCCGTGTTCGATGACACCTCCGCCCCGGTGAGTTTCGCCGCGGGGCGCGAGCGCACACTCTGGTTCGTCGATCAGACGGCCTCGCCGGTCAACGGCTGAGCCTGTAAATCTCTCCCGAGAACCCGAAACCCCGGTCAAATCTGACCGGGGTCCGAGAGAGAAGGAGAAGGATTCAGTTATCGGCCAGTCTGGGCTGCGGCACCCGTTTCGGCTGCGCTCCCGGGGTGATCGCCATCCCGTTTGCTGATATCTTTTATCTAACCCGGTCTTCCTTGGGGCGTTCTGGCGTCTTCCTTCCCCTTCCCTCAGGGTTTGCTGGGAGTTTTCTGAGAATGAAAGACCGTTTTTTATCAACTCAGCACATCGTGATTGCTCTTAAATAGAAATAGACGTCCCCCCCCCCGGGAAGTATTGGGGGAATGAAGCATAACTCTAAAACAGCCTTCACAAATATCGCAGTTTGTGTTGTCGCTCTTCTCTCATCTTTGTTACTTCTCGGAGCAATCAGTCTCTTTGCTCTTGATATCAATACCTCAGATCTTGAGCCGCTCACTATTTTCGCCGGACTCATCGAGCCGATCCTGTCAGCTGTCGCAGCTGTCGTCCTTTTGATTCTCACTGCCCTGGCATGCGTAGGCAAAATCCATGTTTCTCAGACTGTACCAATGATCGCGCTTGCACTTGGTCTGGCAGCAGTTGCATATGGATTTGTCGATCTTGCAGATGATTACAGCTATTCATATATGCTGCCGCAATTCCTTGGAGGCGCACTTGCCTGTATTCCACCACTTGTTTATTTCTCACAGCATTCTGAGCCAGACATCTCTCCACGAATAGCTGCAGTCCATATCTGTGAGACTCTTGCTATCGCCTGTGCATTTCTCTCATTACAGGCATATGCAACCACTTCAACGTTTATTTCACTCACTCTGCTGGCGATCATCATCGCGCTCGTCGTTCTTATCGAATATGGGCATAGCCACGCGCAACCTGCTATCTATCCGCATCTTCTTCTGGCAGAACGAGTCATCACCGTCATTTGCGGCATCTTTACGATCGCGCTGCTCGGCGCATCGATTTACTGGATCCTGGCAAATCGTGATAGCGGGGGACAAATCATTGCTCCGCTGATTTTCCTTGCTCTGGCGCTTCCATTCTTTATCACGGCGGTAATTTGCGATGCATTCGGTTATGCGCATCATTCTCATCAGATAACTATCGCAACGAATGTCAGTCAGCCGCCCACATTCCCAAGTGTGTCCACACCGAAAATGGTCGAAGCGCAAACGGCTTCTTTGACATCGACATCAGTATCGGCAGCAGTCGAACCAGCTATGCCTTCTCCTTCAGCTCTTGAACACAAACCAAATGAACAATCGGGAGAAAGCACTCCGACAGCACTCCAGGACAGTACACGACCTGAACCTCTTGCAGCAGCTGGCAAGGATACCGCGGTCAAGAACAACGAGAAGAACATCCATCGTTCTCAGCAGATTCTTATCATTTCTCTCGTTCTCGTTGCTGGAATCGTTTTCGGAGGAGGAATCGGGTATGGCAGCCATCTGCTTTCCAGCACCTTGAATTCGAATCACATAATCGCGGAAAAACACAGTCAAGTCACCCGGCTGAATCAGCAGGTCGAGGATCTCTCTGATCAAAAGAAAGAAGCGCAAGACACAATCACTAAAGCATCGCGCATCAAGAAATCGATCAGCTCTCTTAAGAATCAGCAGAAAGATCTTCAGACAAAGGTTGATGCCCTGAACCAGACCTATGACAAACAAAAGGGACAGCCCATTCAGCTTCCTGCCGGTCAGTTCACAGTCGGGAAGGAAGTTCCTGCAGGTCGTTACATCATCAAAGGAACGTCAAACTTTGCGACATTCACTGCGTTGGGCGAAACGGACATCAACACAATCCTCGGGAACGAAGATGGGATTGGCGACGGCGATTATCATGGCTATCTGGCTAAAGGCGAGACAATCGACAATTCTTCACCGGCTACCCTGATTCCTGTGGAATGATCTGTTTCCCTACGGCTGAGGCTCAACAACAATCAATGTCACCCACTTTGTACAGCGGTAAGAGTGGGTGACATTGATTAGATGCTGTCATTCTCCTCGATTTTCTCGGTTATCGCTTAATCCGACAAAACGATGACCTCAATTTCTCACCCGCGGATGGTGAGATACTCGTCGACCGGCATGCGGCGGGCCCTGAGCGAGTTGATGGGCGCATCGGTGGCGTGGCCGATGCCGAGCCCGATGACGAGCGCCTCGTTCTCCGGGATGCCGAGCACCGGCCTGACCTCCTGCGGATAGCGCACGAACTCATAGGCGACCACCGTGTCATAGCCGTGGTTCTTGGCCGAGAGGGCGAGCGCCTCCTCGAAGGCGCCGAGATCAAGCATGTTCCACCCGTTCAGCTGTTTCTGCAAGGCGAGATAGACGATCGTTCCCGCGCCGAACAGGCGGGCGTTGCTCACCGCCATGGGCGTCGGATGGGCGGGACGTCCGTCCGCAGTGGCGTCCTGGGCCGAATGCAGCCGTGCGGCCTTCTCCTGCGTGCCCTGTGCGGCGTCGACGGACAGCGCCCTCGTCTGTCTGCCGAAATCGGCCATGTTCTGGCGTGGCTGCGCGCCCCATGTGGTGCGGTGCGTTGTGGGGATGTCCGAATGGCCGCCCGCGCCATCGGCCACGGCCTTCTCATGCGCGGAGCGGATCCGCTCCGCCACCTTCCCCGTGGCAACGTAGACACGCCACGGCTGGGTGTCGGCCCAGCTCGGGGCGAGGCCGGCTTCCTCCACGATCGCGCGGATATCCGCCTCCGGCACCGGCTGTCCGTCAAAATCGCGCACCGAGTGCCTGCCCCTGATCACCGCATCAAATTCCATGACCATCCTCCGATCCATCTGATGTCTATGTCTACAATTGTCGTCATATGACCGCGCCCTGTCATCCCGCTTTCCCCATCGCTGAAGATCACAGAAACGGGAATAATTCACACACAGACAGAATCCTCCCACAACGCAAAAGCCCCGGGCGGTACCCGGGGCTCCTACGGATTTGAAGGAGAGAAGGAAGGATTCAATTATGAACGAGGCAAAGCGTGATGCGGATGTTCTGCTGTCGTCCCCGGCGTCCGGGCTGCGGTTCCTTTCGGCTGGTAGCTTCCATATAACCCGCGGCCCCTTGGACGGACCTTCGTCCTTCCTCCCCATCCGCGCCGTGTTGCGTCAGAAAAGCATGGGCGGTAACTGGGAGAAGGCTGGGAACGTCAGTCCTTCGTGTCCTTCTTCACGTCCTGGCCGGTTGTGAACTTGAGCTGGGAGGCGTACTCGGTGTGCTCCTCCTGGATCTCGTTCCGCTCCTTCGTGGCCCACAGGGTGTGGAACACGCCCGGCTGGTCGACGCGGCCGTAGGTGTGCGAGCCGAAGTAGTCGCGCTGCGCCTGGATGAGCGCGGCCGGCAGACGGTCGGAGCGCAGGCCGTCGTAGTACGACAGCGAGCTGCTGAACGCCGGGGCGGGCACACCGCCGAGGGCCGCCTTGGCCACCACGTTGCGCCACGAATCCTGGGCGTCGGCGAGGGACGTGGCAAAGTACGGGTCGAAGATGAGCGAGCTCGTCATGGTGCCCGAGTCGTAGGCGTCGGAGATGCGGTTGAGGAACTGGGCGCGGATGATGCAGCCGGCCCTCCAGATGCGCGCGACGGCGCCGAGGTCGAT
>JAXGWH010000035.1:0-14049 GCA_040773385.1 Aeriscardovia sp. | reverse complement strand
GGCCGAGGTCGACCTCGTGGGAGAGCGACTGGAAGCGGCCGAGGATGACGGCCGGCCCGGCCCATTGCCAGAAGCGCAGCAGCGGGGGCAGTTCCCCTGCGGCGGTGCGGCGGGAGATCACCTCATCGAGCGCCATCTGCATGGCCGGGGAATACGGGTGGTCGAGCGTGTCCTGCGGGTCGACGAGGCCGACGCCGGCGTCCGCCCAGCGTGCGGCGATCTGCCTCGGGGAGAGCAGGACGTGCGGCGCGGGGTGAGTTGTGGAAGCCCCGGAAGCGGCCCCGGAAGCGTCACGGGCACCTGACGTCTGGCCGTCTGTGGCTGCAGCCGGCGTGTTCGGCGCGACGGTGGAGGTGCCCTCCTCGGTGCTCTGCCCGGAGATGGCGTGGAACACGGCGATGGCGAAGCCGTGGGCGTCCATGCCCGAGACGGCGACCTGTGGATGTGCGGCGAGCGCGGCGGCGATCCGCTCCTCGAACTCGGCGACGACGTGCAGGTGCAGCCGGTGCGACTGGTCGCGCACGGCGATGCCCTGCAGCGCCTCCCCGAGGAATCTCAGCGACAGATCCGCGACACTGTCAGCACCGGTCGGACTGTTCTCAGAATCAGCCAGGCCGTCTGCCGGGCCAGCTGTGCCGACAGCGTCACTCTCCGCGCTGACGGCGTCGACGGAATAATCGCCGTCGAACCTCACCGACACGATCCGGTAGCGGGGCGGCGGGCCGATGACAACGGTCGCGTTGACGAGCTTGCCGCCCGGCATCTTGTAGGAGCCCCGGCGCGTGGCCCCCTGCCCCGGCGAAGCGACGTCGGCGGGCGAGGCGTCCTGCGGCGCGGTGCCGTCAAAGAAGGCGTTGCCGGAAGCGGGATCTGACGATGGCTCGTGTCCGTTTTCACAAGACGGCGAAGTGCCGGAATCGTCACGCGAAACGTCGGGATTGTCATCTTTCTGGCTCATGCCTGCCAGCCTACCGACCCTCTCCCAGCAGCCATTTCGCCGCGGGGACAATGCTGATCCCGTCCTGCGTCACGCCCTCGCGGAACCGGTCGAGCGTGATGACGGTCTTGGGGAACGCGTCGTGGATGGCGCGCAGCGGGGCGAGCTCCCGTTCGCGCGTCGTCTCGTCGGCAAGCGACTCGCACACCTGCAAATACTGGCGGCGGTCGAACCGGTTGGCCACGAAGTCGATCTCATCCGGACGGTTCGCACCGCGCGCCTGCGCATGACCAGCCTTGTCGGCTGTGGCCGTCGTCCTCCTGGCCGCCGCGCCGGTCTTCTCCCCCGCGCCTACGCGCACGTTCCACCCGCGCCGCAGCAGCTCCACGGCCACCACGTTCTCCAGCTGGAAGCCGGTGTCGCGCACGGAGAAGCCGGTGGCGAGGTTGCGCAGGCCGGTGTCGACGGGATAGAACTTGTGCAGCGGGCTGAGCAGACGTTTGCCGCCCAGGCCGGTCTGGGGCATCTCGGTGAGGATGTACGCCTGCCTGAGCGCCTCGATATAGGTGCCAATGGTCTCCGCGCTCGTCTTGCAGCCCATACTTGTCAGCGCCCCGACGATCTTGCGGGTCGAGAAAAGGTTGCCGGCTGTGGAGAACAGGTAGGTGACGAGGTTGCGCAGCAGGGCGACGTCACGGATCTGCAGACGGCTGACCACGTCCTGCAGAATCACCGTGTCATAGACAGCGGAGAGCTGTGTGCCGATGGTCGCCATATCCCAGTCCGCCAGGGAGAAGAGCGAGGGCATGCCGCCAAAACGCAGATAATCGGCGAAAAGCTCGTCGTCGGAGCGCGGGGACAAGTGCAGACGCGTGTCACGCGCGGCGGAGAAGCCACGGTATTCGGAAAACGAGAGCGGATAGACTGGCACGCTGATAGTGCGGCCGGCAAGCAGGGTCGCCAGATCGCTCGAGAGCAGCCGCGAGTTGGAGCCTGTAATGAGCACGGTGACGCCGCTTTTCGCCTGCAGGCCGCGCACCACGCGCTCCCAGCCGGGCACATCCTGGATCTCGTCGAGGAGGACGTAGCACATCGCGGATCTGTCGGAGGCGTCGAGGGCGGCAGCGATCTGCCGGGCGAGGTTATCCGCGGTGGTGGTGAGCGGCACGGAGAACTCATCGAGCCGTTTACGGAAGATATTGCCCGTTTTGACGCCGTTTTTGAGCAGATCGGCCTCGTAGAGGCGAAGGAGGGACGACTTGCCACAGCGTCGGATGCCCTGCAGCACGGTGATCTGGTCAGGACCCACCACCTCGCGCATCCGGCGCAGATAGGCAGGCCGGTCGATGAGGTCCGGGGAGGAAGATATGTCAGCCATACCTGACATTTTATCCAAAATCACATAAAATATCAGGTATAACTGACACTTTATTCAATTTGACCCAAAGCGTCAGATATAACTGACATTTTGATCAATCTTAGTGAAAGTATCAGATATAACTGACACTCTTGGGGATTTCTCAGGCAAAAAGAATGCCAGGCAGAGGGAATCACCCCCCTGCCCGGCGTCACAGAATCAGGCACGGTCACCCGCGCCGGTCAGCGCGGCCCGGGACGATCAGCGACAATCAACGAGGATCAGACTCGCAGATCACCGCATCGCCCAAGGTCTGCCCGGATCATCCGGCCTTCACTTCGCAGAGACCGCAGCCTTCGCCTCCGCCTCGCGACGGCGCCTCGTGCGGGCGCGCAGGAAGATCTTGCGGATCTCCGTGGCCCACAGCGTCACCGACGAGAGCAGGAACGCCTCAAGCCACGCGTTCCACGGCAGCGGCGTGGTCTTGAACGCGGTGTTGAGCGCCGGCATATAGACCACCACGAGCTGGAGCACGAACGAGAGGGCGAGCGAGAGCCAGAGCCACTTGTTCGTGAACATGCGCTTGAACGCGGACTCCTCGCCCGAGCGCGAGGCGAGCGCGTTGAACAGCTCGGTGAACACGAGGATGGTGAAACCCATCGTCTGCGCCATCTCGAAATCGTGCGTGTGGCCGGTGTCGGGATTGAGCGGGGAGAACGGGATGAGGCCGCCGGGCAGGTACATGTCCATACCCACGAGCGTGACAATGGCCATGATGATGCCGACGAAGAAGATGTCGCCCCACATCTCGGAATCGATCACATGATCCTTGATCGAGCGCGGCTTGCGGTCCATCACGTCGTCGGGGGTGGGGTCGACGCCCATGGCCAGGGCCGGGGCGGCGTCGGTGAGCAGGTTGATCCACAGCAGCTGCACGGCGGCGATCGGCACCACGATGCCGCCCGCGTCCGTGCCGGAGGCGGTGGCGGCCAGCCCGAGCGGGACGGCCAGCAGCACGCCGGCGAACACCGTGAACACCTCGCCCATGTTGGAGCTGAGCAGGAAGCGCAGGAACTTCTTGATGTTCTCGAAGATCCCGCGACCCTCGCGCACCGCGGCGACGATGGTGGCGAAGTTGTCGTCCGCGAGGATCATCTTCGCGGACTCCTTCGTCACCTCGGTGCCGGTGATACCCATCGCCACGCCGATGTCGGCGGCCTTGACGGCCGGGGCGTCGTTGACGCCGTCGCCAGTCATGGCCACGATGTTGCCCTGCCGCTGCAGCGACTTGACGATCTTCATCTTATGCTCCGGCGCCACGCGGGCGTAGACGGAGGTGGCGGCAGTCGCCTTGTCGAGCGCCTCCCCGTCGAGCTCGGCGCCGGTCATGGCCTTGTCGCCCTTGGCCACGATGCCCAGGTCGGAGGCGATGCGCGCCGCGGTGAGCGGATGGTCGCCGGTGATCATGATGGTGCGGATGCCGGCCTTGTGGGCCTCGGCGATGGAGGAGCTGACCTCCGTGCGCGGCGGGTCGATGATGCCGACCATGCCGGCCCAGATGAGGTGCGACTCGATGACGTCGGACTGCTCGGCGATCTCGCCGGGGTCGCCGGCCGCGTTGAGACGGATGCCCTCGATCTCGGAGAGACGATGCGCGCCGGGCAACGGCTTGTACGCCTGGCCCATGGTGCGGTACGCCTGCGAGGAGAGCTGCTCGACCTGCTGGAGGATGGTGGCGCGGTCGCCGTCGGTCATCGGACGGACCTGGCCGGCCACGGCGATGCGGTCACAGAAGCCGACGAGCACGTCCGGGGCGCCCTTGGAGAACACGCGCAGCTCGCCGCCGGCGGACGAGTCGGCCATGACGACCGACTGGCGCTTGCGCTCCGAGGTGAACGGCACCTCGGCCACACGGGTATAGCGCGATTCCTTGCCGCCGCGCCACGCGCCGATCTTGCGCGCGCCCACGATGAGCGAGACCTCGGTGGGGTCGCCCTGGCACTGCCAGTCGACGGTGCCGTCGTCCTTCTTCTCCTCGACGAGCTCGCCGTCGTTGGCAAGGGCCCCCACGCCGAGCACCACGCGCGCCTCGTGGCGCAACGGGCTATCCTGGGCGATCTCATGGCCCTGGTCGTCGGTGAGCTGACCGCTGGGCGCGTAGCCCAGGCCCGTGAGCTGGGTGGTGCCGGTGGGCGAGACGATGACCTCGACGGTCATCTCGTTACGGGTGAGCGTGCCGGTCTTGTCGGAGCAGATCACCGACGTGGAGCCGAGCGTCTCCACGGAGCTGAGCTTCTTGACGATGGCATGATGGGCGGCCATACGCTGCACGCCCAGGGCGAGCACGACGGTCAGGATGGTGGCCAGACCCTCCGGCACTGCGGCGACGGCCAGCGAGACGGCCAGCAGCAGCGCCTGGATGCCGGCGTTGATGTTGAAGCTGCCGTTCTTCATGAACCCGCCGTTCTGAATGGCGAGGATGAGGATGATGAACACGGCGATGGCGATGACCGCGATGCCCAGGATCTTCGAGACGCGCTCGATCTCCTTCTGCAGCGGGGTCTGCTCGTCATCGGTGGCGGAGAGCATGTCGGCGATGTGGCCGACCTGCGTGTGCATGCCGGTGGAGGTGATGATCGCCCGGCCCGTGCCCTGGGTGACGGACGTGCCGTCAAACACAAGGTTGCGCCGGTCGCCCAGCGCGGCGATCTTGCCCAGCGGGGCGACGGATTTGGCGATCGGCACGGACTCGCCGGTCAGCGACGCCTCGGCCATACGCAGCGACGCGGCCTGGAAGAGCCTGCCGTCCGCGGGGACGGTATCGCCCTCGGCAAGAACGAGGATGTCGCCGGGCACGAGCTCCTCGGTGGGCACGCGGCGGATCTGTCCGTCGCGCAGCACCGAGCTGGTCGGCTCGGACAGCCTGCTGAGCGCGTCCACGGCCTGCTCGGCCTTGGATTCCTGCAGATAGCCGAGCACGGCATTGATGATGAGGATGAGGATGATGACGATCGCGTCGACCGGCACCGCCTCATGCTCCGCTCCGGGCTGGTTGTTCTGGATGATCCAGGTGATGAACGAGATGACGGTGGCGGCGATGAGCAGGTAGACGAGCGGGTCCTGGAACTGGCGCAGGAACCGCTTCCACTTGGGAACGGGCGGCTTGCCCTTGAGCTTGTTCGGACCGAACTTCTCGAGACGGCGGGCCGCCTCCGCGCTCGTCAGGCCCCGGCCCATCGAGGTGGAGAGCGCCTCCTCCACGTCGTCGAAGCTCAGCAGCGAGGGGTCTTTGTCAAGTTTGCCGGTCTGGTCGTCGGCATCGGCCTGGCGCACGCGGGTGGCGAGCTCGTCCTTGTTACCAGGATTGCCGGGGTTGGTAGATGCGGTGTTCTGTGCGCCGGTATTCTGCCCGGAGCCGTCTGTGGCCACGGTCGATTTTCGCGCAGTGTCTGCAGAGGTCATGTTCTTCCTCTGGGTTGCCGCGAAGTCGTCAGCGGATGGCCGGCCAAGATCGATAAGCCCGGCGCCGCTGCGCGGTTGACAGTCGTGGCGGTGTGATCGCACCGCTTTGCTACCGGTCTATTTTATCTGTCGGTTCCAACCCGCCCGTCCCACCACCGCAATCCGGCGGCACTATGATCGGCCTCACTTCCACGCACAGACACATACAGAAGGGCGAACCTGCGCCGACAACTGTGAGAATGCAACTGTAAGAATTGCGTCGGAGGGCTTTCGTCCCGGCCTGATTCCCATTCTGCCGCGCTATCGTGGGCACAGGACTGTGTGAAAAATGCGCGTGATCGACCGGATCGAGCCGTAAATTGCGTGCCACGCCGTACAGTTGGTGTGTGGTCCGGCCGTGCGACGACGGCAGGACGCCTGCCGTCGTCCGGGTCCGGAACCGGGCGGCGACGGGCAACAGAGACATCGGGGGATGTTATGGGCTTTCTGGATAAGTTCGAGAAGAAGGTCGAAAAGGGCGTCAACGGCGTCTTCTCCAAATTCGGCTCGAAGGACCTGCAGCCGGTCGACCTGTCGAGCGCGCTCGAGCGCGAAATCGACGAGCAGGCCATGGCCGTGGGACAGGACCGCACGGTGGCACCGAACGAGTACCGCTTCGAGCTGTCGACGCCGGACTTCGACCGCATCGAGAAGTGGGGTTCCGAGGCACTGGCCAACGAGCTGGCCGACAACCTCACCAAGTACGCGGAGACACAGCATTATGCCTTCGTCGGGCCGGTCGTCGTCATCTTCGAGGAGAACCTCGACCTCGCCAAGGGCGACTTCCGCCTCACCTCCGAGTCCGTGCAGGGCAACGCCGCCCCGGTGACAGACAAGAGCGAGTCCAAGGACTTCCCGGTGCTCGAGATTTCCGGCCGACAGTATCTGCTCACCGCCACCAAGACGGTCATCGGCCGCGGCTCGGATTGCGACATCGTCATCGACGATCCCGGCGTCTCGCGCCGCCACCTCGAGATCGACATCACCCCCAAGGGCGTCGTCGCCCGCGACCTCGGTTCGACCAACGGCACCTACGTGGAGGGCCACCTCGTGCCCGCCGCCACACTGCTGGACGGCAACACCATCACCATCGGGCGCACACGCATCCTGTTCTGGGCGTCCTCCGAACCGCAGGAGTAGGCAGGAACGGCGGAAACGCGCCGGTCGCACACCTGCCGCGCACACCGGGGATCCCCGACGACCGCCGGCCTGTGCAGACGGACGGTCGTGTGATCCGGTGGTGTTCCCGCCCTTTATCCTCTGATTTCTTATGACTGAGCTGACATTCGCGATTCTCAAGTACAGCTTCCTGGCGCTGCTCTGGATCTTCGTCTGGCTGGCGGTGCGCGGGCTGCACAACGACGTGAAGGCGGGGCTGTCGCGCCACGGCGGCCATCGCCGCGGTTCTACGCGCCCCGCGCAACCACAGGTGCTCGTGGGCGGGTCCGGCCCCTCGCTGTTGGACGACCAGGGCACCCCCGCCGACCAGGCGCAGTCAGCCCTCGTCGACCAGTCGGACCTCGCCGGCCCCGCCGTTTCCGGCCTCGCCCCCGCAGGCCCCGTCGCCGGTGCCGCCTCCCCCGCGCCCGCACCGCAGGCCCCCGCCCCGCAGGACGCACGCGCACAGAACGCCATCCCCACGCAGGCGGTGGCACAGGGTACCGCAGGCACGCCCTCCGCGGCGCAGGCCGGCACGTCCGCGGCCGGCGGGTATGCCTCCCCCGATGACATCCCCGCCGAACCGCCCGCACCCGCGCGACGGCCGCTCTCCGGCACCACCGACCCTGTCTCCGTCACCGACCGGCGCGACGTGCTCGGCTCCCTGCCCGACCTTCCCTCCAACCCGGGGCAGGACAACGCCAGCGAGTCGGCCGATCTGGCCAGCCTCGTGGCCGGCGTGGCCAGCGAGAAGCGCGAGCGCACGAAGGCCGCGCTGCCCGTGCCGACCATGCTCACGATCATCGACGGGCCGCGCGCCGGCTCGGCGGTCACGCTCGAGGGTCCGGCGGTGACGCTGGGGCGGGCGGGTGACAACACGGTGGTGCTTGACGACGAGTATGTCTCGGGTCACCACTGCCGTCTCGTGCCCGTGGAGGACGGGCAGTGGCGCCTGGAGGATCTGGGCTCCACCAATGGAACGTACGTCAATGAGTCCCGGCTGCGTGCCCCCGCGGTCATCCCTGTGGGCACGCCGGTGCGCATCGGCGCGACCACCTTCACATTGAGGTGATGCGCATGGCCACTCGACTTCGTCTGATTTCCACCGCGCTGAGCGACATCGGCTATGTGCGCGCCAACAACCAGGACTCCGGTTTTGCCGGCACGCGCGTCATGGCCATGGCCGATGGCATGGGCGGGCATGCGGGCGGCGACACCGCCTCCACCATCGTCATCCGCACGTTGGCGCACATCGAGCGCAGCGAGCACCGCGGTTCGGTGGGTGCCATGGCCACGCGCCTGGTCAAGTCGCTCCTGGCGGCGCATGACGCCATCATCGGCCGTGCGCAGAAGGAGCCGAGTCTGGCGGGGATGGGCACCACGGTGGACGCGGTCGCCCTCACCCATGGCTGGTGGGTACAGGTGCATATCGGTGATTCGCGCGCCTATCTGCTGCGCGACGGGCACCTCATCCGCATGACGAAGGATCACAGCTACGTCCAGCACCTCATCGACACGGGGCGTATCACCCCCGAGGAGGGGCGCAACCACCCGCAGAAGAATATCGTGATGCGCGTGCTGGGTGATTTCGACATCGACCCGCACCCCGATGTGGCCCTGCACAGGGCGCAGCCGGGCGACCGGTGGCTGCTCTGCTCCGACGGCCTGTGCGGCTCGCTGGAGGACAAGACCATCCAGGAGGTGATGCTGGCCGAGCCGGACCGGGCCGCGTGCGCCCAGAAGCTGGTCAACATGGCGCTGCGGGCGGGCAGCACCGACAACGTGACCGCCGTCATCGGCGACGCGCAGGCCGCGCCCGCCGAGCACTGGTCGCTCATCAACCCGAGCTACGGCGTCCAGGTGCCGCTCGTGGCAGGGGCCGCGGTCGCGGGCATCTCCTCCATCGCCGATATCGTGCACCGTCCCGTCGCCCAGGCACCGGGTCTCGAGAACGAGCAGACGCCGGCGCTCAAGGCGGCGGCCCTGTCGGGACGACCCGAGGGGGCCTCCGCGTCGAAACAGCACCATGACGCCGTCCCGGCCGAGGACATCGGCTCGTCGACCACCGAGATCGCCCCCGGGCAGAAGGTGGCGCATCCCGCGGACGAGGAGACGGAGCATGACGAGGAGGACATCCCCGACACCGGCGAGATCCCCATCGTGCGCACGCCGGACGGCCGCCTGACCGCCGACCCCTCGAACACGGCCGTGCGCCGAGAGGCGGAGCGGCGCAAAGAGGAACACCAACAGCAGGTCGCGGCCGCCGCAAGGCACCACCGCCGCGTGGTCACCTCCTGGGCCGTCTCCGTCGTGGCCGTCCTCGGGCTGCTGCTCGGCGGCTTTGCCGGCTATTACGCCTGGTCCCAGCAGCAGCACTACCTCGGCATCGAGGACGGCTATGTGACCGTCTACCGCGGCGTCTCCACAAATTTGTTCGGCCTGCGTCTTTCACATCCGGAGAAGACGACCGGCATCCTGGCGGCCGATCTGCCCTCCTCGTGGCGCTCACAGCTTGCCGAGGGGATCTCCGTCCCCTCGGCCTCCGCAGGCGTCAGGCGGGCAAAGGAGATCGCCCGGCAGTCCAATGCCCTGCAGTCGACGAATCCTGGCCCGAAGTCATCCTCGGACACTGATTCAGGCAGGTCCGGGCCATCATCGAATTCCGATACGGCCTCCGGCTCGAAGGATACGAAATGAGCGGGCAGTCAGTCTCTGCGCGCGTCGCACGACGGCAGGCCCGCAGACGCTCCCGCGACCGGGCGTGGCAGGAGGACAGGTCAGCGCCGACGCGCTCGGCACGGCGGGTGCGCGGTTTCCTGCTCCTCGCCCTGGCGATCGCGGTCGGCGTGTTCGCCTACTGGCAGATGCTCCTGCAGGTGGGCGTGACAAGCATCTCCGCCGTCCCCACGGCCACGCTCATTTTGTTCGCCGTCATCATCATCCTCTCCTTCGGGCTCGAAGGCCTCGTGGCATGGAGGCTGCCGGACGCGGCGCACATGCTCCTGCCGGCGATGGTGCTGCTCTCGCTGACGGGCATCACGATGATCACGCGCATCGACTACGGCTCGCGCCTCAACGGCAACCCCACGCAGGTGGGCCAGCGGCAGATGGTCTGGCTCGTCGTGGCACTCGCGCTCAGCAGCCTGCTCGTGCTCTTCCTGCGCGATTACCGCCGGCTCCGGCGCTTCTCCTACGTGTGCATGGTCATCGGCCTCGTGCTGCTGCTCTCGCCCGAGCTGCCCTTCTTCGGCCGCGAGATCAACGGCGCGCGCATCTGGCTGGCCATCGGACCGTTCTCCGTGCAGCCCGCCGAGTTCGCCAAGCTGTTCCTTGCCGTCTTCTTCGCCGCCTATCTGTTCGACCACCGCGATCGGCTCGCCGTGGCGGGCAGGAAGTTCGCCGGCATCCGCTGGCCGCGTTGGCGCGATCTCGCCCCGATCCTCGTTGTCTGGGCCGTCTCCCTCGCCATCCTCGTCCTGCAGCATGATCTGGGCACCTCGCTCATGTTCTTCGCCATGTTCGTCGGGATGCTCTATGTCTCCACCGGGCGCGGTTCGTGGCTCATCATCGGCGCGGTCTTCACCGTGGCGGGCGTCGTGGCGGCCTGGAAGCTGTTCCCCAACTTTGCCAACCGCGTCCACATCTGGCGCCATCCGTTCGACCAGAGCCTCTACACGAAGGAGATCGGCGGCACCTACCAGCTCGTGCAGGGTCTGTTCGGCCTGTCGTCAGGCGGCCTGTTCGGCACCGGGCTGGGCCAGGGGCATCCGGGCATCACCCCGTTCGCCAACTCCGATTTCATCTACACGTCGCTGGGTGAGGAGCTGGGGCTCGTCGGCCTGCTCGCCATCCTGCTGCTGTATCTGACGATCATCACCGTGGGCTTCTGGGCCGGCTCGCGCGTGAGCGACGGCTTCGGCAAGCTGCTCGCCACCGGCCTCATGTTCTCGATGGCGTTCCAGATCTTCACGGTCGTGGGCGGCGTCACGCTCGTCATCCCGCTGACCGGCCTCACCCTGCCGTTCATCGCGGCGGGCGGTTCGAGCCTCATCGCCAACTGGCTCCTCGCCACGCTCGTGCTCATCATCTCGGATGCAAGCTGGGAGCAGGACGACCAGCTGCTGGTGACCGACCCTGCGCTGCGCGCCGAGGTGATCGAGAAAAGCAACCAGAAAAAGGCGGAGCAGCTCCGCCAGGAAGAGAAGGAACAGGCGAGGTCCGACAAAAAGAAGCAGGACGGACAGGACGGACAGGACGGACCGCAGGATCGACAGAAGAACGATCGACAGAAGAACGAGGAGGAGCGGGCATGAACAGGATGAACACCTCGCTGCACCGGCTCTATATCGCCGTCCTCGTCCTCTTCCTCATCCTGGGGATGTCGACCACCTGGTTCACCGTGCTGGGTGCCCAGCCGCTGAACAATGATCCGCGCAACACCCGCGCGCTCTACCACGAGTACGCCATCCCGCGCGGCGCCATCACCGCCTCGGACGGCACCGTCCTCGCCAGTTCCAAGCCCTCGAACGACGCCTACAAGTACGACCGCGTCTATTCGGACGGCACGCTCTACGCACCCGTCACCGGCTACTTCTCCGTCGTCTCCCGCGCGGGCGGTGGCATCGAGTCGGCGGAAAACTCCCTGCTGACCGGTCAGAACGACGCCCTCTGGTGGCAGCGGCTCACCTCGATCTTCTCCGGCAAGTCCAACCAGGGCGCCACCATCGAGACCTCGATCAGCACCACACTGCAGAAAACGGCGAAACAGGCCCTCAATGGGCAGGAGGGGGCCGTCGTCGCCATCGAGCCCAGCTCGGGGCGCATCCTCGCCCTCTACTCCTCCCCCAGCTACGATCCCAACACACTGGCCACCCATGACACGAAGGCCGCCACGAAGACCTACGACATGCTCGCCCAGGAGGACCCGAGCCCGCTGCTGTCCGCCGCCACGAGCCAGACAATGCCCCCGGGCTCGCAGTTCAAGCTCGTCGTCGCCGCAGCCGCGCTCGAATCCGGGCAGTACACGGAGGACACCCGCATCCCCGCCGTCGCCTCGTACACGCTTCCGGGCACGAGCACGCAGCTGACAAACGCGACCCACCCCGAGCTGTACGGCAGCGATTCCACGCTCACCCTCTCCGACGCCATCGCCTACTCTTCCAACACCGCCTTCGCCCAGCTGGGTGTGACGCTCGGAAACGAGAAGATCGCCTCGATGGCCAGGAAGTTCGGCTTCAACCAGCGCATCACCATCGCCGGCAGCCAGTCCACCGGCACCCCGCTCAAAAGCGCGGCCTCGGTGTTCCCCACGGATGCGAAGAACGACCGTCTCGCCCTCGCCTCCATCGGCCAGGGCGACACGACCGCGACACCCCTGCAGATGGCGATGGTCTCGGCGGCGATCGCCAACAAAGGCACGCTCATGCAACCCACGCTCGTCGACCGCGTGCGCGGGGCGGACCTGTCGGTGATCTCCCAGACCTCCCCGACCGTGCGCTCCAAGGTAATGAGCCAGAATTCCGCCAGCCAGCTGAACGACATGATGCAGCAGGTCACACAGAAGTTCGCACCCTACGTGGCGCCCTCCGGCATCAAAGTGGCTGTCAAGACAGGCACCGCGCAGACCGGCGTGGGCAACACGGGCATCGACGCGTGGATCACCGGGTTCGCCCCCGCCGACGACCCGAAGATCGCCATCTGCGTGGTGGTGCGCAACGCCGGCACCTACGCGGGCGACACCGCGGGCCCCGTCCTGCGGAAGATGGTGGAGGCGGCGCTGAAATGAGGCTCGTCGAGGGACAGATCATCCACCGCCGTTACCGGCTGGACACCCAGATCGCGCATGGCGGCATGGGCGAGGTGTGGAAGGCGTGGGACACCGTTCTGCACCGCACCGTCGCCGTCAAGGTGCTGCGCTCCGACGTGCTCTCCGACCACCGTCATCTCGCCCGGCTGCGTGCGGAGGCGCGCAATTCCGCCGATCTCGCACACCCGAACATCGCCGCGCTCTTCGATTATTACGAAGAGGACGGCACCGGCTTCATCATCATGGAATACGTGCCCAACGAGTCGCTCGCGCAGATCTACAAGCGTGAGGGGCGCATGGACCCGGCCCGCCTGCTCGCCATCCTCTCGCAGGTGGCGCGCGGCCTGTACGTGGCGCACGAGCGCGGGGTCATCCACCGCGATGTGAAACCGGCCAACATCATGGTCGCGCCGAACGGCCAGGTGAAGATCACCGATTTCGGTGTGAGCTATTCGACCAACCAGGCGCCGATCACCGCGGCCGGCATGGTGGTGGGCACCGCCCAGTACATCTCCCCCGAGCAGGCGCAGGGCAAGAAAGCCACCCCGCAGTCCGACATCTACTCGCTGGGTGTGGTGGCCTACGAGGGACTCGCCGGGCACCGCCCGTTCACCGGCGCGACACCGGTTGACATCGCCGCGGCCCAGGTCAACGACCCGGTGCCGCCGCTGCCCGCGGATGTCGACCCGCAGCTCGCCGCCTATGTGCTGCGCATGCTCGCCAAAGACCCCGCCCAGCGCCCGCGCACCGCGCTCGACGTCTCGCACACGTTCTCACAGATCGAGAAGCGGCTGGTGGACGCCTCCACCGGCACCTTCCCGGCCGTGACGAACGCGGACGCCTCCCACGCGGAGGTCGTCCCGTCCGATCTGCCTGCCGCGCCCTCCGCGCCGTCACACCCCCCTGTGCGTTCTGCTCCGACGCCTTCGCCGGCACCACTGCCGCAGGCACAGAGAGCCCCCGTCCTTCCGGCACCGGGATCGCCCGCATCGGCACCTGTCCCCGTACCGTCATCGGCATCCGCACCACGGCCCTCGTCCGCGCCCGCACCCAGGGATCCGGACGCTTCCCACGGCCTCGCCGCGCATGCGGCCCGCGACGGCATCCGGGCCGGGCATCATACCGTCCCGGAGCACGCGCTCCCGTCCGGGTCGTCGCCGCGCCATCGCGCGACACACGGGGCACGCATGGTCCGCTCGGCACCGCACGCCGGGCACGCCATCGGGGACGGAACGTCCACGACATCAGAAACGCCCGGAGCATCCACAGCGCCGGGCGCATCAGGGACGC
>JAXGWH010000034.1:0-14594 GCA_040773385.1 Aeriscardovia sp. | reverse complement strand
ATCTGCGTGTTGAGGGTCCGAGTCCCTCCCGGGGTACGGAAGAAGCCTCTCCACTGACGGATTGGCCGGTATACCGCCGGTGTCTCGCCGGTGTCTTGCCGGCATATCCCTGGTACATCGTTTCCCGGAGATCTGCGCCGGTGCGCTATACTGGATTGGTTTGCAAACGTTTGTACCGCGGGTCGGTGATTCCCCCGCGGCGGCCCCTCATCGAAGAGGGTCCGTGTGTCAGAGGAGACAATCGTGGTGAATCAGAGCAACGACGGGAACGACGGCGCCGGTCGCAAGGTCGTCGTGGCCGAGGATGAGGCGCTCATCCGCCTCGATATCGTCGAGTCCCTCAAGTCCGCCGGCTATGACGTCGTGGGGGAGGCGGCCAACGGCCAGGAGGCGATCGATCTCACCCGGCAGACCGACCCGGATGTCGTCATCCTGGATGTGAAGATGCCCGGCACCGACGGCATCACCGCCGCCAAGACCATCACGAGCGAGGGCATCGCGCCTGTCGTCATGCTCACCGCCTTCTCGCAGCAGTCGCTCGTCAGGCAGGCATCGGATGCCGGTGCGATGGCCTACGTCGTCAAACCGTTCGTGCCGGAGAAGCTGTTCCCGGCCATCGAGATCGCCATCTCCCGCTTCGACCAGATGAACATCCTCAAGGACGAGGTCTCCGACCTCAAGGAGCGCTTCGCCGCCCGCAAGAAGGTGGACCGCGCCAAGGGCCTGCTCATGGAGAACATGGGGCTGACCGAGTCCGAGGCGTTCCGCTGGATCCAGAAGACGAGCATGGACCGCCGGCTGACGATGGCAGAGGTCGCCGATGCCGTCATCAGCCAGGTGGACGAGGACTGACGCCCGTCTACTACGCTGGTGCCTATGAGCACCAGCACGGGCAGCAACAGCACACAACAGCCGGGGCAGGACGCCGGGCGCGACGCCGTGACGGATCCGGTTCACGCTACGGCACCGGGCGCGACCGTGGCCGCATCAGCGGCCGGCAGAGACGAGGCCGCCTCCTCCCAGACCGACAGGAAACCGGTCGAGGTGGACGGGCGACGGATCAACAACGGCATCCCCACGCTCTTCACCGACGAGGAGATCGCCAAAGCCGTCGATGAGGCGTATGCCACCGAGAGCGCCAAGGACTACTCGCATTGCGAGGAGATCCCCGACGTGCCACCGATCACCGATCCCAAGGGACGGCTCCTCGTGGTCGACGGGCATTCGCTCGCCTTCCGCGCCTGGTACGCCTATCCGGCCGACAGCTTCTCCGACGGGCAGGGGCACCCCACCAACGCCGTCTACGGCTTCTTCAAGATGCTCTCCAGCGTGGTGAAAAAGGAGAGGCCCACCCATATCGGCGTCGCCTTCGACGTGCGCGGCGGCACGTTCCGCAACCGCATGCTCGGCGGATACAAGGGCACCCGGCAGAAGGCGCCCGACGAGTTCCTCGAACAGATCCCGCGCATCCAGGAGGTGCTCGAGGCGCTCAACATCCCCCATATCGAGAAACCCGGCTACGAGGGCGACGATGTCATCGCCTCCCTCGCGCTCAAAGGCGAGCTCGCCGGCTACACCGTCCTCGTCCTTTCCGGCGACCGTGATTCCTTCCAGCTTGTCGACGACAATGTCACCGTGCTCTACCCAGGCCAGCACATGAACGACCTGCAGCACATGACCCCGCAGGCCGTGGAGGCAAAATACAAGGTCAGCCCGCACCAGTACCCGGAGATCGCCGCTCTGCGCGGGGAGACCTCCGACAACATCCCCGGCGTGCCCGGCGTGGGCGACGGCTACGCCGCCAAATGGATCAACCAGTACGGCGGGCTGGACGGCATCCTCGCCAACGCCGACAAGATCGGCGGCAAGAAAGGCGAGGCGCTGCGCGACAACCTCGACCAGGTCCGGCTCAACCGGCGTGTCAACGCAGTGCGCCGTCATCTCGATCTTCCCGTGACCTTCGACCAGCTCAAGACCACCACGTTCGACCAAGACAGGCTCGACACGGTGCTCACCTCGCTGCGTTTCGGCGTGCGCACCCGCCGCGAGCTCATCTCCACCTTCTCCGAGCACAGCGGCCAGAAGGCCGTCCTGCCCACCATCGAGGCGCGTCCTGCGGCCGGTGTGTTCGATGACGGCACGTTCGCCACCGTCGAGTCGCGGGAAACCCATGTCGACCTCGAGGCGCGTGAGGACGCGGACGGCGTGTCGCGGCTGGCGGATTGGTTTGACGCCCATCCTTCGGCACCCGCCGTGGCGATGGCCACCGGCGCGAGGGGCACGGTGGAGGCCTCGGGCGGGGACGACGAGGCCGGTCGGAAGGCCGTCGCCGCGGCGCTCGCCGTCGCGCAGACCGATGCCCAGGTGGTCAAAGACGCGCTCATCCTGCTTTTCATCGGCGACCCGCACCCCGGGGCCGCCCGTCTCGACGCGCTCGAATTCCTCGCGCCCGACGGGTCCGTCGCGCGTCTGGATGTCGAGGGCGCTGCCGATGCCGCCGTTGATGACGGGCATGGCGCTGCCGAGCAGGCCACGCTCGACCTGTTCGGTGAGCAGGAGTCCGGCGACGCCGATATGGAGGGTGGTGATGGGGCTAACTCCATTTTGTGCGGTGGAGATCCAGATAAAGAAGGAATACTAACGGCGGAAAATGGCGGAAACGCTGACGCCGGTCATGAGAAAGGCACCGCACAAAACGCAGATACCCCCGTGTCGGCGGCCACGGAGACCACTGAAGTGACCGCAGCGCCCGCCGGCACCGGCCGTCACGCCCGTCTCGCCGGGCTGCTGCGGCGTGTGCTCGCCTCCCGTTCTGTGATCGTCTGGGGCTTCAAAGAGGATCTGTTGCTGGCGCGCCTTCTCGGTGTGACGCTGCCCGATCCCGTGTTCGATGCCCGGCTCGCCGCCTATCTCGTCCGGCCTGACAAGTCGCCGTCTACCGTGGAGTATGCCGCCTCGCAGATCCTCACCACGGTGGAGGAGCCGGTCAAGGAGAAAAAGACCCGCAGGAAGCTGACGGCAGCGGAAATCGCCGAGAAAAAGGCAAGACAGCGCAAGCAGGAACTCGTACGGCCGGCACTCGTCGAGGCGGTCGCGAAGACATGCGCACGTGTGCTCGACGCCCGCAGGCAGGCCGGATTGCTCGCCGACATCGAGGTCCCCTCCTCGCGCGTGCTCGCCGGTATGGAGGAGCAGGGCATCGGCGTCGACCCCGATCTGCTCGAGCAGGTGCGCGAGGGCTTCCAGACGCAGGCCGACCAGGCGCAGAGGCAGGCATGCCATTTCGCCGGGACCGACGACATCAACCTGCAGAGCCCCAAGCAGCTGCAGAAGGTGCTCTTCGAGGACATGGGCCTTGTCGGCACGCGCAAGACGCAGCGTGGGTGGTCGACGGACGCCACAGAGCTCGACAAGCTGCTCGAGCGTTATATCGACAACGAGCAGGCGGCAGGATTCCTCGTGGCGCTCAAACGCTACCGTGAGCAGAACAAGCTCGCCTCCATGGTGGAAACACTCCAGCAGACCGTCAATCCTGTTGATGGGCGCATCCACACCACCTATGAACAGACGATCGCAGCCACCGGCCGGCTCAGCTCCACCGACCCCAATCTGCAGAACATCCCCAACCGCAGCGAGGACGGACGCCGCATCCGCTCCGCCTTCACCGCCGCGTGCCGGAAGGGCGGCGGCTTCGAGAACCTGCTCTCCTGCGACTACTCGCAGGTCGAGCTGCGGCTCATGGCCCACTTCTCCGGCGACGTGGCGCTCATTGAGGCGTTCAACTCCGGCGTCGATTTTCATAAATATGTCGCCTCGCTCGTCTTCGCCAAACCGGTCGACGAGATCACCCCCTCTGAGCGCACGCATGTGAAGGCGATGAGCTACGGCCTGGCCTACGGCCTGTCGACGTACGGTCTGGCACAGCGCCTCGAGGTGAGCCCGATGCAGGCGTCCATGCTGCGGGACAAGTACTTCGCCACGTTCGGCAAGGTGCGCGACTACCTCGACCGCCTCGTCGACCAGGCCAAGAAGACCGGCTACACGACCACCATGTTCGGCCGCCGGCGCTATTTCCCCGGCCTGCGCGCCAAGAACCGCATGGTCCGCGAGGCCGCGCAGAGGGCCGCGCTCAATGCCCCGATCCAGGGCTCGGCAGCGGACATCATGAAGCTCGCCATGGTCCGCGCCCAGCGCGAACTTGACAAGGCCGGCGTGCGCTCGCGCATCCTGCTGCAGATCCATGATGAGCTCGTCGTCGGGCTCGCCCCCGGGGAGGAGGAGCAGGTCACCGCGCTCATCAAAGACGCGATGGAGAACGCCGTGCACCTGTCCGTGCCGCTGACCGTCTCGACCGGCGTAGGGCCGAACTGGCAGGAGGCGGCGCACTGAGGACGGCGAAAAAGTGACACGGAGGACGGCGGAAAAAGCCCGGCCGGGAAACATTCATCGGGAGACGATTTCCGGGAAACGGTGATCGGAACAGCGGTGATCGAGATGACGCTCGCCGGGAAACAGTGATCGGAACACTGATGACCGGGGAGACGGAAACGTCGATCGGAGAGACGGTCACCGCACAGACAAAAACGAAAGGATCGTCGATGACGGACGAACAGGAAGAAACAGGCACGGCCCCCACGCTCGCGGAGGCCGTCTACCAGCTCGAGCGGCTTTATCCGCTCAAATATGCCGAGGACTGGGACCACCCCGGCCTCATCGTCGGCGACCCGCTGCAGAAGGTGGAAAGGATCTGCCTCGCCGTCGACCCCACGCTCGCCATTGTGCGCGAGGCGGCGGCGTGGGGAGCGGACCTGCTCGTCACCCATCATCCGCTCTTCTTCCGCTCCGTCCACCAGGTGGCCGGCACCGGGCATCGTGGCGCGGTGACCAACGAGCTGGAAAAGAACCATATCGCCCTGTGGGTGGGGCATACGAACGCGGACGCCGCCCACCGCGGGGTGAGCGAGGCGCTCGCCGACGCCCTCGGGGTGCGCGGACAAAGGCCTATCGTGCCGGTGTCCGACCCGGATTCGATCTGGGACGGGCAGGTGGGGCTCGGCCGCGTGGGTGAGCTGGAGAAGCCGATGAGCCTGCGCGATTTCGCCGACGTGGTCAACTCCGTGCTGCCGCCCACCCACCGCGGCATCGACGTTGCCGGCGACCTGTCGATGCCGGTGCGGCGCGTGGCCGTGCTCTGCGGCTCGGGTGACTCGCTTTTCGACGAGGTGCGGGCCACGGACGCGGACGTGTATGTGACGAGCGACCTGCGCCACCATCCGGTCCTCGACGCGCGGCAGCAGGCTGATGAGGAGGCGTTGCTGCGCCGGCAGGGCGTCACCGTGCGCGAAGGGGTGGTCACCGGCGTCTCGCAGCCGCCGCAGGAACAGGTCTACGCCCGCCCGGCATTCATCAACACGCCGCACTACGCCTCGGAGAAGGTCTGGCTGCGCTATGCGGTGCACGACATCCCCGCCGCGCTGGAGGATGCCGGGAACAGGCACGTGGAGATCACCATCTCGCAGACCGACACGGACCCGTTCACGCTGCATCTGGCCTCGCCGTCCGAGCCAGTGATGCCACGGCCGTTGTGGTGAGCCGCCTGTTGTGGCGAGTTGCCCGTTGTGATGCCCAGGCCGTTGTGGTGAGCCGGTCGTCTGGTAGACTGGCTGTTTGTTCCCGGTGATCCGCTGACCCAATTTTGGATTGCCGGGAACTTTTTACGGGCTGTAGCGCAGCTTGGTAGCGCGCCTGCTTTGGGTGCAGGATGTCGCCGGTTCAAATCCGACCAGCCCGACCGAAAGCCCGCCATTCCAAGGATTTTTACGACTCGAGATTGATGGGCTTTTTTGTATCTGGCTACGGATGGATACGATGTGCTGCGCCAGACCACTGTTCATGGAGGAGTCGGGATTCTGTGTCCGTGCATACGATTGCCGGGCCACAGGGCCTCTTACAGTAGGGCGTTATGACTGAGCAGCAGCCATCCTCCGGTTCCCTCGCACTCCCACACCGTCTGCGCCGCGACGGCGCCTATCTCGTGGCGCATCTGCGCCCTTCCGCGCTCAAGGCGGGGGTCGTGCGCCACCGTCATGGCCTCATCGGCCTGCTGCTCACCGTCGCCGGGGGATCGCTCTGGGGGATCAACGCCACCGTCTCCAAAGTGCTCATGAGCGACTATGGGGCGAGCCCCATCTGGATCGCCTGCGTGAGGGAAGTCGCGGCCGGTCTCATCTTCCTCGCCGTCGCGCTCGCCGCCGACCGGCACAACGTGGCCGATGCCGTACGTGACGTGTCCTCCTGGCCGTGGTTCATCACCATCGCCCTGACGACCGTGCTGCTCGTGCAGGTCTCCTACCTCTCCGCCATCAAATGGACGAACTCGGGCACCGCCACCGTGCTCCAGTCGCTCAGCCTCATCTTCGTGCTCGTCTGGGTGTGCGCCCGGCAGCGCCGGCGCCCCCGCTGGCCCGAGACGGTCGGCGTCCTCCTCGCGTTCGCCGGCACGGCCCTCATCGCCACCGAGGGCGACCTCACGACGCTCCGGCTGCCGCTTGCCGGTCTTCTGTGGGGACTGGCAGATGCGCTCGGCACCGCGGCGATGGCCGTCCTGCCGCCGAGGATGATCGCCAAATGGGGTAATTTCCTCGTCAACGGCCTTGCCTTCCTCATCAGCGGCCTCATCCTCGTACCCGTCGTCCGGCCGTGGTCGCAGATCCCGTCCTTCGACGCACGCGGCTGGGCGCTCATGGCGTTCACCGTCATCGGCGGCACGTTCGGTGCCTACTGGCTGTATCTGGCGGGGATGATGCGGATCGGTTCGATGCGCGCGACCATGCTGGGCACGGCGGAACCGGTCATGGCGACCGTCTCGTCGGTCGTCTGGCTGGGCGCGGTGTTCGCGCCGACCGATCTGGCCGGCTTCGCGCTCATCCTCGCCATGGTCTTCCTCATCCATTGAGGCATCCACCGGGGAGAAATTCCTATCAGCGAGAAAATTCCATCGAACGCAGGGGTTCCGGCAGGGCAGAGGACGCGGAAAATGATGACGGTGCTGATACAGGCGGATCGATGATGGAGGAGACGGGCAGAAACCATATGACGGATGACAGATATGACTGATGACAGTAAGAGAAAATCGGGGCAGGCACAGCCCCTCGGCATGAAGGAACAGATGACGGACACGGAAACGGGACACACCCCACGCACGCACGAGGACGAGAAGACCGTGGCGATCCCCCTGAGCCGCAAGGCCGCCCGGTCCGAGCGCGAGCGCCGGCGTGTCCGCCGCCATGCCCGTCGTCGCATCAGCATCCAGCTGGGCAAATCCCTGCGCGCCGAATCAGGCGCGGTCATCGCCAGCATCCTCAGCGGTGCCGTCTCGCTGGCGGGCATCTGCGTCTATCTGGCCGTCGCCGTGCCGGACTGGCTCGAATCCATGGTCCTGTTCATGTCCAGCGGCGCCATCGTCGCCGTCCCCGCCGTGATCGCCTTCATCGTCGGCTACTCGCAGCTGCCGCAGTTCCTGACGGCGGAACGGTTCGAGCAGCTCGTCGACCAGGCCCAGACCGGCCAGAGCGATGATGAGGAGTCCGAGCGCCGACAGGGGAGCGCGGGCATCAGCGAGGCGCGCATCCGGCTGGGCCGCAGGACCTACCGCGTGCTCGACCTGCTGCGCCGCCTCGTGACCACCGTCGCGCTCGCCGTGGTGTATGGGTATACGATCTTCCTGCTCTCGTTCGTCATCCTCTACACGTTCAACGATTACGTGGGATTCGACCCGCAGCACCGCTATCTCGTGGCCTCTGTGGTGTTCATGTCGGTCATCACCGCCTACTACTCATTCGTCACCGGCTCGACGCTCACCGCCAGGCACCTGAGCATGCTCCTGCCGCTCTTCGTCATCGCCGGCGTGGGTGTCGCGGGCATCACCACGCCGTATCAGCATTGGTGGACCAACAATTTCTCGGAGCTGGGTGACAACTCCACCCCCGCGGCACGACTGTTCAACACCACGCTCATCCTCGCGGGCATCTGCGTGGTCATCATCAGCTATTTCGCCGTCTACGAGCTCATCGCCTCGCGTCAGCAGTATCTGCGCTGGGGCGAGGCGATCGAGGACCTGCCCGATGACTCCGCCGCGCGCCTCGTGCTCGTCAACAAGGTCCGCAACGACCGCATCCTCAAAGTGCGGCATTTCAAGGCGCGCACCGTCACGCTGCTCGTGCTGCTCATCGCCTCGGGCGTCCTGCTGGCAGGGGTGGGGATATTCCAGTACAGCGAGCATCTGGTGCTGCACAACATCTGCGGGCGGGGGATGACGGTGCCGATCGGACTTCTCATCCTGCTCATGCCCTGGCTCGCCCCGGAGTTCAGCGGATCGTTCTTCTTCGCCGGCTACGTGATGGGCATCGCCTGCTCCGCCTCGATGGTGCTGTGGCTGTGCGGGACCATCACGCTCGTCAACGTCGAGGGCCTGCTCTGGCTGCTCTATCTGCTCTGGTTCATCCTTTTCGCCCGCCAGGCCGCCGCGCTCTCGCAGGACCGGCGTGAGAACCAGCTGCTCTATGACGCGCTCGGTGTGCGCACCGAGCAGGTGGAGTCGCCGCTCGAGGCACGGGTGGTCGCACCGGGCCGCCGCCAGACCGCGAGCATGCGTGAGGCGTCGCGCACGGGCACGAGCTGGAGCACGCTCACCGGCTGGCCGGACGATGACTGAGGTCCCGGCCCGCTCTGACAGGGTTCCCGGTCCGACTGGCTAGCGCCGGCATTTCCGTGGGTGGTCGGGGCGGCGGGGCGGCCGGTCATTCCGGCCAGTCCAATCACTCCAGCGAGTTGGGGTGAGGAAATCGTTGTCCTCGTCCGGCTCCGTGGCGGCGTCGCCCTCCATGAGCAGGAACGAGTAAGGCTGCGCGGTGAGTGTGAAGCCCGCGCCGTAGGAGAGGGTCGGCCCGTCCGGCTCGAACGTGTCGACCACCGTGCTCCACTTGCGCGAGTAGGCGGCCGAGGGCAGGGTGAAGGCGATCGGCTCGTAGAACGCGTTGAAGATGAGCAGGAAGTCGGCATCCTGCTTCGTCACCCCTCGCCGGTCGACCTCGGGGATGTCATGGCCGTTGAGGAAGACCATGAGGCTGAGCGCGTAGAAGTGGTCCCAGTCGACGCGGTCCATGATGGTGCCGGTGTGGTCGAACCACTCGATCTGCGGGATCGCGCTGGAGGTGTCGCCGCCCTCGCGCCCCTCGAAATACGTCTCCCGGTGAAAGACGGGGTGGGCGCGGCGGAGCCTGACCATGCGGCGCACGAACCGCTCGAAGTCCTTCTGCCGCGGGGTGAGATCCCAGTCGTACCAGCTGATGGCGTTGTCCTGGCAGTAGGCGTTGTTGTTGCCCTGCTGGGTGCGGCCGATCTCGTCGCCGCCCAGGATCATCGGCGCGCCCTGGCTGACCATGAGCGTGGCGATGAAGTTGCGCATCTGCCGCCAGCGCAGGTCCTCCACGTCGCGCACGTCTGTGGGGCCCTCCACGCCGCAGTTCCAGGAGCGGTTGTCGTTCGTGCCGTCGTTGCCGTTCTCACCGTTGGCCTCGTTGTGCTTGTTGTTGTAGCTGACGAGGTCGCGCAGGGTGAAGCCGTCGTGGGCGGTGATGAAGTTGACCGAGGCGGCGGGCTTGCGGCCGCCGGGCTGGTAGATGTCGGACGAGCCGGTGATGCAGGAGGCGAACACCGGCAGGGTGGAGGTCTGGGAGCGCCAGAAGTCGCGCGTCGTATCGCGGTAGCAGCCGTTCCATTCGCTCCATTTTCCTGGGAAGCCGCCCACCTGGTAGCCGTCGGCGCCGGTGTCCCATGGCTCGGCGATGAGCTTTGTGCGGGCGAGCACCGGGTCGGCTTGGACCATGGCGAAGAAGCTGGAGTTGCGGTCGAACGCGCCGGTGCTGCCCCGGCCGAGGGTGGCGGCCAGGTCGAAGCGGAAGCCGTCCACGTGCATTTCCTGCGCCCAGTAGCGCAGCGAGTCCACCACCATCTGCAGGGTGTGCGGCGAGTTCATGTTGAGGCTGTTGCCGGTGCCGGTGGTGTCGAAATAATGGGCCTGGTCGCCGGGCACGAGCCGGTAGTAGGCGGCGTTGTCGATGCCGCGGAAGCCGAGGGTCGGGCCGAGGTGGTTGCCTTCGGCGGTGTGGTTGTAGACCACGTCGAGGAGGATCTCGAGGCCGGCGTCATGGTAGGCCTTGACCATCTGCTTGAACTCGCCGACCTGCTCGCCGCGGTCGCCGGAGGAGGAGTAGGCGGCGTTGGGGGCGAAGAAGCCGATGGAGTTGTAGCCCCAGTAGTTGGCCAGGCCTTTCTTCTGCAGGGAGGAGTCCTGGATGAAGTGGTGGACGGGCATGAGCTCCACGCTCGTCACGCCGAGGCGCTTGAGATGGTCGATGACGCTGGGATGGGCCATGCCGGCGTAGGTGCCCCGCAGATCGGAGGGGACCTGCGGGTCGAGGGCGGTGATACCGCGCACGTGCGTCTCGTAGATGATGGTCTCGCTCATGGGGATGTTGGGGTGGCGGTCACCCTCCCAGTCGAAGTAGGGGTTGGTGACGACGGATTTGGGCACGCTGGCGGCATCGTCGTCGCTGTTGCCGAGGGCAGGGGAGTCAGGGTTGCCGAAATCGTAGGAGTAGAGGCTCTGGTTGTCGTGGACGAAGCCGCAGATGGCCTTGGCATAGGGGTCGAGCAGCACTTTGGAGGGGTTGCAGCGCGCGCCGTGCGCAGGGTCGTAGGGCCCATGCACGCGGTAGCCGTACCGCTGGCCGGGCAAGGCTCCCTCCACCCAGATGTGCCAGATGTCGGCGTCCTTCTGCCGGACGGGCAGGCACGTCTCATGGCCCGCCGAATCGAACAGGCACAGCTCCACACCGCTCGCCACGGAGCTGAAAAGCGCGAAATTGGTGCCGTGGCCGTCATAAGTGGCGCCGAGGGGATAACTCTGACCGGGACGTGTGTGCATGAGGCCGATTTTAGCCGTCGTCCGTTCCGTCCGGGTTTCAGAAGGCGGACGAATCTGATATTTCGGTGAAGCATAAAGAGAAGGAAGCGTCGTCGTGATGCGGGCGGCCGATGCCGTCGGGCGGGTGTGCCGAATGGCTGGTCGTCACGGATCTGCCCTGCCCGTCCGGTCGTGCGGAGGTGCTGGTCCTTCTGATGGCAAGGGCCGGCGCAGCCATCCGTCCGGTTCGCCGGCGTGTCGCCTGATAAATCGCCGGAATGCGGCGGTGGAAAAATTCTTCACAATTGACCCCTTTCGATAGGTACATCGAAGAACTAAAGTAGGAGCCACGTGAAGATCCTGATTCGCAATGGAGGGAAAATATGGGATTCACCACTTACAAGCCGATCGTCGCCTCTCTCGCCGCGCTCGCGTTGACGGTGCCGCTCGCCGCCTGCGGTTCGGGCAGCAGCGACAGTTCCTCGTCCGACGGTCCGGTCACGCTCTCGTTCTTCGCCAACAACACAGAGGATACGTACAAGAAGCTCGTCCAGGGCTTCCAAAAGAAGTATCCGAACATCAAGATCAAATTCAGCACCACCAGCGGTGCGCAGGCCGGCTACCAGCAGACGCTGCAGACCCGCATCTCCGGCGGCCAGCTGCCGGACATGTTCGTCGCCCCGCCGGAGCAGCTCGGTTCCCTTGTCAAGGCCAACGCCGTCAAGGATCTGACGAACGAGTCGTTCATGAGCCGCATCGGTGACGAGAACAAGAAGGAGTCCACCGTCGACGGCAAGGTCTACTCGATGTCCGTCACCAGCTGGACCAACGCGTTCGCCTACAACCTCGACCTGCTCAAGAAGGCCGGCTACACCAAGGACACCATCCCCACCGATTGGGACGGCTTCAAGACCATGCTCAAGAAGCTCAAGGACGCCGGTGTCAATCAGCCGTACCTCGAGCCGAAAGGCGGCCTCGGCGCACCGGTCGAGGCATGGATCGGCTACGACTCCAGCAAGTCGAAGACCTCGATCGACCAGCAGATCACCGACAAGAAGACGACGTTCGCCAAGACGTACGGCAAGAAGTACTACGCCAAGTGGGACGAGCTCGTCAAGGAAGGCCTGCTGCCCAAGACCGTCACAGGCCTCGGCGATGACCAGGTCCGATCTGAGTTCTCTTCTGGCCGCCTCGCGGTCATGAACTCCGGCTACTGGGATGTCAACACGTTCAACCAGGCCAAGCTCAATTACACCTTCGGGCCGGTCCCGATGCTCAAGAAGGGCGACACCCAGTACGCGCCGGGCTCGGCCGACTCGGGTTACGCCATCAGCTCCAAGATCAGCGGTGCCAAGCTCAAGGCCGCCGAGAAGTTCCTCGACTACATCTCCAGCCCCGCGGGACTGAAGGCGGAGCAGGACGGCCTCGGCCTCATCCCGTCCACGAAGAACTACACGGCCAAGCTCGACGAGCATTTCGACACGCCGTACAAGCTCTACCTCAAGACGGGCCATGTGTACCTCAACTCGCTCGGCTGGCCGACCAACGGCCGTTCTGCCCTGCGTGCCGAGACTTACTCGCAGCTCGCCGAGGTCGTCCTCGGCCAGGAGACCCCGCTGCAGGCCGCCCAGAATCTTGATTCCAAGATGGACACCCTGCGCTCCTGAGCGCGGAGAGGTCCTGTCGGATCCCGCTCCGGCAGATTCTGTCCCGGCGGATCCTGTCTGATGCGGGCAGGGCCGGTGCCGTGCGGTGAATCCTGCGGCCCGCCCCGTCACAGTTCATCTTTGATCGTCATCATCCATCCAGTCCCGTGTCATCGTCCCGTGTCGAGAAAGTCCCTATGTCCGCACAAACTCTTTCTCCCCAGGCCCAGATGATGAACCAGGCGGCGCACGACCGCGCGAAGAGGCGCAACAATCTGCGCGAGAATCTCCAGGCGGGCGAGTTCCTGCTGCCGGTGATCCTCATCTTCGTCATCATCACCATCATCCCGTTCCTGGAGAGCTTCGTCTTCAGCCTCACCGATTACTCCGGTTACGATTTCAGCACCGCGAAGTTCATCGGTTTCCAGAATTACGTCACCATGTTCAGAGACCCGACCATCATGGCCGGCCTCGGTTTCACCCTGCTCTACGCGGTGCTGACCACGCTCATCGTCACGATCATCGCCCTGCCGCTCGCCGTGGTGCTCAACAAGAAATTCTGGGGCCATAACTTCGCCCGCTCTGTGTTCTTCTTCCTGTCCATCCCGTCCATGGCCCTGCTCGGCCTCGTCTGGCAGTTCATCGTCTCGCCGCTGCCTTCGGGTGCCGTCAACCAGTTCCTCTCGCATTTCGGCGTCAAGGCCATCCCGTGGCTGTCCAACCCGGACCTCGCCCGCACGTGCGTCATCTTCATCGCCGTGTGGGCCACGATCGGCTGGCACGCCACGCTCTACATCGCCTACCTGCAGGCCATCCCGCAGGATCTGTACGAGCAGGCCAGCGTCGACGGCGCCAACGGCTGGGAGCAGTTCGTCCACATCACCCTGCCGCAGATGACCCCGGCGATCGGCGTGTCCGTGTTCATGCTCCTGACTTCCGGCCTCAAGGTCTATGACCTTCCGTATACCCTCAACGGCGGCGGCCCGGGCCATGCGACACAGACCGTCACCCAGTCCATCATCGTCACCGGCATCGGATCCAACCGCTACGGCCTCGGATCCGTGCTCGGCGTCGTCTTCTTCCTGTGCTGCCTCATCCTGGTCGCCGTCCAGCAGGTGGCCACCCGCGCGATCGAAAAGAGGATGTCATGACACTGTCCGCGCGCCGGCGCCTGCATAGCGCCATTCTTTCCGTCGTCATGATCCTGCTCGCGCTCATCTGCGCGATCCCGCTGTGGATCATCTTCATCAACTCGTTCAAGACGAGCGGTGAGATGATGAAGGACCCGTTCGGCCTGCCCAGGAGCTTCAGTCTGGCCAACTACGCCCATGCGTTTGCCTCGCTGCCGATCGGCCGTGCGTTTCTCAACACCGTCATCGTCACCGTCCTGTCGGTCTTCATCCAGGTGTTCGTCGGCTCGCTTGCCGCCTACGGCATGATTCTCAAGAAGAGCCGGTTCACCGCCGCTATCGGCACGCTGCTCGTGCTCTCCTTCGTCATCCCCGGCCAGACGCTCATCATCCCGCAGTACAGGATGATGGCGAGCTGGGGCCTGGTCGACCACCTCGCCAGCGTTATCTGCATCTACTCCGGCGGCGCGGCGTTCTGCTACTACCTCATCGTCGGCTATATGCGCGAGCTGCCGCAGTCGCTCTTCGAGGCTGCCAAGCTCGACGGCGCGGGCCCGTGGAGGATCTACTTCCAGATCGTCCTGCCGCTCATCCGCCCGATCCTCATCACCACCATCGTCTTCCAGACGATGAGCGCCTGGAACGACTTCATGACCGCGAACATCTACCTGTCCTCCGTCGACAAGCAGACGATCGTGCTGCAGGTGTTCAGCGCCCAGGGGCAGTTCACCACGAACTGGCCGCTGTTCATGGCCATCACGACCATCGCGCTCATCCCGGTGTTCATCTTCTTCCTCATCTGCCAGCGCTGGATCGTCTCCGGCCTGGTCTCTGGCGCCGTGAAGGGATGAT
>JAXGWH010000033.1:0-14723 GCA_040773385.1 Aeriscardovia sp. | reverse complement strand
CGTGCACGCGCACTTCAAGCCGGAGTTCCTCAACCGTCTCGATGACCTCATCGTCTTCGACCCGCTCACCCGCGAGGATCTGGGCAAGATCGTCGACATCCAGGTCGGCCGCGTGTCCAAGAGGCTGGCCGAGCGCCGCATCCGCCTGCAGGTGACGAAGGCGGCCAAGGACTGGCTCGCCGACATGGGCTACGACCCAGTCTACGGCGCCCGTCCGCTGCGCCGCCTGGTGCAGGAGCAGATCGACAACCAGCTTGCCAACCTGCTGCTCGCCCGCAAGGTGAACGACGGCGACACGGTGCTCGTCGACCACACCGGCGACGAGGACCATCTCGAGCTGAACGCGATGCCCGAGGACCCGCTCGCCGGCACGGACGGACATGAGGCCGCCGCCTCGGCCGGCTCGGCCCCGGCGGCCGGTTCCGCCGCCTCCGCGGCTGCCGGCCGTTCCGCGGACTGATTCCCGGGTCTTGCGGCGTCTGCCGGGCGGTCATCCCTCGTCGGATGGCCGCCTTTTTTATTTGCGTCCCGACTATTTATGTGTCTGATATGTGCCTGAACGGATCTGTCAAATATTCAAACATATTTGCGGAACTCTTCCGCCGGTCTCATTTATTCATGATTTATTCATGATTGAGAATGAATGACGGATCACCGCCATGGCCGATACCGCGGCGCGGAAAGGATCTTCGCATCTTCTGTCTCTTTTTCCTCCGATCCGGTCGGGCTGCACTAATCGGAGATAATTCGACAGTTCCCAATCGTCTGAAGCCTGTCTTTCCTGGTCCGTCTTCTATCTTTTCCCGTATTTCCGGGGTCCGTCTCCGGCTTTTCGGGAGGATCCCCGCCTTTCCGGGGTACGTTCCGGAAGGTCAAGGCCTCTGTCGCGCCGTGGATGTCCATCTCAGATTCGCATCACGGATTTTCGCCGTGCCGGGCGGTCATCATACAGGTGTCCTGTGGCGCGTTTGTCCCTTTCGCATAATTTCACTATTTCGTGATACGCGGATTTTTCGGACCGGTGGTGGTCGGCATCGTCTCCGTGGAGGACTCCAACTGGCTCATGAGCTGGACCGTCAACCGCCAGCAGCAGTTCCACGACCAGCCCACAAACCAGATCAGCACGTGGATCTACGGCCTCTTCCCCGACAAACCGGGCAACTACATCCGCAAGCCGATGCAGGACTGCACGGGCGAGGAGATCTGCGAGGAGTGGCTCTACCATATGGGCGTTCCCACCGACAAGATCCACGAGCTCGCCAGCAGGCACTGCACCACCGTGCCGGTGATGATGCCGTACGTGGACGCGTTCTTCATGCCTCGCGCCTTGGGCGACCGGCCGGACGTGGTGCCGGACGGCGCCGTGAACTTCGCCTTCATCGGCCAGTTCGCCGAGGAGCCGCGCGACACCATCTTCACCACCGAGTCTCGATGCGCACCGGTATGGAGGCCGTCTACCAGCTGTGCAACGTGGACCGCGGCGTGCCGGAGGTGTGGAACAGCGAGTACGACGTGCGCGACATGCTCAACGCCGCCGTCAAGCTGCGCGACGGACGCCCGCTCACCACGTTCGGCAACCCGATCATGCGCCGTGTGGTCGCCGGGGCGCTCGAGAAGACGAAGGGCACGTACATCTACGACATGCTCAAGGTGTTCGGCGCCCTGCAGGACCCGGCTCATCCGGTGAACATGCGCCCGGGCATGCACTTCGACGAGACAGTGCACAAGAACCCGCCCGCGTCCGCAACGTCTGCACCGGCCGGTGAGATCACCGATCATGCCGCAACAGCGCCTGTTGACCCGCCAGCATCGGCCGTCCCGTCGGCTTCGGCGCGAACAGCGGGGAAGAAGCCGTCACAGAAGTAATGCTGCTGTGTGATCGTGTGTGATCTTTCTGTGTGATTCCTCTGTGTGACAACAGTGATGGCGATGCCCGTGCTGCCTCTTCTCTGAGCAGCACGGGCATCAATTTTGGTGTCACCGCTTTGATGTGGCAGTTGATTGCCTGTTCGCCGGTGCCTTCCAGATGGATACTTTTCCTTCAATCACACGTGCGTCCAGACCAGGAAGATGGGCATACGAATAAATGGTGAGCGAAGCGGCGAACACGGGTAAAGACAAGCCGAAGGCCACTGCAAGCCCCGGCCATTTCACATAAGCCCACACGGTGATGGCATCCAGGGCGAGAAGGATGAGCGAACACAAAGGGCGGGCAACAATCATCGAGAGTGAATAGCGGATGATCCAGCCGATTTTCTCGTCAAAATGAGCGCGGATCATCCACACGAACGAGGCGAAGAGCGCATAAGCCACAAGCAACACAAGGAACAGACCGGAGGCCACGAGGCCGATGGTGCCGCCGCCGTTGGCGCCCACCACGTACGCCTCCCACACGAGCAGCGCGCCCAGCGCGAAGAGAGGATAGCCGAAGAGGTTCGCCCCGCGCAGCTCGGATTTCCAGGCGCGGTGGAACACCGTCCACGTGGTGCGTGCCGTCCACTCGTGATCGTCGGCGCGCAGCCAGGCACGGTAGGTCTCGTAGGTGGCGGCGATGGACGGGAACAGTCCCACGATCACCGCGCCCATGAGCGTGTGGACGAGGAACGCCGCATGCACGACGAAGATGTTCATGATGATGCGGCAGATGTACTCATACCAGACCGAGAACCGTTTCATGCCATGCTCCCTTCCGTCGTCCTGTCTTCTGCTGTCTTCCGCGTGTGGGCTCTTACTTTTCCGTCTTTTCCGCGCGCTTTCCGGTTTGGCGCGCGGCCTGCTCGCGTTTGCCCGCACGGGGATGTCTGCCGAGCGTCGACTCGCGTTTCTCGAGCCGGAAGCCCACGATGGTGGTCCGTGGCAGGATCTGCTGGCCGGTGGTGTTGTTGATGCGCGAGATCATGAGGGTGAACGCTGACTTCGCCAGACCCACGTAGTCCACGGCCACTGTGGTGAGGCTGGGATACGAGAGCTCGCCGGTGCGCGCCCCGTCGAAGCCGGTCACCGCCACATCGTCCGGAACGCTCAGGCCGCCGTCCTCGAGACCGCGGATGAGACCGAGGGCGAGGGCGTCGTTGAGGCAGTCCATGGCGTCGAAGGGCTCGCATTGCCCTGAACGCACGCGCTGCGCATACTCGCGGCCGATGGTCCGGCCGGCCGACGAACCCCAGGCGGAAGGGATGAACACGGAGTCATCATGCGGCAGTCCCAGGCTTTCCAATGCCTGGGCCGCATAGATGCCGCGGTTGATCTGCGAATACTGCCCCTCATTCATGCCTTTGGAACCGTCGGTATGATGGTTGACGTTTTTGGCGTCGATGCCCACGATGGCGATCCGGCGACGTCCGGTCTGCACCAGATGCCGCAGGATGGCGAGAATGCCCTCCTGGCTGGGCGAGAAGATGAAATCGCAGTTGCCGTGCCCCTCGCCGCTGAAATCATCGATGAGGATGAGCGGGAAATCGTCGCCGGTGGTACGGCGCAGCTGGCGGGAGGTGTTCTGCGTGTTGCAGATGAACAGGCCGTCGCTGAGCGAGAGGCTGGCCTGCCGGGAAAGCCCGAGCTCCTTGTCGGTGTTGTAGCCGGTGAGCTGGGTGACGAGGGAATAACCGTTGGCGGACGCCTCATTGGAAAGGGCGTCGGCCAGCTGGGCGTAGAAATCATTCGACATGCCCGGCACCACGAGGGAGAGGATGCCGGTGTGCCCTGTCTGGAGGGCGCGTGCGGGCAGATTGACGCTGTAGTGCAGTTTCTGCGCGGCGTTGATGACCTTCTTCGCCGTTTTGGGGTTGACGATCTCCAACCCGCGTATGGCTGCCGAGGCGGTGGACGGCGAGACGCCTGCCTGCCGCGCGACCTCTTTGAGCGTTGTCATCTCTTCCTCCCGCCTGGTGATGCGGAACAGCCGCATCTTTGAGGACTGTGCCGTGCAATCGAACGATTATATCGAACGATCATCGAAGATTGTCGTAGCGATTCGATTTCTCAGTGTACACAGTTCGCTCGTTTCCTGTGGGATGATCGGCGGTTCTCCTTCAATGAGGCCAAAAATGACGGTTTTGTGCCGCTGTTGTTCCGGCAGTCATGCGCGGTGGCGCAGGAAGGCAAGAGGATATGAATGGCATGTGAAGTGAGCATTTGCAGGTGATCGAATGGGGCAATAGCGCGGGATGCATCGCCGAAATCGTTGCGCTATGAATTCATTTGTATGTAAAAGAGTCTGATCTTCAGACCTCTTTTCGGCGTGGCTCGTTGGTATTTCAACGTTTATATATTCTCATGCGAAGTGAAACTTGACAAATCGCCTACGGTGATCGATATTTTAATCGCAACGATTCGAATCAATGATGATCGATTCCATCTGATCACGGCGTCACAGGCGACGCTCACTGATCGGAAGAGAAGAGAGGAAATATCATGACAGCTCAAAGGAAGGTCCTCATCACCGCTGCGGCGATGCTGACGACCATTGCCACGGTCGGTGCGCTTGCCGGTTGCGGAAGCAGCTCCTCGCAAAGCTCGTCGGGCACGCCGACGATCACGATCCTCGTTGCCAAGAACAGCAATCAGGCAAAGATGTCGACTATGCCCTGGGCCAAGCAGCTGGCCAAGGACGCCAAGGTGAACATCAAGTGGCAGGAAGTCTCCGACGACGCCTGGAACCAGCAGAAGAACCCGTCGCTGGCGGGCGGTTCCGTGGCGGATATCTCCCTGCGTGCCTATGGCCCGGGCGACGCCGATCAGTTCCCCGGCACGTTCCTCGATCTGAACAAGTACATGAACAAGCTGCCCAATGTGAAGGCCTTCTTCAAGCAGCAGCCCGATGCCATGAAGCTCACCCGCGCACCCAAGGGTGAGATCTACATCCTGCCGTCGAGCCGTGGCAAGGCATACAGGGGCTCCGGCCAGAACATGATGATCAACAAGGTCTGGCTCAAGAAGCTCGGCCTCAAGGTGCCCACCACCTGGGATGAGTTCACCAAGGTGCTCACCGCCTTCAAGAACGACGATCCCAACGGCAACGGCAAGCACGACGAGATCCCGATGAACATCCGCAAGCTCAACACGAGCGGGTTCGGCTGGTACGATCCGTTCCTGCTCATGAACTCCACCGGCATCGCCACAGGCTTCAACAAGGGACCGAGCGCGCAGGGCATCTACGTGCAGAACGGCAAGGTGAAGAACTTCCTCATCAGCCCCAAGCTCAGGCAGGTGGTCAACTATTATTACGAACTCGGCCAGAAGGGGCTCATCCCCAAGGATTGGTCCACCAAGGCCGATGACGCCTACTATGCCGACCAGTCCAACGATGGCAAGACCGCCAAGGTGGGCGTGATCTTCGGCTGGTCGCTGGCCGATTTTGGCAACCTGCGCAACCAGTATGAGGCCATGCCGGTGCCGTCCGCGCCGGGTGTGTCCGCCTCGAAGACTGTGTGGGACGGCTCGTCCAACGAGTTCGAGAACAACAAGCTCGCCGTCTCCGCGCACACCAAGAACCTCAACGCCGTGCTGCGTGTGGTCAATCTGCTCTACTCCGAGAAGTACTCCGTGCAGCAGTTTGTCGGTTCGTTCGGCTCCCTCGTGACGCCGAAGGGCAACCACACCTATCAGGTGGACGCCGCCAAGACCGACAAGCTCACCAAGGCCAACCAGTTCCCTGGTCTGTCGGATCGTCTCGCCGGCTGGATCCCCAATGATGTCACCATCAAGGGCGATACCAACGCCTCCGACATCGAAGAGGTGAACCGCGTGTTCGACAAGCAGGAGAAGAACTACAACCACACCACTGACTTCATGCCCGACTATGTGCGCATGGATGCCTCCGATTCCACCGCCGCCTCCAACATCAGCACCCCGATGATGAACTTCTGCATGCAGAAGCTGGGCAAGTGGATGACGAAGGGCGGTGCCGACGCCGACTGGAACACCTACGTGAGCCAGATGAAAAAGCTCGGCATCGACAAGTTCACCTCGCTGTGGCAGAAGTGGTACGACACCTACGTCAAGTAAGGCGTCTTCCTCAGGCCCGCATCGCCTGTGCTGCAGGAGGGCCTGAGCTCTGCGGGGGCTGATGGCAGTCCCCGTGGCAGGGCGGTCCCGCATGGCGGGATCCCTGTCTCGCGCGTGCGGCCGGCGCCCCATCCCTCCAGGGCGCCGGCCGCATCGGCGCCACTCGTCCAAACGTGATCTTCTCAGTGATGTCTTCCGGGCACCACGGCATCGAAGGAGATGCTCCTTATGGCACAAACAGTTGCGGATCCCGGCACGGTGGTGAAAACCGGTGCCGCAGGGTCGAAGAAGAGGACCGGGCGTCCGACCGTCCCCGCGGCGTCGTCCGGCTCGAAGGTGGCCACGAGAGCCGCGCGGCGCGGGCACGTATCCCCGTTCGCCCGTCTCGGACGGCATTTCAAGCGTTACGGACAGCTGTGGATCATGGTGCTGCCCGCCCTGTGCTTCACGCTCCTGTTCTCGTACGGGCCGATGTTCGGCCTGCGGCTGGCGTTCGTGGATTACGACCCGGTGGAAGGCATCTGGGGCGGACAGTTCGTCGGCTTCAAGTACTTCAAACAGTTCTTCGAATCCCCGATGTTCGGCACCATCATCGGCAACACGTTCCGCATCAGTCTGCGGACGCTGGTGATGGGCTTCATCGCCCCGATCATCCTCGCCCTGCTCATCAATCAGATCCACTCGAAGCACGTCAAGAGCTTTGTGGAGACCATCACCTACACGCCGCACTTCATCTCCACGGTGGTCATCGTCTCCATGATCAACATCTTCCTTGCGCCGGATTCGGGCCTGATCGGCCGTCTGTTCCCTAATTCGAACCTGCTGGCCGAGCCGAATCTGTTCACCCCCATCTACTGGATTTCCGAGGTCTGGCAGCATCAGGGCTGGAACTGCATCATCTGCCTCGCCGCGCTTTCCACGGTGGATACCTCGCTGTACGAGGCGGCCAAGATCGACGGAGCCGGTCGTCTGCAGCTCATCCGCTACGTCGATTGGCCGGCAATCGAGCCCACCGTCGGCGTGATGCTCATCCTGAGCATGGGCAGTGTGCTCAACGTCGGGTTTGAGAAGGTGTTCCTCATGCAGAACGCCATGAACCTCTCGGCCTCCGAAGTCATTTCCACGTACACCTACCGCATCGGCATTCTCGGCAACCAGTTCAGCTACTCCACGGCCATCGGCCTGTTCAACACGCTCGTCAACTTCATCTTCCTGATGATCGCCAACCAGATCTCCGAGAAGACCTCTGATGCGAGCATCTTCTGAGAGGAGGAATCATGACAGCACGTACAAGCGCCGGCACCCTGCAATCGGGCATGGCCGGGATGGAAAAGATCAAAAGCGCCCCGCTCACTCCTGAGCAGAAGGCCGACAAAGGGCTGCGGCAGACCCCCACCAATCCGCGTCTGCATGAGAAAAAGACGGTGTCCGACTGGGTGGTCGACATCATCATCTGGCTCATCCTCGGCATCGTCGTCGCCCTGGTCATCTACCCGATCTGGTTCATCATCATCGCCTCCGTCTCCAATCAGAACGCCGTCTCGGCCGGCCAGGTCATCCTCTGGCCGAAAGGCTTCTCATGGAGCGGCTATGCCAAGGTGTTCGCCGACAGCCGCGTGTGGCTCGGTTACCGCAACACGCTGATCTACTCCATCGGCGGCACGCTGCTCAACATGGTGGTCACCATCCCGGCGGCCTTCGCCCTCAGCCGCAGGGAGTTCAAGCCCCGCCGGTTCCTGCTGTTCCTGTTCACGTTCACCATGTTCTTCTCCGGCGGCCTCATCCCGCAGTACCTGCTCTACAAGCAGCTTGGTCTGCTCGACAGCATGTGGGTCTACATCCTGCCCGGAGCGGTGAGCGTGTGGAACCTCATCATTGCCCGCTCGTTCTTCGAATCGACGATCCCCGAGGATCTGCACGATGCGGCACAGATCGACGGTGCGAGCTACTTCACCTTCTTCTACCGGGTGGTGCTGCCGCTGTCCGGCGCCATCCTCGCGGTGATCGGCCTGTACTATTTTGTGGGTCATTGGAATGACTTCTTCACAGGCCTCGTCTTCATCCGCAGCGATACGAAGCTGCCGTTGCAGAACGTGCTGCGCTCCATCCTGCTGGCCAACCAGGCCAATATCAGCGGCCATTCGGTCAGCGGCCGCAGTGCCTTGGAACTGCAGCAGTATGCCAATCAGATCAAGTATGGTGTGATTATCGTGTCCACGCTGCCGCTGCTCATCATCTACCCGTTCCTGCAGAAGTACTTCACCAAGGGTGTGATGATCGGCGCCATCAAGGGCTGACGCAGATAATCAAGGGTTGAAGCAGATAAAGGACAATCATGGGTTCTGTTGATGCAGATACCGCTGTGGCGACCACGCCCGGCGTGCGCCGGCCGGTTTTCCTGGCGCATGATACGGACGGGGCCGTCGCCCAGCTTCATGGCGTCGGCGTTTTGCCGGTCAGGCAGCCGGACGGTTCTATGCGCTGGTATTTCTATGGGGAGAACAAGCTGAACCAGTCGCTGTTCTGCGGCGTGGCCTGCTATTCCACCACAGACTTCCTCACGTGGAGGAATGAGGGGGCTGGCGCTCGCGGCCGGCCGTCCCGGAACCATCACCGGTCCGGAGCGGATCATCGAACGGCCGCGTGTGCTGCATTGCCCCTCAACCGGCAAATATGTGATGTTCCTGCATGTGGATGGTGCCGGGGACTACGCCTTCGCCCACATCGGCCTAGCCGTGTCCGACACCCCCGCCGGGCCGTTCGATCTGCGCGAGGTGCTGCAATTCCGCGGCTACGAGTCGCGTGACATCGGTTGCTTCCAGGATCGGGACGGCACCGGGTATCTCCTCTCGGAGGACCGTCCGCACGGCACGCATATCTACCGTCTCTCGGACGATTATCTGTCCATTGTGGAGGACGTGGTGTGCCTGCGCGGTGCCAATGAGGGGCGGTTCGGCCCCGAGGCGCCCATCCTCATCCGTCGCGGCGGCCGGTATTACTGGTTCGGTTCGCAGCTGACCGGCTGGGACTGCAATGACAACGTGTATACGAGCGCCACGAATCTGCACGGCCCATGGGAACCATGGAGGCTGTTCGTGCCGAAGGGCTCGAAGACGTTCGATTCGCAGTGCGACGCCATCGTGCCGCTCGGTGACGATCCATGGGATGCCGACCGGTTCCTCTACGTGGGTGACCGGTGGCAGCCCGATGACCTCGGAAATTCACCGCTGGTCCTGCTGCCCATCACCATCGGCGACGGCCGGGCAAGGCTCGAGTGGACGGATGGGTGGACGCTGTGATCTCGCGGCGTGACGTGATTCATGTGTCACGGATTCGCATGTCGCATTCCGACGTGTGAATCACAGCCGCGTCGACTCGCGCTCCACAAGATCAAAGTCAGACACGTATGTGCGCGCAGGCCGCTGATCGCCATGAATGCGGTCGATGAGCATCTCCACGGCCTGGCGCGCGTACTCGCTGATATGCGGGTCGATCGTCGTGAGTGAGGGCGTGGAATAGCGCGAATCCGGAACATTATCGAACCCGACGAGCTGCACATCCAGCGGCACGCGCAGCCCATGCCGCTCCAGCGCATGCAGGGTGCCCAGCGCCAGGGCATCGTTGACACACACGATGGCATCGGGTCGGATATCCCGCTCCATCATGGTCTGCACCACGCGCTCGCCGCTGCTCGACATGAGTGGGCCCGAGGGCACGATGAGACGTCGGTTGGGCGTGAGCCCGCGTTGCAGGAACGCCTCCACATAGCCGCGCACGCGCAGTTCGCGCGTGCCCTCCTTCTGCGCGGTGAGGCGGTCCACCCAGGAAGAAGCGGATTCAGGGGGATCCGAGGCGGGATCCGAGACAGGATGCGCGGCGGAATCTGTGGCAGAATTCGCCGCAGACTCAACGGAAGCGCGATCGGAGCCGGCGGAAAGACCGGCCGTCTGCGGCGCGCCGAACAGCGCCACCCTGCGGCAGCCCGCGTCCAGCAGCCTGCCGGTGGCGTGCCTCACCGCCTCGACGTTGGGCATGGTGGCGCAATCTGCCTGGCCGTAGGAGCGGTAGTCGCCCGCCATCACCAGTGGATAGGGCTGTCTGAGGATCGCACCGCGATGGGCCAGCGGATGATCGAGGAAGACGATCCACCCGTCGGCGGCGAGCTGGGCGGCGTGGCGCACCGCCCGTTCCAGACTGCCGTCGGTGGTGCCGCCGCTGGTGTGGGAGTGCGCGTACGTGCTGATGATGGTGCCGTAGCCACGCCGCTGGGCGTGGGCGATCACCTGGTCGGCCAGATACGGGGCGAACGGCTGGGAGAAATCAAACAGCAGCAGGCCGATGAGACCGGTGGTGCCGCTGCGCAGCGAACGGGCAGAGGCGTTGACCGAGTAACCAAGCTTGGCGATGGCGCGCTCCACCTTCTGCCGTGTGGCCGGGCGCATGCTGCCCGTGCCGTTGAGCACGTTCGAGACGGTTTTGAAGGAGACGCCTGCTTCTTTGGCGACATCGATGATGGTCACGCGTCCGGTCATGCTCGCCTCCTGTTTGTGTCTGCCTGTTTTATGTCTGCTTGCGTTGTTGCCTCGGTGCGGGGAGATGCCCACCGGAAACCGGCCGCTCGTCGGTTCGGCGTGGGGGGTGGTGCAACGGCGAGAGGAACTGCCATGCCGCCTCGAATCATTCTGCCATGGCACGGCGTGGCGTGCTTTGTGCGCCTCTCGAGCGGACGGGTATACTATTATCTCGTCAGTGAGTACAAGGTTGTATTGATTGAAAATACTAGGATACAGATCGGACAGGGAGATTATGGCCACTTCTGCACACACCGTTCCATCCGCCACAGGCGACGCTTCTGCGACCGGCTCGGCGCGGCTCGTCATCGATACGGATTTCCAGGTCGGACCGGTCAACAACCGTCTGTTTGGCTCATTCGTCGAGCATTTGGGCCGCTGCGTGTACACCGGCCTCTACGAGCCCGGCCATCCCACGGCCGATGAGAACGGTTTTCGCCGTGATGTGCTCGACCTCGTCAAAGAATTCGGTGTGACCACCGTGCGCTATCCGGGCGGCAACTTCGTCTCCGGCTACCGCTGGGAGGACGGCGTGGGCCCCAAGAAGGACCGTCCCCGCCGCCTCGACTTGGCCTGGCACTCCACCGAGACCAACCAGTTCGGTCTGCATGAGATGGAGAAATGGTGCCAGACGGCCGGCGGCAACGAGCTGATGGAGGCCGTCAACCTCGGCACGCGCGGTCTGCAGGACGCGCTCGACCTGCTCGAATATGCCAACGTGCCCGGTGGCACGAAGCTCTCCGAGCAGCGCCGCGCGAACGGTGCCGACAAGCCGTTCGACATCCGCATGTGGTGCCTGGGCAACGAGATGGACGGACCGTGGCAGCTGGGCCACAAGTCCGCCGAGGATTACGGCACGCTCGCCGCCTCGGTGGCCGCGGGCATGCGCCAGATCGACCCGAACGTGGAGCTTGTGGTGTGCGGCTCCTCTGCCCACGGCATGCCCACCTTCGGCACCTGGGAGCAGACGGTTCTAGGAAAGACGTATGACAACGTCAACTTCGTCTCCTGCCACGCCTACTACAGCCCCGCCAAGCGCGCCGACGGCAGCCGCGATCTGGCAAGCTTCCTCGCCTCCGGCGTCGATATGGACGGCTTCATCAAGGACGTGGCCGCCACCATCGCCGCCACGAAGGCGCGCCTCAAGTCGAAGCACGACGTGTTCATCTCGTTCGACGAGTGGAACGTGTGGTACCAATCGGAGGAACCGAGCAAGACCCCGGAGGGCATCGGCAACTGGCCGGTGGCCCCGCACCTGCTCGAAGACCAGTACAGCGTGGCTGACGCCGTGGTGGTGGGAGACCTGCTCATCACCCTGCTCAAGAACGCCGACTGTGTGCACGCGGCCAGCCTCGCCCAGCTCGTCAACGTCATCGCACCCATCATGACCGAACCGGGCGGCCCGGCCTGGCGTCAGACCACGTTCTATCCGTTCGCCATCACGGCCCATGCGGCCAAGGGCGGAACCGTTCTGCAGCCCAAGCTCACCACGGGCACCTGCGAGACCGACCGGTACGGCTCCGTGCCGGTGGTGGACTCGGTGGCCGTGCTCGGCACCGACGGGGCGATGAATGTGTTCGCCGTCAATCGCTCGCTCACCGCCGCGCAGGATCTGGCCATCCAGCTGCCGGAAGGCTTTGCTGCCGCCTCGGTGAGTGCGCAGACGCTTCATGACGACGATCTGTTCGCGAAGAACACGCTCGAGGATCAGAACCGCGTGACCCCGCACGACAACACGACGGTGCGCACTGACGCCGATGGCACGGTGCACGTGGTGCTGCCGCCCGCGAGCTGGACAGCCGTTCGCTGCCTGCCGCAGAACAAGTGAGCTACTTCCTGCGCAGGCTGGGATAGACGATCTGGTTCGACCAGTTCATCGCAAACCCGGTGATGTTCTTGGTGTGCGCGCCTGCGGAGTTGCCATAGTAGAGCGGGATGGCGGGCAGATCGTCCAGGAGGATCTCCTCGGCCTGATGGTAGAGGCTGATCGCTTTCTTCTGGTCGGTCTGCTCGGCCGCCTGTGTGATGAGCCGGTCGTACGCCTTGTTGTTGTAGAGACTGCGATTGGCGCCCTTGGTGTAGGTGGCCCACGAGGTGTAGATGGAGGCCAGCAGGTTCTCGGCATACGGATAGTCCGGCGACCACATGTCGCGGAACATGCCGTGCAGCTTGTTGTTCTGCTCGCGGGTCAGATAATCCTGATAGGTGGGCACTGCCTGTGGGAGCGTCCTGATGCCCAGCACGTTGGAGACGGAGTTGGCCACAGCGGTGAACACCGCCTTGCCGCCGCCCGTGTCGGCGTTGAAGAACATCTTCAGCTGTGTGGCAGTGTCCCAGCGGGAGATCGTGTTCGCCTGTTTCCACAGTTTTCTGGCCTTTGATGGGTTGTAGACGATGTTGTGGCTGTTCTTCAAGTCGCCGATGTGGCTGACGTGCCCCACGATCATCGGGGTGAGGAAATCGGTGGGCGTGGAGGCGGTGCCGCCGAGCACCTTGGTGCAGATGGCCTTGCGGTCGATGGCCATGGAGATGGCCTGGCGGCGCAGACGGCCTTCCTTGTTCTGACGGAAGTGCGGCAGATCCTCAGGGATCGTCACGCTCTCCCAGTCGGTGCCGGGCGCGTTGTAGGCCACGATCGACGTGTCGTGCAGATAGGTTTTCGTCGCCTCAGTGGGGATCACGCCCATCGCGTCGAGATGGCCCGCCTGCAAATCGGAATAAGCGGCGTTGGGATCCGTGTACTCCTTGAAGGTGATCCCGCTGTTTCTCACATGGAAGTAGCCGTGATAGGAGGGGTCACGCGCCAGGCGGATCTGCTGGTCATGCGTCCAGGAGACGAACCTGTACGGACCGGTGCCGATGGGATGCTGCCCGTAGCGCTTCGGATTCCTGTAGAAGCTGTTCGGCAGCGGCGCCCACGCCCAGAAGCCCACACGGTAGGGGAACGAAGCGGTGGGCGTGTTGAGGTGCACGACGATCGTCTCCCTGTCGGGCGTGGTCACACCGGAGAGCTGCGCGTTCTTGCTCACACCCTTCGTGTTAAGCGCGTCATAGCCCTGCACGATGGAGAACAGGTCGTTCGTCACCTGGCCATTGGCGGCGTTGGCCGCGTAGCTCCAGGCACGTGCGAAACTCTGCGCGGTGACGGCGGTGCCGTCCTGGAACTTCCACGGGCGCAGCCTGATGGTCCACGTGCGGTTCTCATCCGAGGGGGTGATGGTTCGTGCGATCTCGTTGTGGATGCTGCCGTTCTTGTCATAGACGGTCAGACCCACGAAGAGCATGGAGGCAGGCATATCGCCGCACTGCTCGTACGAGCTGGAGGGGATGAGCGGTTTGGCCGGCTCGCAGCCGTACACGGTGATGGTTTGATTTGCTGATTTTGCGCCGTCAGCGCTGTTCGTGCTGCTTGTGCTCGTTGATGTTGTGCCGCAGCCAGCCAGCATGAGGACCATCGCCACCAGCGCGGCGATGAACGCCACGAGGCGCGTCACCACATTCTTTTTGTGCCACAGATACTCCTGAGGCGCGAGGGCGCGGGCACTATCCTGCCCGACGTCGGTTGGCGCGTGATTGACAGCGTTCAGCAGCGCTGGGAAGTGCGAGTGTTTGTCTGCTTTCTCGTTCACCGTGACCGTTCCTTCATGATTCATCCTTGAAGACTCTCCATGGATATCAATTCGGCGGCGGCCGCGCATCATCCCACATTCCTCGCTGGGAGAAATTGTTGCGCTTCTTCAAAACTTAAAGCGCTGCAACTGTATCGATCAGTCGTCGGACAGGTCGCGCATCAGGTCCTCGACGCTGTCAAACGTTTTCCCAATCTTCGTTTCGGCCTCATGCCGCGCCTCAGCGGAGGCATGACGGGTGTCCGTCGAATCGAACTCACGTCTATCTGGCTCGTCCTCGGCAGTATTCTGTGTCCTCATGTTTCTGTTTGTAGCACCGGAATAGACTGATCGGGTGAACAACGCCACCTCGGACCGCCAGCCTTCCTTGCGCCGCATCAAGACCGCGCTCGCGCTCCTGCTCGCCATCTACGTGCTCAGCGTCCTGTGCCTGCAGGCGTTCGGGTTCATCTTCACCACCATCGGCCGGGACCTGCACGCCCCCGCGCAGGCCCAGCTCATCACCGCCATCCCCTCG
>JAXGWH010000032.1:0-15439 GCA_040773385.1 Aeriscardovia sp. | reverse complement strand
GTGGCGCTCATGAGCAGGAACTGGGTGTGCGGCAGGGTCAGAAGCGGCACCTGCCAGGCCCAGCCGCGCTGCGGGTCGCCGTAGAAGTGGAACTCGTCCATGGCCACGCACCCGATGTCACGGCCCTCGCCTCGCAGGGCCGCGTTTGCCAGGATCTCGGCGGTGCAGCAGATGAGCGGCGCGTCGGCGTTGATGCGCGTGTCACCGGTGATCATGCCCACGTTGTCCTTGCCGAAGATGCCGACCAGGTCGAAGAACTTCTCCGAGACGAGCGCCTTGATGGGCGCGGTGTACCAGCCGCGCCGGCCGGTGGCCAGGGCCAGGAACATGAGCGCCTGGGCGACCATCGACTTGCCCGATCCGGTGGGGGTCGACAGGATCACATGCTCGTCGGAGACAAGGGAGAGCACAGCGTCCTGCTGGTGCTGCCAAGGCGTGTAGCCGCGGCTCTCCACCCAGGCGAAGAAATCGTCGTAGATCTCGTCGGCGGGCAGGTCCGAGCCGTCCTCGGGCAGGAAGTCGAGCAGGTCGAGCGGCTCGTCGGAGCGCTGGTCGCCGTCCCCGTCCTCATCGTGACGCTGTGCCGTGGCCTCGGCCATGCCGCCCTCCCCTGTCTGTGCTCGCTGTCTCTGTCCGCCGCGCGCTGCCGCGCCGCGCCCGCCGCATGGCACCGGCACCATGGCATGTGCCCTGCGGCGCCTGCCGCCCCCCCGGCGGTACCCGTCCCAAGCTTATCCATGCCCGATGATGGCTGCGCCGCCGGCAATCCACCCGCACCCTCGCCACATCGGCAGGACGGCGACCGTTACCGGCACGTAACCATCCGATCCGCAAGATAGGAAAACAGAAACCGCGCCAAACCGCAGCAAAAAGTCGGACCGGCCAGCGCGAATCGGCGACACCGGCTTGAACGGCCGGCGCCGATCGGCAAAGATAGAAACGGCGGCCGACGAAGGCCGCACGCGGTGAGAGACACCGCACCAGTGCTCACAGGGAGGTCCGATGGCACGCTTCATCTTTTACGACACGCACGACTATGAGGTCCCGTTCGTCCACGAATGGGAGAAGAAGACCGGCAACAGCGTCGAGATGGTCACCGAGCCGCTCAACGACGAGACCGTCTCCAAGGCCAAGGGCTTCGACGGCCTGACCTGCATGCAGACCACCTCCCTGGGAAGCGACAACGTGTACGCCGCGCTCGAGGAATACGGCATCAAACAGATCACCGTGCGCATGGTCGGCGTCGACATGGTCGACCTCAAGGCCGCCGCCGCCCACCACCTCACCGTCACCCATGTGCCCGTCTACTCGCCGCGCGCCATCGCCGAGATGGGCGTCACCCAGGCCATGTACCTGCTGCGCCACATCGGCGAATACAACCAGCGCATGGACAAAGCCGACTTCTCCTGGCCGGCCGACCTCATCGCCGACGAGATCTACACCCGCACCGTCGGCCTGATCGGCACCGGCAACATCGGCGGCGCCACCGCACAAATCTACAAGGCCCTCGGCGCCCGCGTCATCGCCTTCGACGTGTTCGAAAACCCCGCGCTCGCCCCGTTCGTCGAGTTCGTCGACAAGGAGACCGTGCTGCGCGAGTCGGACATCATCAGCCTTCATACCCCGCTCATCCCCAGCACCCGCAACATGATCGGTGCCAAGGAGTTCGAGATGATGAAGCCCAACGCCATCCTCATCAACCAGGCTCGCGGCGGCCTCGTCGACACGCAGGCGCTCATCGACGCGCTCGACAAGAAGGAGATCGCCGGCGCCGGCCTCGACACCCTCGCCGACGAGACCACCTACTTCGGCCACGAGGTCTCCCCCGCCGACGTGCCGGAGGACTACAAGAATCTCGCCGCCCGCCCGAACGTGGTCATCACCCCGCACGTGGCATTCTTCACCAAGACCGCCGTGCGCAACCAGGTGCACATCGCGCTCAACGACGCGCTGACCATCGTCAATGGCGGCCGCGTGCGCAACGCCATCCACGGTGAGTTCTGATCCCTGCCCCGGGCCCGGCCGGAAACCCTTGGTCCAGCTGCTCGGGACGCGGTAGTGATTACCTGACGGCGTCATTCTGACACCCGGGAATCCGCCCGCCCCTGTCATCGGTTTCATTCGATTCGTCTGAATCGTCCGATGGCAGGGGATTTTTTATGCGTGGGGTGAATGATCGCAGTCCTTCACCGGATACGCGAACGAGAATGCCCAGAGGCCGGTTCCGTCCTACAAAAAATGGTGCCCAGGATCGTTCCCGGGCACCATCGACGCTGTCAGCCGTGCATTACCTTTCGGCAGAATCCTGAGCCTGCTCGTCCTCCGGCTTCTCGTCCACGCCGGTCTCCGCGCGCTGGGCGGCGGAGATGGGCGCCGGGGCGCCGGTGAGCAGGTCTGTGCCGGCGTGCGTCTTCGGGAAGGCGATCACGTCGCGGATGGAATCCGTGCCCGCCATGATGGCCGAGGCGCGGTCCCAGCCGAAGGCCATGCCGGCGTGCGGCGGGGCGCCGTACTGGAAGGCGTCGAGCAGGAAGCCGAACTTCTCCTGCGCCTCCTGCTTGCCGATGCCGAGCACGTTGAGCACACGGTTCTGGATGTCGGTGCGGTGGATGCGCTCCGAACCGCCGCCCATCTCCAGGCCATTGCACACGATGTCGTAGGCGTTGCTCATGGCGTGGGCCGGATCCTTGTCGAAATTATCGATCCAGTCCTCGCGCGGCATGGTGAACGGGTGGTGCATCGGGCTCCAGGCGGAGTGGCCCACCTGCACGTGGTCGTCGTTCGGGTCGTCGGTGCGCTTGAACAGCGGGAAGTCGACCACCCACACGAAGGCGAACTTGTGCGGGTCGAGCAGACCCTGTCGGCGGGCGATCTCGCGGCGGACCATGCCCAGCAGCAGCTGGCTGGACTCGCGGTCGCCGGCGGAGAAGAACACGGCGTCGCCGTCTGTGGCGCCCACCTTGGCGGCCAGGCCCTCGCGCTCGGCGTCGGAGAGGTGCTTGGCCACCGGTCCGGAGATCTGCCCGTCCTTGAACACGGCGTAGGCCAGGCCCTTGGCGCCGCGCTGCTTGGCCCACTCCTGCCACTCGTCGAACTGGCGGCGGTGCAGGGCGGCCCCGCCCTCGTAGCGCACGGCGCCCACATAGTCCTGACGGAACAGACGGAACGGGGTGTCCTTGAAGTAGTCGGTCATGTCCACCAGCTGGTTGCCGAAGCGCAGGTCCGGCTTGTCGGAGCCGTACTTGTCCATCGCGTCCTTCCAGCTGATGCGGGCGATCGGGGTCTTGATGTCGTAGCCGCAGGCCTTCCACACGTCGTGGATGACCCGCTCGCCCACCTTCATCACGTCCTCCTGGCCCACGTAGCTCATCTCGAGGTCGAGCTGGGTGAACTCGGGCTGGCGGTCGGCGCGGAAGTCCTCGTCACGGAAGCAGCGGGCGAACTGGTAGTAGCGCTCCACGCCGGAGACCATGAGCAGCTGCTTGAGCAGCTGCGGCGACTGTGGCAGCGCGTACCAGGAGCCGGGGTGCAGGCGGGAGGGGACCACGAAGTCGCGCGCGCCCTCAGGGGTGGACTTGATCAGGTCGGGGGTCTCGACCTCCTCGAAGTCCATGTTGTGCAGGCTCTCGCGGGCGGCCCACATCATCTTGGCGCGCAGCGACAGGCGCCTCTGCATGGCCGGGCGTCGCAGGTCGAGGAAGCGGTATTTGAGCCGCACGTCCTCGCCGGGCAGCGTGTTCTCGCCCTTGTTCTCTACGATGGAGGACACCTGGAACGGCAGCTGCTTGGAGCTGGAGAGCACGGTGACCTTTGTGGCGTCGAGCTCGACGTCTCCGGTGACCATGTTGTCGCTCTTCTGGCTGTCCGGGCGCTCGGCCACGGTACCGGTGATCTGCACCACGTATTCGGCGCGGATGTCCTTGACCATGTCCGGGTCGGAGGCGACCACCTGCAGCAGGCCGGAGTGGTCGCGCAGATCGAGGAAGGTCATGCCTCCCAGGTCACGGCGGCGGTCCACCCAGCCGGCCACGGTCACGGTCTTTCCGACGAGCGGCAGACCGATCTCGGCGTTGGAGTGGGTCCTGTATTTGCTCGAGCTCATTGCGTGCTGTCCTTCTTGGTGCAATGTCTTATATCCGGGTACCTGGTGTCTGATACCCGGTCTGTCCGGTTATCTGCCCTGTTGAGGATTCTGTTCCGGCTTTTCGTCCGCCGTCACAATAGACGGCCGTGCGGCCATCGGATCCGGTTCCCATGAGGAGACGTCGCCCTGCTTCTGGTCACCGGAGACGATGTCGCGCACCTGGACGGTCGCGTTCTCCGAGCCCTCCTCGGCGTTCGGGTCGGCCGGCAGCCACACATAGGGGATGCCCAGGCGCGAGGCATAGCGGATCTGTTTGCCGATCTTCTGCGCCTTGGGCGCTACGTCGGCGGCGATGCCGCGGGCGCGCAGCCGGTCGGCGACGGCGTCGGAACGGTCGCGGTCATCCTCGTTCCACACGCCTACGAGCACGGCGGCAGGGGACATACGGCTGGCGTGCGCGCCGGCGGTGTGCAGCAGGTAGGCGAGCAGACGGGAAAGCCCGATCGACATGCCCACGCCCGGGTACTTGTGGTTGCCCTGGCGGGCGAGGTTGTCGTAGCGGCCGCCAGAGCAGATGGAGCCCAGCTGCGGCACCCCGTCCACGAACGTCTCGTACACGGAGCCCGTGTAGTAGTCGAGGCCGCGGGCGATGGCCAGATCAGCGATGACGGAGCCGGGGCGGATGCGGTCGGCCTTGGTGACGATGGTCGAGAGGGTCGTCAGGCCCTCGAGAGCGGCCTTGTACTGCTCCCCCGCCATGTCCACGCCGTACCGGCCGCAGAGCGCGTCGAAACGGGAGCGCAGCTGCCCGGCGTCGGACGTGCGGATCTCGGCAAGGTCGAGGCAGGCGTGCGCCTGTGCCTCGTCGGCGCTGCACGTGTCCATCAGCTGGCGGGCCACCTCCTCGGGGCTCGTCTTGTCGAGCTTGTCCACCTCGCGCAGCACGCCCTCCACGTCACTCAGGCCGATGGCGCGGTAGAAGCCCTCGGACAGTTTCCTGTTGTTGATGTGCATCGTCACATGGGGCAGACCGAGGCTTTCCAGGCGCGAGAGCGCCTCGAGCATGACGAGAGGGACCTCCGTCTCATAGTGCTCGGGCAGCTCGCCGTTGCCCACCACGTCGATGTCCGCCTGCACGAACTCACGGAAGCGGCCCTCCTGCGGGCGCTCGCCGCGCCACACCTTCTGGATCTGGTAGCGCTTGAACGGGAAGACGATGTCGCCGGAGTGCTCGACCACATAGCGCGAGAGCGGCACGGTGAGGTCGAAGTGCAGGCCGAGGCGCTCCGGAAGCGGGGTGTCGTCTTCGTGGCCCACATCCTGCAGACGGGAGAGCAGATAGATCTGTTTGCTCGTCTCGCCTTTTTTCAGAAGGCTCGCGCCGGTCTCGACCGCGCGCGTCTCGATGCCGAGGAACCCGTTGAGCTCGAACACCTCGGTGATGATGTCCTTCATTTTCTGCTCGACCGCGCGTTCCTGCGGGAGATATTCCGGGAAACCGGAGACTGTCGCACCTTTTGCCATGTCCCCCAGCATAGAAACCGGCGCCGAAGAGCCATTCCGACCCGCAAGCCTGGGAGAACGGCCCGCCTGAGGATTTCGACAGGTCCGGTGCGAGGTCCGACAGGGCAATTCCGTCCCCGCCAGTCTGACTGTCCGATGGGGGGGGGTTGACGTGCGGTCCTCCTGCCACGTCTCCTTCCGGACAGACCGGTGCGACGTGGAAACGATGTTCTGACAGGCCCTGCGGGCATGGTGACGACCGCATGTCCCCGTATCCGTGTTCCCGTATAATCGGAGTGTTGATAAGGAACCGGGCCTTCGACCGCGGTCCCTTCACCCGCACGCGATCACGCAAGGAGAAGGCATGAGCGATACAGATACCACATCGCTGAGCCAGTCCGCCACCACCGATACTGAGAACACCGAGAACAAGGCCGAGGCCGCGCAGGATACCGGCCAGAAGGCCGGGGACCAGAACGCCGCAGCAGCAAAGCCGCAGCAGGACGAACAGGAGCAGAAGCCCGCCGAGAAAGCCGATGCCGCACAGCATCCTGCACCCGCCGCATCTGCAGCCCCTGCCTCGCCGGCCCCTGCTCTCAAACCGGTGGCACCCTCCCCTGCGACGCTCGCGAAGAAGAAGCCGGCCACCGCCGCGCCCTCGCCGGTCACCTACACCGCCAAGGACATCTCCGAGGCAGCCTCGCACGCCATCCTTCGCGACGGCACCATCCTCGTCAAGGACGGCGAGACCGGGCGCGAGGTCGGCATCTACGCGCAGGGCGAGTCCGATGCGGCCGTCGATCTGCTCGTGCGCCGTTACCTCGATCTGCGCGCCCGCGTCGATATGTTCGCCGGACGGCTCCACTCGCGCAACATCCGTACCCATGAGATCGACGAGACCCTCGCCTCCCTTGACAAGGACCTCAAAGAGCCGAAGGCCGTCGGCGACCTGCCGGCGCTGAGGGCGCATCTCGACGAGGTGCGCGGCCAGGCCGAGAAGAAGAAAGCGCAGATCGAGCAGTGGCACCAGAAGGCCGTGGAGAAGTCCCTCAAGGACCGCACGGCCGTGGTCGAGCAGGCGGAGGCCATCGTCGCCTCGCTGGGAGACCAGATCAACTGGCGCGACACCGCCGACAAGTTCCGCGACCTGTTCACCCAGTGGCAGAGCGTGCAACGCAAGGAGGCGCGTCTCGACCGCAAGACCGCCGACGAGCTGTGGAAGCGCTTCTCGCAGGCCCGCTCCACCTTCAACCACCGTCGCCGTGCCTGGGCCAAGCAGCGTGACGCCGAGCGCGACCAGGCCAAGGCCGCCAAGGAGCAGATCATCTCCGAGGCCGAGGCGATGGAGCACTCCACCGACTGGGGCGAGACCTCCCGCGCCTACAACGAGCTGATGGACCGCTGGAAGGCCGCCGGCCGCGCCGGCCGTCGCGACGACGACGCGCTCTGGGCGCGCTTCCGCGCCGCCTGCGACGTGTTCTTCAACGCCCGCCAGGCCGACCGCGACAAGACGGACAAGTCCGAGGAGGACAACCTCGCCAAGAAGCGCGAGCTGCTCGACAAGGCCCGCAAGCTCGTGCCGGTCAGCACGCTGCAGGAGGCCCGTCAGGCCCGTCAGGCGCTCGGCGCCATCCAGGACGAATGGGACCAGATCGGTTATGTCCCCCGCCGCAACATCCACGAGCTCGAGCAGGGCATGGCCGACGTGGAGCAGCAGATCAAGGCCGTCGAGGACGCCGCTTGGAAGGCGAGCGACCCCGAGGAGGATGAGCGCAAGAACTCGTTTGAGAGCCAGCTGACGAGCCGTCTCGCCGAGATCGACAAGCTCCTTGCCACCGAGGTCGATCCGAAGAAGAAGGAAGCCCTCGAGCAGGAGAAGGCCACGAAGCAGATGTGGCTCAGCACCGTCAAGAAGACGAACTGAACGACGGATCCGATCGTTTCGATCTGGACCACCATCGATCTGGACCACCACTGGTCCTGGATCGCTCTGATCTGATCAACCGGCACTGACAGGCCGGATATCACAGCGAAGAGGCCTTCCCGGCAGATCTCGGGAAGGCCTCTTTTGTCTCTTGTTTTTCTCATCGTCTTTGGACGATCTCTACCATGTAACGCGCACGATGACAGAATGCCGCTCGTGGACAGGGCTATCGTGCGTCGGTAACGATTTATGCCCGATAGCGCCTGTTCGCGCCTCCCCTGTTGGGGTGCACGGCCTTCTTGTGCGTGAGCTTTGACTCGCGCGAGCCGGTCAGACGGAACGCGTCATACACACCGTCGATGGTGCGCAGCTCGGAGAGCAGCATCTGCAGATGCTTCATGTCCGCGAGCCGGAACTCGAACGTCCCGCTCGCCACACGGCCGCCCTGGCCACCCGAGTGCATGTCGGCGCCGATGAGGTCCACACCGCTGTCCGAGAGCGTTTTGGTGATGTCGCTGAACAGGTGCGGCCGGTCCAGCGCGTCCACCTCCACGCGGACGGTGAACGGCGTGTGCTGGCCCGTCCAGCTCACCTGGACGATGCGCTGCGGCTCGGACTTCTCCAGACTGAGGATGTTGACGCAGTCCGCCCGATGGACCGACACGCCCTGCGCCTTGGTGATGAACCCGACGATCTTGTCGCCCGGAACCGGGTTGCAGCAGCGGGCGAGCTTGACCCACACACCTGAGACACCCTTGACGGTGATGGCGCCCGAGGCGGTCTGGGCCGGCGGCTCCGGCGCGGTGACAGGCACGCCCTCCGCTTCGATGTCGTCGCTGATCTCCTGCTCGCCGGCATCCCCGACGAGATGGGAGATCACCGTCTGGGCGGTGATCTTGCCCTCCCCCAGCGCCGAATACAGGCTGTTGACCGTGCCGAAGCCCATGTCCTGAGCGGCGCCGAGCAGTGCCGGCTCGTTCATGAGCGAGCCGAGCGGCAGGTTCTTGCGGCGCAGGGCGCGGGTCAGCTCGTCCTTGCCGTCGTCGATGGCCTGCGAGCGGCGTTCCTTGCTGAACCACTGCTTGATCTTCGCGCGGGCGCGAGGGGACTTGACGAAGTTGAGCCAGTCACGCGAGGGGCCGGCGTCCTTCGCCTTCGTGGTGAGGATCTCGACGGCGTCGCCGTTCTTGAGGCGCGTGTCGAGCGGGACGAGCCGCTCGTTGACTCGTGCGCCCATGGTGTGGTGGCCGACCTCGGTGTGGATGGAGTAGGCGAAGTCGACAGGGGTGGCACCGGCGGGCAGGGAGATGACCTTGCCCTTGGGGGTGAACACGTACACCTTGCCGGAGCTGAGATCCTCCTTGAGGGTTCCGAGGAACTCGTTGGAGTCGGGTGTCTCGCTCGTCCAGTCGGCGAGCTGCTGGATCCAGCGCAGGTTGTCCTCCTGCGAGAGCTCGCCCTTCTCCTCCTCCTGCTCGCGGTTGCGGTCGGAGGAGTCCGGGGTGGAGAGGGCCCTGCCGGCCTCACCGTTCTCCTTGTACTTCCAGTGCGCGGCGATGCCGTATTCGGCGCGGCGGTGCATCTCCCACGTGCGGATCTGGATCTCCACCGGCTTGCCGCCCGGGCCGACGACCGTCGTGTGCAGGCTCTGGTACATGTTGAGCTTGGGCATGGCGATGTAGTCCTTGAACCTGCCCGGGATCGGCTTCCACTCGGCATGCACCGTGCCGAGCGCGGCATAGCAGTCGCGGATGGAGTCGACGATGATCCGTACTCCCACGAGATCATAGATATTGGCGAAATCATGGCCGCGCACCGCCATCTTCTGGTAGATGGAGTAGTAGTCCTTCGGCCTGCCCGTCACGTAGGCATGGATGTGCTGGTCGGCGAGGCGCTTTCGCAGCTCGTCGAGGATCTGTTTGAGATATTCGTCGCGCTTGCCCGCCCTCTGGGCCACGAGGGTGACGATCTCGCTGTAGATCTTGGGATAGAGCTGCTTGAACGAGAGTTCCTCCAGCTCCGTCTTGATGGCGTTCATGCCGAGCCTGTTGGCCAGCGGCGCGTAGATGTCGAGCGTCTCGCGGGCCTTGCGATCGCCGTTGTCGGTAGGCACGTAGCGCCAGGTGCGCGCGTTGTGCACACGGTCGGCGAGCTTGACGACGAGCGTGCGCACGTCACGGCTCATCGCCACGACGAGTTTTCTGATGGTCTCGGCCTGGGCGGAGTCGCCGTATTCGATGTTGCTGATCTTGGTGACACCGTCGACGAGGCCGGCCACCGTGTCGCCGAACTCGTAGCGGCACTGTTCGAGCGTGTAGTCCGTGTCCTCCACCGTGTCGTGCAGCAGGCCTGCCGCCACCACGCGCGGCGTCATGCCCAGGTCGGCGAGGATCTGCGCCACACCGAGCGGATGGATGATGTAGGGCTCGCCGGAACGGCGTCGCTCATTGCGGTGCTGCCAGACGGCGCGGTCATAGGCCTTGCGCAGGATGGCCAGGTCGGCGCCGGGATGGTGCTGGACGACCGCCTGCAGGATCGGGCGCAGGGCATCATCGGGGTCATCGGGGATCTCACAGCCGAGGAGGCGCGAGCTCATGTCGGTCCAGTCGAACGGATCCGGGCTTGTCGGATCGACCGTCCCCACCGCTTTGGCACGCGTCCTGGCGGAGCCCGCAGACTGCGCGCTGCGTGAGTTTTCGCCGGAGAGCGCGGCAAAACCGCCTGTCGTCTCCTCGTGCGCACCGGCGATGCGGCGATCGTCGCCGTCCTTGCCGGCTGTGCGTGCAGGCGTGCTGTTCTCGGCCATGATGGGCTCCTCTCGTTGCCTCTATGCTACTTCCCCGCAAGTCCGAGGGGTGGGAGGATCAGACTCAGTCGCCGGCCAGGCCCCGCCCTCTTTGCAGACCGGTCGAGCCGAACCCGCCCTCGCCCCGTGTGGAATCTGGCAGGGTGTCCGCCGGATCGAAATCGGCCCGCCAATAACGCTGGATGATCATCTGGGCGATCCGGTCGCCTTTCTTGAAATGCCAGGTGTGGGTGGGATCGAGATTGATGAGCGGGACCTTGTACTCGCCGCGGTATCCGGAGTCGATGGTTCCCGGCGCGTTGGGCAGGGTGACGCCCTGGCGGATGGCCAGTCCGGAGCGTGGGTGCACGAGTGCCACGTACCCGTCAGGGAAGGCGGCGCAGAAGCCCAGAGGGACGAGTTTCCTCTCGAAGGGCGCGAGGTCAAAGTCGATCGCCGTGCGCAGATCGGCACCGGCGTCGCCCTCGTGCTCGTAGGCGGGCACGAACACCGGCGGCCTGCCGTCGACGCCTGTGATGAGCATCGTGACGTGCACGGGGCCGGATGTCTCGAGACGGATGGTCTGGTCGCCGGTCTCGTCGTAGGGCTTGTCTGTCATCGTCGACTCCTTGTCTGGTACGGTCCGGATATGAAAAATGCCGGTCATCAGGCCGGCATTATCAGTGCGCTCACTCGAGCGCGGCGGCGCATTCCTTGCAGATCGGCTGCCCGTCCTTCATATAGGCGAGCTGGCTGCGATGCTTGACAAGGAAGCAGTTGGAGCAGATGAACTCGTCCTCCTGCGTGGGGATGACGGTCACGGAGGAATCCGCGTTCTTGATCGTCGCCCCGGGCAGCTCATAATTCTCGGCGATGGCCTCCTCGTCATCGTCATTGCCGTCATCGGAGCCGTCGTTGTCGTTCTGGGCGCCGGCGAGAGACTTGACGGTCTCCTCGTCCTCGTCCTCTTCGTCCTTGTCCTTGGGGTGATCGTAGTCCTGGGCCATCGGCAACCTTCCTCGCAATGGTGTGCGCGGCACTGGGCCGCATACTGTGTGCGGCGAATAAAATACAACAGACCGCAGAAAAGTGCAACATCAGCCGATATTCCTTCCAGAGAGAAATCCCCATCCGAGCCCGCAGTCTGGATAGACGGTGATTGCACGTATAACCTCGTACCCGGTTTCTTGACGGACTGACGGGTAGAATGGCCTCGGTTGCGGTCTGCCGGATGACGGGCCGCAGGGCAGAAGGCGTTTGTGGAGGGCCGGATGGCACAAAAAGCGGTGTTCGATCATGTCGACGACGACGGTGTCGTGATCCTGAGGATCGGCGACGAGAAGGTCGAGCTCGACGACTCGGATGATTTCGAGCAGGGACTCCTGGCCGCAAAACAGATCAAGGCCGAGGCCCGTACAGACACGCTTCCCCCGGAGACCGCCGGACTGCCGATCTCGCAGATCCAGAACCTCGCCCGGGCTGGCGTGACGACCGACAAGATCGCCGCCAAATACGGCATGGACCCGGCACTCATCCGCCGCTTCGCCGAACCGATCGAACAGGAGAAAAAGAGCGCCATCGCCCAGTTCCTCACCGTCAACATCCGTCAGAACGAGGAGGTCCACCGGCTCGGCGAGCTCATCAACTCCACCCTCGTGGCGGCCGGCGTCGACACGGCGAGCGTCGAATGGACGGCCAGCCGCAACAGGCGCGAGCCATGGCGCATCAGTGCGCTCTTCCCGCACAACAGCAGGATCTACAAGGCCACGTGGTCGTGGAACATGCGCGACAACGCGGTCGTCGCCATCGACCCGACCGCCAAGAAACTGCTCGGCCAGTCGGATGCCGATGCGCGCGACCTGCTCTTCGGCGACGAGGGGAACATGTCGATCTCCACGGATGTGCCGCAGTCCGGCCCGAACCCGCCGAGCTGGATGATCGAAGGCGGACATCGCCACGGCGAGGATTCCCGTTCCGCCCAGAACGACGCCGGCGAGGACGACACCCGCCTCTTCCGTCCGTTCGCCGGGGAGGGATCCCAGGGATCCGATGAATCGTCGGAGGAGACACGGACCCTCTCCCCTCTCACGGCATCGCACAGGTCTTCGCAGACGGGTCCACAAACGGGGGGCACTCTCGACCGGGCCGGTCAGACACATGCCGATGCGAACAGCCTCTCCGGGGTTTCAGGGGATCATCAGCAGGAAGAAACCGCACATCAGCCGTCAGCGGTGACAAACGGCCCCTCACACGACGGACAGAACGGCACTGACGACACGGTCGCCGATTCTTCTCATTCCACTGATTCCACCCGGCCGGATGGGCCGGACGGCGATACGGACAGTACGGACAGACATGACGGTCAGGAACCCGACCGTCCGTCACGCAGAAACAGCAGATCGAAGACGCGCCGCAACGCCATCCCTTCATGGGATGACATCATCTTCGGTGACTGAGCGGTCTCGGCATTTTCCTCGACTGAGCGGCATCAGTATTTTCGGTGACTGAATGACCTCAGCTCACATCGACGAGCAGGGGGATCCGGCTCTCCATCTCCGTCCAGGAGCCGTGGACGCCCGGCATCGACATCGCCCCCTCGCTCTGCACGCGCGAGTCGACGATCGTCGTGTTGCCGTCCGCCATCACCACAAGATCGCCGATCATCGGCCGGATCCGCTCCTCCACCGGGCCGAAGAGCCCTGCCTCGATGGCCTGCTGACGGGAATAGACCCGTGCGCGGCCGTCCAACACGTCCGTCCACCGGTGGGCGAGCTCGTCGGTGTCCTGTCCGGGCTCGGCATACGCCATCACCGCGCGCGGCTCGCCGCCCAGTGCGCTCACCCCGCGGCTGAGGCGTCCGTCCGATGCGATGTCGATCCTCTGCTCCGGATCGGCGGACACCATGCCATGGTCCGCGACGATGACAAGCAACGTTCCCGGAGCGGCCTGCTCATGCAGGCGCCGCAGCTGGTCGTCCACATCCTCGAGGGCGGCGGCCCACTCCTCGGACTCCCAGCCGTAGTTATGGCCCGCATGGTCGACGTCACGCAGATAAAAGTAGGTCAGCCCGGGCTGCTGGGAGAGGCTGATGGCCAGATCGAGGCGCTGCTGTGGCGTGCGCCGGCGTAAAAAGCGAGGACCGCTGAGCGAGGCGGCGGTCATCGGCGAGTTCTTGAACTGCGGCAGGCTGACCGAATCGGTGCGTACGTCCTGTGCCACAAGACCGGAGAAGACGGTCGGCTCGCGCTGCAGGTCGGCCGGCGCCGGCGCGTCGGTCCATTGGATCATCTGGGCGATCCTGCCGTTCTCGGGGTTGAGCTGCGTATAGCCGAGCAGACCGGTCAGCCCGGGGCAGGTTCCGGTGCCGAACGTGGCCATGGCGGCGGTGGTCGTGGTCGGATAGCAGGTGCGGATCCATGTGCCATCGCCCAGCAGCGAGCGCAGATAGGGGGCATGGCCCTCGCGCAGGGCGAGGTTCCAGTAGCCGAGCCCGTCGATGAGGGCGACGATGACGGACCGCGCGCCGGGCAGTCCCAGGTCTTTCCGCGCGGCGGAGGGGTCAGGGACGATCTTTGTCGGCACTGGCCGGCCCAGACAGGCGGACAGTGCCGGGAGCACTTCCGGCAGCCGGCGCGAGGCGTATGAGGAGGCCGGGGGCAGACCCAGCGGCACGCACAGATTGTGACGATCGCCTCCGGACGCCGAGAGCTGCGAGGCACCCCCGTTGACGACCCCGTCGGCGGCCGTGTCCGCGGCCCTGCCCGGCACCGTGTCCGTTTGTTTGCCTTCGTCCGTGCGTCCGGTCATCCGCAACCTCCTTGTGTCCCGGTCCATTCTACGGAGGGGTTCCTCAATGCCGCACGCCGGACATGGCAGCTGCGTCCGATGGCGTGGGCGGCGGGTGTGGGATAATGGACTGTCTTTTTGACCAAGGGAGGATCATGGCACGCAGGCGCACAACGCTTCCGCAGGCACAATACGATCCGAGGACCGTCAGGCAGAGGATCGTCGACACACCCCTCAAAAAGGAGATGAACACCTCCTTCCTCGCCTACGCCTACTCGGTGATCTATTCGCGCGCCCTGCCCGATGCCCGCGACGGTCTCAAGCCCGTCCAGCGGCGCATCCTCTACCAGATGGGCGAGATGCGGCTCACTCCCGACAAGCCGTACATGAAATCGGCGCGCGCCGTCGGTGAGGTGATGGGCAAGCTCCACCCCCACGGCGACTCCTCCATCTACGAGGCCATGGTGCGCCTTGCCCAGCCGTTCGCCATGCGACTGCCGTTGGTGGACGGGCATGGAAACTTCGGCTCGCTCGACGACGGTCCGGCCGCCTCCCGTTACACGGAGGCACGCCTCGCCCCCGCGGCGCTGGCCATGAACGCCGACGTGCACGAGGGCACCGTCCCCTTCTCCCCCAACTACGACAACAAGCTCAAGGAGCCGGACGTCCTGCCGGCCGCCATCCCCAACCTGCTCGTCAACGGCTCGCAGGGCATCGCCGTGGGCATGGCCACCAACATGATCACCCACAATCTGGGCGAGGTGATCGCCGCGGCCAAATATCTCATCGCCCATCCGGATGCCCCGCTCGACGACCTCCTGCGGCTCGTCCCCGGGCCGGACATGCCCGGCGGCGGCATCATCATGGGACGCCAGGGCATCCGCGAGGCCTACGAGACCGGGCGCGGCACGTTCACCACACGGGCACGTGCGCGCGTGGAGAACGTCACCGCACGCCGGAAGGGCATCGTCATCACCGAGCTGCCGTTCATGGTCGGCCCCGAGCGCGTGCTCGAGCGCATCGGCCAGGCGGTCAAAGAGAAGAAGCTCGACGGCATCGCCTCGGCCGTCGACCTGTCCGACCGTCTCAACGGCCTCAAGATGGTCATCACCATCAAATCCGGGTTCGACCCGGCCTCCGTGCTGCGCCAGCTCTACCTCACGACCCCCCTGGAGAGCACGTTCGCCATCAACAACGTGGCGCTCGTGGACGGCCGTCCGCACACCATGGGGCTCAAGGAGCTGCTGCAGGTGTGGATCGACCACCGCCGCTCGGTGGTGCACAACCGTTCGCAATTCCGCAAAAAGAAGGCGCAGGAGCGTCTGCACCTCGTGGAGGGCCTGCTGCTCGCGCTCGT
>JAXGWH010000031.1:0-15566 GCA_040773385.1 Aeriscardovia sp. | reverse complement strand
TCGCCGTCGCGAGGCGCCGGTTGGCGGGCAACGGCAACCCGACGCTGGTCTTCGAGGCGCTCTGCTGTTCGTTGGTGTTCTAGACGGTGCGGTGCGTCGGTCGTCGGCGCAGCACCGCGCTGCGACCGGCACCGTCACCGGTACCGGATGCGTCGGGTCTCGATTCGTCCGACGGCGTGAACACCGGTCAGTGCGATGGGCGATACTGGGAGCATGAGAGTTTCAGCTGATTTCACCACGGTCCCCGATGAGTTCGCCGCGCGTGCGCCCGAGACCAATCTCGTCGATGGCGTGCCCGTCGTGTCCTTCCCCTTCTACGTCGAAGGTCTTGAACCCGGCATGCACTACCTGCACTGGGAGCTGGTGGATCCCGATTCGATCCCCGTGTGCGGATTCGAATGGATTCATTGGGCGGTGGCCAACGTTCCCGTCGACGCCCTCATGTTCGATTTCAACGACTCGAAGGCGCTACAGATCCCGCCCGACTTCTCCCGTGCGATGCCCTCCATGATCCCCGAGGCGTTGCAGGGCAGGAACTCCTCCGCAGGCTCGATGGTGGGAGGGACGAATCCTCAGGTGACGATGCGGTACAACGGACCGCAGCCCCCCGATGCGCAGCACGGGTACGTGCTGCGGGTCTGGGCGACCGCCGAACCGCTGCCGAACCTGCGGCAGGGCTTCTGGCTCAACGAACTCCTGCATGCCCTGCCCGGTCGGGGTGAGGCGGACGGCCGCGGCGTGGACCAGGGCGGCATCGTCCTGGCGTACGCTCCGGCACCGAAACGCGCCTGAACCGGTACGGCGCGGTCGTAGCGTGTGGGCTTTATCCTAGAGGCATAGCACGCAGTCGCATCACCCGGTTACATGTTCCGGGCAGATGACACAGTGACGTCACGGTACATCACGGAAAGAAGGACGGCATCCATGGCCTGCACCACCATTCTGGTAGGCAAGAACGCGAGTTATGACGGCTCGACCATCATCGCGCGCAACGAGGATTCAGCCAACGGCGAGTTCAACCCCAAGCGGTTCGTCGTCGTCGGCCAGCAGGAGCAGCCGCGGCACTACCGCAGTGTGTTGGGCCGGCTCGACATCGATCTGCCCGACGATCCCATGCGGTACACGGCCATGCCCAACGCCGATCTCAAGGAGGGCGTCTGGGGCGAGGCAGGAGTCAACGCCGCCAACGTGGCCATGAGCGCCACGGAGACCCTCACCACCAACGAGCGTGTGCTCGGCGCCGACCCGTTCGTCGAGGTCATGCCCGCACAGGGCAAGGAAGGCGAGGATGGCTATAAGCCGCTCGTGCCCGGCGGCATCACCGAGGAAGACTTCCTCACCATCGTCCTGCCCTACATTCACACCGCCCGCGAGGGTGTCACCCGCCTCGGCTCCCTTTTGGAGAAGTACGGCACGAGTGAGATGAACGGTGTCGGCTTCTCCGACAGCCATGAGATCTGGTGGTTCGAGACCGTGGGCGGCCATCACTGGATCGCCCGCCGCGTGCCCGACGACTGCTACGTCACCATGCCCAACCAGCTCGGCATCGACGACCTCGACCTCGACGACGCGTTCGGCGAGCAGGCCGAGAACATGTGCTCCGCCGATCTGCGTGAGTTCATCAAGGACAACAACCTCGACATCACCATCGGCGGCGAGAAAGGCCACATCAACCCGCGCGACGTGTTCGGCTCCCACACCGACACCGACCACGTGTACAACACCCCGCGCGCCTGGTTCATGCAGCGCTATCTCAACCCGCTCGACGACGACTGGGACAGCGAGGACGCCTACTACACCCCCGAGTCCGACAATCTGCCGTGGGCGCGCCAGCCCGAGCGCAAGGTGACTATCGAGGACATCAAGTACGTCCTCAGCTCCCACTACCAGGGCACCCCGTACGACCCGTACGGCAAGAAGGGCGACCACGAGACCCACACCCTGTACCGCCCGATCGGCATCAACCGCCAGTCCGAGCTCTCCGTCATGGAGATCCGCCCGGACAAGCCCGCCGCCTACGCCGCGCTGCAGTGGATCTCCTTCGGCTCCAACCCGTTCAACACCATCGAGCCGTACTACACCAACGTCGACACCACGCCGGCCTACCTCGAGTCCACCACCACGCGCGTGACCACCGAGAGCCACTACTGGGAGAACCGCATCATCGCGGCCCTCGCCGACGAGCACTTCGCCGACAACCAGCAGACCATCGAGGCCTACCAGATCAAGACCGGCGCCTACGGCCACGCCAACGTGCGCCTGACCGACGCGAAGCTCGCCGGCGACGCCGCGCTCACAGGCAAGCTCGACGACCTCTCCGACCAGGACGTGCACCGCGTGCTCGAGGCCGCCAACCAGGCCCTGGCCGACAGGCTGAAGAAGGACACCGACGATCTGCTCGACAAGGTGCTCTACACCATCTCGATGCGGATGAGGAACGGCTTCTTCCTCTCCGACAACTGATCCGCGGACATCAATCCGTTGAACAGGGAGCCGAGGGAAACACCGATCCAAGGAGTGCTATGAGCTATCGGCAGCCACCGCAGTATGAACCACAGCAGGGATCCGCGAACAACAGTTACGCGCAGAACGGCCAGCCTGGATATTCCCCGGCGGTCTACCAGGGCCGGTACGGCTATCTCGGTCCGCAGCAGTTCGCGCCGCTCTCGCCGTGGAGCTACTTCTGGCACTCCGTCCTGTTCGGCATCCCGATCGTGGGCTGGATCTTCCTCATCATCGACTGCTTCACCACCACGAACTACAACCTGCGCAGCTTCGCCCGCTCATACTTCTGCTACGCCGTGCTGGTCCTCATCGTCGTCCTCATCGTCGCGGTGGCCGTCAGCGCCGGTGCCATCGGTGCGGGCGCGGGCACCGCATGGAATCTGGGTACCTCGGTGTGATCACTGACCCTGCCTGAGCGTTCTGACCCGTCCGGAGCCATCGAACCGAGCCCCGGACGGGTCTTTTTTATGTCACAGTCGTTTGTCCCACAGTCGTTTTGTTTCGGAAACATTCGGGGATCCGGATCCCCAGTAGGCTGGGAAGTGGCCTCGGGGCAGATTCCCCGTCCTCCGTCGAAAAGAGCCTGATGAGCACAGACAGCACGCCGATCAAACCCAGCAGCAACGAGAACAACTCTCAGAACATCAGCATCCCGAATCTTTCAGCACAGGACGCCGGCAATACCGGGCACGACACTCACAGTGACACCGAAACGAACGGCGTGAGCGATGAAGCGGCCTCCGCCGTCGCCACCGTGGCCGCAGCGCGTGCCCTGTTGCAACGCCAGTACCAGTCAGATGGCGCCGGTACCGCCACGCAGCGCACGAGCTTCACCAACGGGCTGGCCAACCAACTGCCGCCCACCAGCTCCGACCCTGCTGTGGCCGCTGCCTTCAACAGCTTCATGATCCCTTACGGCCGCAAGAACGCCAAGATCGACGCCTACGGCTGGCTCGAGCACCTCAAAAAGGACCCGGACGCGCCGCGCAAGCACGGCGTCATCCTGCTCGTCACCTCCGACACCCCGCTCAAGGCCTCCCGCGGCGAAGGCAAGACCACCGCGCTCATGGCCCTCGTGGACGCCCTGCGCGCCAACGGCATCGACGCCGGCGCCGTGCTGCGCCAACCGAGCATGGGCATCACCTCGGCCGGCAGCAAAGGCGGCGCGTCCGGCGCCGGCAAATCCAGCCTCTCCCAGCCCGAGCTGGCCGACTGGGGCCTGTTCGGCGAGATGAGCCGTATCGCCACCGCGCAGAACCTCATCGTGGTGCGTGCGGAGAAGGCGCTGCTCGAGGACGCGGACGAGCCGGGCACCATCCTCATGCCGCGCGTCTCCGAGCTGCCGAGCAAAGAGAGCCGCAAGATCGCCGTCGGCCAGAGCGTGGTGGACGGCAGGCAGACCGGCGGTTACCCGGAGAAGACCGTGCTCACGCCCACGAGCGAGATGATGGAAATCGTCACCCTCTCGCGCTCGGTGGATGAACTGCGAAAGCGCATCTCACGCATGGTGGTGGGGCAGAAGGCCGACGGCACCGTCGTGCTCGCCAAGGACGTGGTCGATATTGATCGCGTGCTGCGGCTGCTCTCTGACTCCATCGAGCCTGCGCTGCTGCAGACGCACGGCGGCTCGCCTGTCTATGTGCACTGTGGCCCGTTCGGCAACGTCTCGCTCGGCATCCCCTCGCTCGTGGCCATCGAGACCGCGCAGAGCCTGCACGACGTGGTGGTGGTGGAGGCCGGCTACGGTACCGACGCCGGCGCCCAGAAGTTCCTCGACATCGCCTGCCGCTATTACGGCCTCGACTGGCCCAGCGCCGCGGTGATCGTCGCTCGCGCCTCCACGTGGGACACGCCGCACCTGGGCTGGCGCTACACGCACCACATCCACCGTCTCGAAAACTCCGGCATCCCCACGTTCCCGCTCATCAACCTCTGGGCCGGCGACGAGGACAAGGTTGATGCTCTGCGCGAGCGGGGCAAGAAGGACGGTCTGCGCCCCATGGCCCTGACCAACCTCTACGAGCAGGGCTCGGACGAGCTGGCCGACCAGATCGACGCGCTCATGGACACGCTCACCGCCGCCCAGGGCCACCAGGCCAACGCCAACGCGCACAAGCCCGCCGACCTGCGCGGCAAGTCCATCCGATCGCGCGTGGAGGGGCTGTGCCAGGAGTCGTACGGCGTGCCGCCCGAGCGCGTCACCGAGCGCGACGACTACAAGCCCAGCCTGGCCAAGGCGGCCAAAATCGCCGAGGGTGCGGGCACAAAGCTCGAGGACCTCGTGATCCTGCCTGTCAAGTCGCCGGCCACTGTGACCGACGACGACACGCTGCCCGCCAATGAGCGCACCGTGCAGCTCAAGATGAGCGAGGTGCACGCCGGCGCGGGCCTGCTGCACCTGCACCTGACCAAGTCGCTCACCACCTCGATGCCGCGCATCGTGGACTGAGCACAGGCCGGGCACGGACTGAGGCGATTGTTTCGCGCATGGTGTTTCCGGGCTGATCCCGGCTATCCGGGACCGGCCCGGGAACGCCTCTTGCGGATGTCCGCAGGCGGGGTATACTAATTTTTTGGTTTTGGTTCAAAGCCATTGCCCCTGTAGCTCAGCTGGCTTAGAGCAGCGGACTCTTAATCCGCGTGTCCAGGGTTCGAGTCCCTGCGGGGGCACAAATAAAGATGATGAAGGCGGCCGGGCGGTCGCCTTTTTTGTTGTCTGATCAGAACAGATCTACCGTGTGGAACGGGCTGGGCGTATTCGGCATGGCCTCTTGCCTGCTCGATGCAGTCTGTTCTTCAGAGAACAGGCGTGTCGCGCGAGTCGGCCGGGTCTCTGCCGTATGGTTCTGTGCTGCCGCTGATCCGCATGCCCTGTTTTGTACGTGTGCCGGGGTGGGTGCTCTCCTTTCTGCTGTCGCGCCTCTGATATTTTCTCGATGTGCAGATTGTGCCGTCAGGGGTATCAGAGGACGGAATGGAGATACATGCGCACTTTGCGCTCAAGCTGCTCATCGCTGCGGGCGCAGTCATAGCGGGTGATGCTGCCGTTCTCAATCGTGAGAAAACGGACAGACCATATTTCAGGCCGGTAATCGATGCGGAGTGTCAATGATTTGTCCCGATGGTGCAGCGTGATCAAGCGCTTGTCCGGATCAAAATTGATGTCCGGCCGATTCTCATGTTTCTCTTGGGCAGCCTGTTTGTCGAAAAGGTTGTAGACGGTGACGGCCATCTGTTGCACATCGCGATGGTAATCCTCGCAGATCAATCGATTGATCTCATTTTGGTCCATAATGCTCCTCTTCGGCTGGATGTGCGAGTGCCGGTTGTGTCCGGAAAGTCTACCGGCTATTGGATAGATGAAGTTTCCCGGTCTTTCCTCTGTGATTACCAAGCGTACCGGAAAGAGATCGGTCAGGGTTGGCTGCATTTCTTTGTCTCTTCCGCACGGATTGTTTTGGCGGATTTCATGAGAAACACTTTTAGACAGTCTTTCTCGGACAGACTTTCTGGCATATTATTCCCGAACAGATTGCGTGAAACATTGATTTGCTAGTGTCTGTGAGTCTGTCGGTGCGCGGCTCTGTGTGACGAGGATCACTGACGGAACATACGATGGGGGAGCCATGGACCAGAAGGATGTGATGCAGAAGACGGTCTCCGACGCCGGTCCACGTCAGGCCGAGCGCGATCGCCGGGAACAGGAGCGCGACCGCCGCGCCGACGAGGCGCTGCGCCGCACGCAGCACATGTACGTGCACCTGCCCGTGGGCCGGCTCTACGCAAAGGTCGCCCTTCCCGGCTCGGTCTCGATGCTTCTCTCGGCACTCTATCAGCTGTTCGAGGGCCTCTTCGTCGGCAACTTCCTGGGCGAGCAGGCGTTCGCGGCGGTCAATCTCGCCACACCGTTCGTCATCATCAATTTCGCTTTTGTCGACATGATCGGCGTGGGCTCCTCTGTGCTCATCTCCCTGGCTCTGGGCCGCAAGAAAGACCGCGAGGCAGACGAGGTGTTCACCCTCTCCGTGCTCATGGTCATCGTGCTGTCCACGGTGCTGGGCGTGCTGCTCTACTTCGGCGCCCCGCCCATCATGACCGCCATGGGGGCTACTGGCGCGTTCCACCACGAGGCCGTCGTATTTCTGCGCGTCTACGCCGTGTTCTCACCGTTCATCACGCTCGTGGACGCCGTTGACAACTACCTCAAGGACTGCGGCGCCGTCACCTACTCGCTCGCGGTCAATATTGTGCTTGCCGTGCTCGGCGTGGCGCTCGACTACCTGTTCGTGGCCGTGCTGGGCTGGGGCGTGGCCGGGGCGGCCGCCGGGTTCTGCGTGGCCCAGCTCGTCGCCGTCATCATGGCCATGATCCCGCTCGCCTCGGGGCGGCTGCGCCTGCATTTCGTGTGCCCGCGCTGGGATATGGCCGCGGTGAGGGGGATTGTGGGCAACGGCCTGCCCGATTTCCTTGACAACATCGCCGGGCGCCTGTTCTCCATCGCCCTCAACTCCGCCCTCGTGCGTTTCGGCGGCTCGGCGGCCGTCTCCGTTTATGGCATCGTGCAGTACGTGGACGGCGTGTTCCTGCCGATCATGTACGGCGTGGTTGATGCCGCCCAGCCGGCGATCGGCTACAACTGGGGTGCCGGCCTCAAAAAGCGCGTGCGCGCTCTCGTGCGCCTCGACTTCATCGTCTGCGGCGCCGCCTGCGGCCTTCTCTGCGGTGGCCGTGCTCGCTGTGCCGCGCTGGCTTGCGCTCGTGTTCGTGCCCTCCATGCCGGCCTCCCAGCTCGACATGGCGGTGGTCGCCCTGCGGCTCATGGCCATCACCTATGCGGCGCGCTGGGTCGCCTACGCCATTGTCTCTGTGTTCCAGGCGCTCTCACGGGTGCGCGAGGCCGTGGTGCTCTCGGTGGTCTATGCTTTCGTGTTCCCGTTCCTCGTGCTCGGCGTGCTCTGGCCTCTGGGGCTGACGGGCATCTGGCTCAACACGCCGGTGACCACGGTGCTCACCGCCGCGGTGTCGCTGGTGCTGTATGCGTGGCGTCGCCCGCTGGAGTGACGAACGTCTCGGGGAAGACGGTGATGATGGCGTTGTGGATCATCGGCTGATCAATCGAGCCGGTGCGGGACGCCTCGAGCAGCACGCCGCCGACGAGCAGGTCGGCAGCGACGCGCGGCTTTGCCGACACAGAGAATGTGCCGGCCTTCTGCCCTTCGTCGAGCAGCTGGATGATGCCGGTGTGCAGGTCGGTGAGGATCTTCGTGGCTACTGCCAGCAGGAACGGGGTGCGGGCGAACAGCACGGAGGCCATCTTCGTCACGGCCACATAGCTCGAATAGGTGGAGGAGAGCCAGAGGGCATATTTTTCCAGGCCCTCGGGGATGGCGGCGAACCCGCGCGGGCTGAAGTCCATTGATTCGATGTTTTTGCGCAGGCGTGCCAGCATATCCTTGCGGTTCTTGTACCGCCGGTAGAGGGTGGTCTTCGCCACACCGGAATATTTTGACACCGATTCCATGGTGACGGCCCGCTCGCCGCTCGTGACGGCGATATCAAGCACCGACCGCAGGATCTTGTCGTCGGTGAGAAGCCTGATTTTTTCACCGCGCCGCATCTTTTGCCGCCTTCCACCATGCCGGACGCCGTATCGCACCGTCCCGGCTGTCCTGCTGTGCCACGCCTCATTCATCATATGGTCGCCGGCGGGGGAGCCCTTTGCCGTGGGCGATACCGCTACGGATTGTGCACACATCGGGAGCGGGATCCGTGCGTCCCAGGGTACGGCTTGCGTGTGTCACACCTGGTTGTGGTTCCTGCCCGTTGTGCCCGCTCGTGATTTCCGGCTGCCCGTGGATGTCGGTCGACCGGGAACCATCGGGAAAGAAAAAGCCGCGGACGAGATCGCCCGCGGCCACACTGGTCATTCTGTCACGTTGTTTGGGAGAGAAGAGAGCGTGATCCCGTGACCATGGAGAGCCCGTGAACCGGACTCACGAACAGAGTCGGCTCACTCCTTGTGGGCCTGCATTGACCAGATGGCCATGATGAGCGTGATGACGGCGAGGATCCACATCCACCAGCCGCCGGCAACAGAAGCAGCGCCCACGCACCACGGCAGGATGAAGACGATGACGTCGATGACGATCTGCGTCCACTCGGAGGCCTGCGAGGCACCGGTGGCGAGCGACCAGAGGGCGACGCACGCCACCACGATGCCGCCGATGATGGCCCAGGTCTTGCCGGCGCCGTTGCCATAGGCCGCCCAGGCCGGGGTGATGGCGAGCAGCACGCCCGCCACGAGGCTGACCCAGTCCTGCCAGGTCTTCCACTTGAGATCATCCTTTGTCGATGAATCTGCTGCCATAACGAAGTCCTTTCATCAAACACTACGGTCATCGTAGCGACTGAGATCAGAATAGCACTACGAAATACGTATCGTCAGTTGTGTATGACGATTTATTACCCTGAACAGTTGTGATAAATATGCCGATAATGGCTTTCTCGTGCCGATTGCGGCGCTACTGTCCGGTGAAGCCCGAGACAGGAAAAACGATACGGTAACCGTTTCGGGCGTGTCGCGTCGCAGATGGTACCGGTAGGGGCGCGGGAGAAAGAAACAGGATCCATCGGGATTCCTGCCGCGCTGCATCGCGGATACCGGCGGATCACCGGTGCGCGGCGACGACCTTCCGCACCGTGCTGATGAAAGCCCCGAGCCGCGCGTTCGGGTGTCGGGGGAACAGCAGCCCGTAAGGCATCGTCTCGGTGACGGCGAGCGGCCAGGCCAGGAGGCCGGGCAGGGCGTGATCCCAGCATTCCAATGAGAGCAGGCAGTCGCCGTTCTCTGTGGCGGCGAAACGGTTGAACGTCTCGATGGTGTAATGCGGGTCGGTCGGCCGAAGACGGATCCCCGGTGCCTGCGCGCGCAGCTCATCACGCACCCGGTCGATCACCGGGATGGTGCCCGGGGCCGGACGGTCATCCATCATCCAGACCGTCCGGCCGGAAAGATCGGATGGTGGGATCTCCTCTTTCCCTGCGAGCGGGTCACCGCGGTGCAGCGCGAGGGTGAACCGGTAGACGCCTATCTGCTCGAAGTCGACCAGATCCGCCGTCGTCACGAACCCGGAAGGACCGTACAGGATATCCACATTTTCGCCCAGATGCCGGTACTGGTCGGGGAAACCATAATCCGTCGACTCAAGCGGTACGTATTGCACACGATAGCCGGGCAGGAGCGCGAGGACGGCCGACCAGAGCCAGCCGAGCCGGCCCGCGGGGTTGAGCGCGGACGTGCCGATACGGACCACCCGCTGCTGCCGGCCGGGCTGTTCTCCGACCCGGCGCGCGTGAACGCTTATGCGATCCGCTTCGTCTACTCGGCGGCCATCACGGCATTCTGGTTCTTCACTCCGCGCTTCCTCCAGGCCGTCTATCACTGGACACCGCTGGTCGTGGGTGTCTCGTTCCTGCCGATGACGCTCGTCAACTTCCTCGCCGCCCGGCAGGTCGGCTCCTTCATGCGCCGGTTCTCGCAGGAGCGGATCCTCATCGTGGGACTGCTCATCGCCACCGCGGGCTTCGCGGGAATGCTGCTGATGGACGGCCGGCAAAACGGGTACTGGACCAGCGTCGCGCTGCCGATGGTCCTTATCGGCTACGGGCTGGTGCTCAGCCCGGTGACGAACATCGCCGTCGACGGGCTGCCGGAGACGCTGGGCGGCATCGCCTCCGGTCTTATCAACGTCATGCTGCAGATCGGCGGCGTGGTGGGTATCGCCGTGCTCTCCGTCGTCTCCGGCCTGGCGTCGAGCCTGGCGAACTACCGTGTGCAGGTGATCGGCATCACGTTTATGGGAGCCGTCGCCTTCCTGCTTTCTCTGGGTTTCCTGCGCGGCGACAGGCGGCGGACGGCTTTGGCGGGCTGATCCGCACAATGAAGCCGATGTCAGGGGGATATACAGGCTGTACTCACCCAGAAAAATCCGGGTCGTGTCACCGCCCGAGCGCGTGACCGTGGCAACGCCGGGTGAAAGGAACCCTCATGGCGAAATCAAAACTGGTGAACGCGAACAAGAAGATCGCCGACAGTGTGACGGGCGGCTTCACCAAGATGAGCGACACGGTGACCAAAGGCTTCGGCAAGGTCGAGGACTCGTTCGTCGACCGCTACCTGACCAAGGACGGCGAGTCCGTCGACGAGGCGAAGAAGCGCCTGGCCAAGGAGAAGGACGAGCGCTACGCCGCGCAAGAGGAGCGCAAGCAGGCGCACCTCGAGGAGGTCGCCCGCAAGCGCGAGGGCAAGATCCGTCACTGATCCGTCCGGGCTGATCGCGCCCGATCGGGAGCCGGGGGAGGGCTGCAACCGTCTGTTTGACTGCTGCGGAAATTTATGCAGTAGGAGTCCGGAAATTTATGTAGTAGAGGTCTGGAAATCTCTGCAGTGGGGGATTGGATCATTCTGCATTGTGACCCGTCTTGCTTTCCGGATGCTGAATATTCTGGCGGGGCAGGGCGGGTTTCTTTGCCTTGATCTGCTCATGCGATCCCCCTCATTCTCTGTCGTCCGTCTCCCCCCCCCCTCGGACGTCGTGCGGCCCACCCGGCCGGGTGCGCCTGATCCACCCATTCCGTCTGTGTCCTTCCGAGTGCGGAACGCCCGGGCAGGGCAGACGGGAGACGCCCTCGCGGCTGATATTTGCAAACGCTGTCACCCTTGCCTAGAGTGAAATATCGAAGGATGATGCCCCAAAAGCCGTTTTCAACGTTGAAATGGCAAGTTTTCGCGGGGTGTCGCAAACTCAACGGAGAGGGTTTTGATGGGTAGACCGCATACTCATGGAAACGTTGGCAGAAAGTGGTGGCGCACCGTCTCGGCATGGTTGACCGGCGCGGCGCTGCTCGCCGCACCGGCGTTCGTCGCACCCGCCACGGCCATGGCCGACACGACGGGCGCCTCGGGCGCGCAGGGTGCGTCGAGCCAGAGTGCCGGCGCCAACGACGCCGCCAATGCGAAGGCCGGCAAGGATGTCATCGCCATCGCCTTCCAGGAGAACTGGAACTCGGTGGCGAAGGAGTGCGCCCAGACCTACGGGCCTGAGGGCATCGGCTACGTGGAGGTCTCGCCGCCGCAGGAGTCCATCAAGGGCTCGCAGTGGTGGACCAGCTACCAGCCGGTCTCCTACAAGTTCGACTCCAAGGAAGGCACCGAGGCCGAGTTCAAGAATATGGTGCAGGCCTGCAAGGTGGCGGGTGTCGGCGTGATCGTCGACGCCACCCTCAACGACATGGCCGCCAGCACCAAGGGCAAGACCGTCCAGGGCGTCGCCGGCTCCTCCTACACGACCGACAACGACTCCACGGACAGCCATTCCGAGGACTACCCGGCCGTGCCGTACACCTCCTCCGACTTCCATGACTGCACCAAGAACATCGGCGACTACACGAACGCCACCGAGGTACGCACCTGCCGCGTCAGCCGTCTGCGCGATCTCAAGACCGAGTCCGACCCGGTGCGCGAGAAAGAGGCCGACTACCTGGCAAAGCTCTGGAACATGGGCGTGTCCGGCTTCCGCACGGATGCCTCCAAGCACATGGACCCCGCCGACCTCCTCGCCATCAAGCAGAAGCTCTCCAGCAAGGTCAACGTCCCGATCGACCAGATCCCCTGGACCCAGGAGGTCGTGGACAACGGCGGCGAGGCCGAGGCCCTGCAGCCGAAGTACTACTACAAGACCGGCCGCGTGACGGAGTTCTCCTTCGCCTACCAGCTGCGCCAGGCATTCAAGGGCGACGTGGCCAACCTCAGGAACCTCGCCGTCGACCCCGACTCGCACACCAGCGTCGACTCCGCTCACGCGGACGCGTTCGTGACCAACTGGGACACCGAGCGCGGCGACTCCACGCTCAGCACCCGCGACGGACGCCAATACGAGATGGCCAACGCCTTCACCCTCGCCGATAATTACGGCCAGGCACGCATCTACTCCGGCTACGACTTCGACTACGGCAAGACCAACGACAACGGCGCCCCCGGCGCCACCGACACGAAAGTGCCGGACACCGTCTGCCAGACGAAGGAGAACAAGACCGGCTGGACCTGCCTGCAGCGCTGGACCAGCGTGCGCGGCATGGTCGGCTTCCACAACGCCGTCTCCGGCACGAAGGTCGCCGACTGGCAGAACCCCACCAGCGGCGTCATCGCCTTCAACCGCGGCAACAAGGGCACCTTCGCCCTCAACAACAACGCCACCGCCACAAAGGTGACGCTCACCACCCAGCTGCCCGACGGCCAATACTGCGACGTTTACTCCGCCGGCGACTGCTCGAAGACCGTCACCGTCAGCGGCGGCAAGATCGAGGCCACCATCGAGCCGCAGACCGCGCTCGCGATCTATGCCGGCGCGACGAGGGGCGCCTGGACGGGCACGCAGAAGTCCGACCCGAGCGATCCTGACTACAAGGTCTCCGTCCCCGACAACGGCCAGGCCGATGGCACGACCACCGTCTACTACAAGCTGCCGGAGGGCCAGAAGACCGCCTACATCGATTACGGCGTCAACGGCACCTGGACCACCGCGCCGGGCAAGCAGATGCAGCCCGCCTGCGACGGCTACGTCAAGTTCGACGTCGACAACCAGCACGCGACCTCCATCGAGGCCGTCTTCAACGACGGCAACAACAACTGGGACTATCTCAACGGCTCTGACTCGACGAACTACACGCTCTCCGGCCCGTTCGTGACCGTCAAGGACCACCAGTCGAGCCTGGGCAACCCGTGCCCGGTCGCCTACAAGCCGACCACCACGCTCACCGTGCACTACAAGCCGAAGGATGCCAACGACAACCGCGGCGTGTACGTGTGGGGCACAAAGAAGGACGGCGGCGACCTCGCCGGCGCGCACCACGCGTTCACCGGCACCGATTCGTGGGGCAAGGTCGTCAAGCTCGATCTGCCGGGCGCCTATGAGAAGGGCAAGCTCGGCCTGATCGTCACCACCGACAAGTGGGACAAGTTCGGCGGCAACCGCATGCTCGACGCGAGCAACGGCGCGGCCACCGTCTGGATTGACGGCACGAACTCCGCTGACGAGTCGCAGACGCCGACCGACATGCCGGCCTCGGTGGTCGCCAGCTCCCTCAAGACGCTCAACGTCATCGTCCACTACAACCGCAGCGACGGCAATTACGCCGACTGGGACCTGTGGCACTGGAACAGCTCCGCCAACGGCTCGGCCACCAAGTTCACCTCCCACGATGACTTCGGCGTGATCGCCAAGTACACTGAGGCGTCCGGCGACGGTGTGAGGGGCTCCACCATCATCCTGCGCAAGGGCGGTGATTCCTGGAAGGACAAGGACGGCCAGGACAATCTGGCCATCCCCGCCGATGCCATCCATCTGACAGATCCGACAAAGGGGGTCGCCACGGCCGAGATCTGGGTCGCGTCCGCCAACAGGGACGCGAAGAATGATCCGATTCTGTACGCCAATGGTTCCGTCATCAACTTCGGCCACCAGCTCCGCTCGGCAACGGCCACGGCCACGGGCATGCGCACCATCTCGGTGACGCTCAGCTCGCCGCTGTCCGCCGCGGACCCGGCATCCGCCGTCACCCTCGACGGGGCGGAGGTCGCCTCCGTCACCGCCAAGGGCGCGACGCTGACCATCACCACCACGGCGGACATCGATCCCTCCAAGGCGCTGACGGTGCTCGTCAAGGGCTACGGCACAAAGCCGGTGGCCGTGACGATGGGTTCGATCCTGCGCTCGGCGGAGTTCGACAAGAAGTATGACTACGACGGCAAACTCGGACCGCAGTACTCCGAGAAGTCCACGCAGTTCCGCCTCTGGGCCCCGACCGCCGCGAAGGTCACGCTCAACACCTACGAGTCCGACACGTCCGCCGACGCGAAGCTGAAGAAGTCGTATGCGATGACCCGCGGCACGAAGGCCGGCGAGCTCGGTCTGTGGACCGTCACGCTCGACGGCGACGTGAAGGACGCAGCCTACGATTTCACCCTCGACTTCGCCGACGGCACGACCAATCAGTCGCCCGACCCGTACGCCACCGCCGCCACGGTGAACGGTGACCGGTCCGTGGTGCTCGCCCCGTCCGAGACGTCCATCAAGGACTTCAAGCGTATGGCGAGCTTCACAGGCGGCCCGACCGCGGCGGTGATCGGCGAGACCTCCGTCCGCGATCTGACCAACAGCGCCACCTCCGGGGTCTCCGCGAAGAACCGTGGCAAGTTCCTCGGCGTCATCGAGAAGGGGATGAAGAACAAGGCCGGTCTGCCCACGGGCCTCGACTACCTGAAGAAGTCGGGCGTCACGCACGTGCAGTTCATGCCGATGTACCAGTTCTCCTCGATCGATGAGTCCAAGCCGTCCACCGATGCGCAGTACAACTGGGGCTACGACCCGAAGAACTACAACGTGCCCGAGGGCTGGTACGCCTCCAGCGCCACCGACCCCGCCACCCGCATCGTCGAGATGAAGGAGATGGTCAACGGACTGCACGAGGCCGGTCTGCGAGTGAACATGGATGTGGTCTACAACCACGTCTACGACGCAAGCAAGCAGGCACTCGGGCTCACCGTCCCCGGCTACTACTTCCGCTACGACGCCAACGGCTCGCTCACCAACGGCTCCGGCTGCGGCAACGACGTGGCCTCCGAGCGCGGCATGGCACGCAAGTACATCGTCGACTCGGTGACGTACTGGGCAAAGAACTACAACCTCGACGGCTTCCGCTTCGACCTCATGGGCCTGCTCGACCAGACCACCATGAAAAAGGTCCGCGCCTCGCTCGACAAGATCGACAAGGGCATCCTCATGTATGGCGAGGGCTGGACGATGCCGACCGGCACGGACGCCTCGACGCTCTCCGACCAGCAGCACGCCGACAAGGTGCCCGGTGCCGGCTTCTTCGACGACGCGCTGCGCGATGACGTCAAGGGCTCCGTGTTCGACGCGCACGGCACGGGCTTCGTGAGCGGCAAGGACAATGCGTCCGACATCGCCCGCGACATGCTCGCCTGCCTGTCGGACTCCACC
>JAXGWH010000030.1:0-15821 GCA_040773385.1 Aeriscardovia sp. | reverse complement strand
TCGCGCACGGCCTTCGAACGTGACCGCGCGCGCCTCATCCATTCCTCCGCGCTGCGCAGGCTCGGGGAGAAGACGCAGGTGCAGACGGCGGGCACCAACGATTTCGCCCGCACGCGCCTCACGCACACGCTCGAGGTGGCGCAGATCGGCCGGCAGATCGGCGAGCTGCTGGGCTGCGATCCCGATGTGGTGGACTGCGCGTGCCTTGCCCATGACCTCGGGCACCCGCCCTTCGGGCACACAGGCGAGCGCGAGCTGGCGGATATCGCCGCCGACATCGGCGGGTTCGAGGGCAACGCGCAGACGTTCCGGCTGCTCACCCGGCTCGAGCCGAAGGTCTTCTTCCCCGACCAGGGCGACCATCCCGCGGGCCTGAACCTGACACGCGCCTGCCTCGACGCGGCGGTCAAATACCCGTGGACGAAGGCGGGCGCGTCGAAGCATGCCCGTGGCGAGGCAGGCCAGAAGTTCTGTGTCTACCCGGACGACGAGCCGGCGTTCGAGTGGATGGTCTCCGGGGTGCCGGAAGAGCAGGGCGATTTCGACCGCCGGCCGATGGAATGCCAGGTGATGGACCTGGCCGATGACATCGCCTATTCCGTCCACGACGTGGAGGACGGGATCGTGATGGGCACCATCGACGCACGGGCGATCGGCGACGACTGGGGCCGCGGCGGCATCGTGGAGGCCACGCGCGGCTGGTTCGGCCGCCGCTATGACCCTGACAAGATCGCCGGGGCGCTCGAGACGCTGGCCGGGCAGAACCTGCTTCCCGGCGAGTTCTCCGGTTCGCGTCGTGATCTTGCCGTGCTCAAGAACCGCACGTCCACGCTCATCGGCCGGTTCGCCGCCGCCGTGGAGAAGGCGACGCGGCAGCGGTGGGGGCAGGGGGCCCTTACCCGCTACAGCGCCGATCTCGTCATCCCGGAGAAGACCGCCTACGAGATCCTGGCCCTCAAGGGCATCAGCGTCTACTTCGTCATCGGGCCGCGTGACGAGGGGCCGGTCGAAGAGGAGGAACGGGCGATCATCCGCCGCCTCGTCGACGCGCTCATGGCCGCCTCCCCGCATCCGAGCCGGCTGCTCTCACCCGCCTTCCGCGGTGACTGGGAGCATGCGAAGAGCGACGAGGAGAGGCTTCGCGTGGCGGTGGACCAGGTGGCGAGCCTGACCGACGTCTCCGCCCGTAGGCTCGTCGACAGGCTCTGAGCCGTCAGGTCGGTACTCTGAGCCGTCTGGGGACAGGGCCTTGTCCCGCCCGTGGGTACGTTGGGCGCGAGACGTTTCGTCGGCATCCTGGTGGTGTGCGCGGCCCGTCCGGCCGGTGAAACGCTCCCGCCGGACGATAAGCTGGGGATCATGGCAGGCATGATCAGACACGACGACATCGAGCGGGTGCGCCAGGCCGCCGACCTGTACGAGGTGGTCAGCGACTCGGTCTCGCTCAAACGCTCCGGAAGCGGCGAGTTCATGGGCCTGTGCCCGTTCCATGACGAGAAGACGCCGAGCTTCGCCGTCCGTCCCGCCCTCGGGCTGTGGCACTGCTTCGGCTGCGGCCTCGGCGGCGACGTGTTCGCCTATGTTGAGCGGCATGAGGGCGTCGGGTTCGCCGACGCCGTGGAGATCCTCGCCGACAAGTTCGGCATCACCCTGCACTATGAGAACAGCCGGGAAGGCCAGCGGCGCAAAGGTTCCATGCGCTCCCGGCTGCTCCAGGCCAACGAGGAGGCGCAGAACTTCTTCGCCAGAAACCTCCTGAGCAAGGAGGCGCTGCCCGCCCGCCAGCTGCTGGGCGGACGCACGTTCACCGCCTCCCAGTCCGAACACTTTGGCTGCGGCTACGCGCCCAAAGGCTGGGACAACCTTGTCACCTATCTGGCGGACAAGGGCTTCACCCAGAAGGAGATGATCGACGCCGGGCTCGCCCGCCAAGGAAAGAACGGCGGGGCGTACGACTATTTCCGCGGGCGCCTCACGTGGCCCATCCGCGACACTGCGGGCCGCACCCTCGGTTTCGGGGCGAGAAAGCTCTACGACGACGATACGATCGCCGCCAAATACATCAACACGCCCGACACCCAGCTCTACCACAAGGAGCGCGTGCTCTACGGGCTCGACCTCGCCAGGAAGCACATCCTGCACGACCACGAGATCGTGGTGGTCGAGGGCTACACGGACGTGATGGCGTGCCATCTGGCCGGCATCAAAACCGCCGTGGCCACGTGCGGCACCGCCTTCGGCGAGCAGCACGCCAAGATCGCCCGGCGCCTCATCGGCGACACGCAGATCGGCGCGCAGGACACCTCCGTGCGCGGCGACAAGAAGCTCGCCAACCCCCATATCATCTTCACCTTTGACGGCGACGCGGCCGGGCAGAAGGCCGCCCGCCGCGCCTTCCGGTTCAACAACGACTTCCTCACCCAGACGTTCGTGGCCGTCATCCCCGGCAACCTCGACCCGTGCGACCTGCGCATCCACGGCGAGGAGGTGCCCACCCGCGACGTGCGCCAGGCACCGGCTCCCGACCCGGACGGCACCGTGCCCGCCGTCACGCGCCTTTCCGGCGACGAGGCGGTGCGCCACGAGATCCACGACATGTCCCGTCCGCTCTACGACTACATGATCGACTACACGATCGGCCAGTATGATCTGACGCTCACCCCGCAGAAAAGCAAGGCGGTGGTCGAATCCGCCGCGCTGCTCGCCCAGATCTCCGCCAAAAGCTCGCTGCTCGCCCAGATGTACACGAAGAAGGTGTGCGACCGGCTGGGCGTGGCGCCCCGGCAGATCCTGCCCGTCATCAACCGCTCCATGCAGAGCATGCACCTGCGCCCCTTCGCCGACGGGACGATGAGCGAGGAACAGCGCCGGGCCCAGGGCATCGTCGGCGTGCTCGGCCTGGAGGAGCGGGCCCGCGAGGGCGAGCCCGGTGCCCCGCTCGACATCATCCAGAAACGCTACCTTGACCTCCTGGTGATGCAGGACGACTACCGGCGCGACTACCAGCGCCTGCACCTGAACTGGGCGCAGGACCCCGTCTACGCCAGCGAGCAGCAGCTGGCCGCCGTGGTGGTGCAGATGCCGCAGGCGCTCGACCCGGAGCGGTGGGGCAGGCTCACGGCCGGCTCGTTCAACGTGCCCATGTTCCGGGCGCTCTTCACGGCGGTGGGGGCGATCGGCAGGTTCCCCCGTGCGGGCGAGAGGATCGCCGACTGGGACCAGGCGCTCTTCACGGCGGGCGGGCCGCAGCTGGAATCCGTCATCACCGCGCTCGCCGTCACACCGCTGCCCATTTACACGGAGGACGGCTATCTGCCCGCGAGCAGACGGCAGCAGGACGGCTCCCGCGCCGGCCGGGCCCGGAGCGGCCCGGCCACAGACGGTCTGCAGGACGGCTCCCGGGGCTCTCGAGGCGGTTATCCGGGCCCGGGGCGGCCCGGGCAGGATCCTTCCTCCCGCAACGGTGCGGGCGCACGGGCCGGTGAGGCCGAGGCGCTTGACCGGCGCCGACAGGAGGATTTCCCTGCGCCCACGGCGGAGGAGACCGCTTATGCGGCCCGGTGCCTGAACCTGCTGGTGGACGCCGGCACGCGCACGCAGCTCGCCGATCTGCGCCGCCGGTACGCCCGTGAGCAGGATCCGGCGAAGAAGTCGGCGCTGCTGCGGCAGATCGCCCGCCTCCAGCTGGAGCAGAAGACGCGCCGGCAGGGCCTGTTCGACCAGTCGTTCGGCCGCGGGCGGACGGAACCCGGCAGCGGGCAGACCGGGGCCGACAGCGGGCACGCGGCAGGCGGCGACGGCGTGCCGTCGATTTCGCATGGCATGCCCGGCTCGTTGACGGATGTTCCGCCGGAACCTGATGTGCCGGAACCTGATGTGCCGGTACCTGATATGCCGCAGCCCGAGGTGCCGAGGTCCGGTGTCTCGCTGCCCGATGTGCCGCCGGGGCCCGAGGAACCGGATGAGGAGGATTATCCGCCCGATCCCTACGGTCCGGACGGCGAGGATCCCAATTTCTGATCGACGGGCGTTTCTGATCGCCGGACACAAAGATCGTGCACACTGAACGGTCACAAAGAACGGTCACAAAGAACGGTCATAAAGAACCATGAAGGATGGTGCCCCGGGAGGGATTCGAACCCTCGACACCGAGATGAGAAACCCCTGTCTCTTCAGCAGTACACAGGAGATGATGGAGGCCTCAGAACGTTGGAATCACGCGGAAAACTGATACCCACCGATTCCCGTCATGTCTTCATCATCTTCACGATTTTGACCGGCAATCGTGTCTGAATCGTGTCTGGACACGATCGAATCGATCACACCCGCCACCTCCGACAGGCGCGACGGGAACAACTGCGCATACACGTCCAGCGTGACCGCCGCCGACGAATGCCCCAACTGCTGCTGCAACGTCTTCACATCCGCATGCCCGGCGATCGCCATGCTCGCATACGTGTGCCGCAGCGAGTGGATCGTCACCACGCGCCTGTCCATGCCAGCCTCGTCCAAAGCCCTGTACCAGACACGGTTCCTCCAGTTGCGCACGTTCACCGGCCGGCCCTGCGGCGACGTGAACACATAGTCGCCGTCCGCCTTGTCCGCGCACAGGCGCGCCAGATCGCTGAGCACCGACCCCGGCAGCGCCACCACGCGCGCCCTACCGTTCTTCGGCGTGCCCAGCACCATATGGTCATGCCCGTCAGAGGTCCACGTCCGCTCCACATGTGCCAGGGAACGCCTCCAGTCGATGTCGCCGACCCGCAGGGCAAGCGTCTCGTCGATACGCGTGCCCACATACGCCTGGAAGCGCACGAGCAGCCCGTCCTGCCATGAGCCCACCGCGCTCGCCGCCCGGGACAGTTCGGCGACCTGCCCGGGCTTGAGGATCGTCAGCCCCGTCGCCTCGGGGCGGGGTATCCTTACGCGGCGCACGGGGTTGTCCTGTATTCATCCGTTCTGCGCCGCATAGGAGAGCACGCCGCCCGTGACGATCATCACGATGCTGCGGATGCTCCGCGCCGACAATGGTCTGACGGCGTGGTGCCGCGTGGCGGGCACCGGGTAGTCGCCCGCCTGCAGTCCGCGCACCCAGTCCTGGAGGCCGGCCGTGGTGATGGTGCCTACGGGCTCCGCGCCCCACCGGGGGAGGACATACTGGTCGAGTTCGAGCCTGTAGCGTCCGCGCGTCGACGCCTTGAGGTCGACCTTCGAGGAGAGCCACGCGCTCGCCGCCTCGCTGAACGGGCGCTGGGCGTCGCGCGGGTCATGGTAGCGTCCGCGCCGCGCGTCGTCCTCCATCGCGGAGGCGAACTCCTCCGCCTCCCGCAGGCTTTTGAACGACCTTGACCTCTGCAGGTGGCGGCCGTGGTTGTCGGGCTGGTACCAGCGGCACCTCCAGCGCATCCCATGCCCGTAGAGCGTCGTCTTCCAATGTTTCGGCACCTTCGCGGCCATCGGGTCGCGCGCCTGTCCGACCGAGCGTTTCACACGCCCCGGCGTCCCGTCCTTGAGCCAACGGTCATCGATCATCACACGGCTCATACAGTGTCACCTCTCATGCCGCCATGCCTCCCGCACCGTTGCGGTGGGGTGGTAGTTTAGATCGTGTCGTCCGCGCAGGCGCGGACGGTAAGAGAAGGATCCTTTATGACAAACCTGAACAACCAGCCGGCACCACAGCCGGCACAGCCCGCACAGCAGGCACCGCACAAACAGCAGGACGATCGCAAGACCAGCGGGCTCGCCATCACCGGCCTCGTCCTCGGCATCATCGGCGTCGTCCTCAGCTTCATCCCCATCATCAACAACGCCGCCTTTGCCCTCGGCATCGTCGGCGCGGTGTTCGCCATCATCGGCATCGTCAAGACCGGCAAGAACGGGAAGAAGAAAGGCCGTGTCATGAGCATCGTGGCCACGGTCCTCTCCATACTCGCCATCGTCATCACGCTCGGCATGCAGCAGTCCGCGTCCAACGCGTTCAACGAGGCGGAGAACAAGGCCGGCATCTCCACGCTCTCCAGCCAGGGCGACGGCAACAAGGAGGACATCAAGTCCGTGGAGCTTCAGGCGACCGCCACCGGCAAGGGCACCGCCATGTGGTCCGACAACGGCGGCTCCTCCTCCAGCCAGGACTTCAACCAGAAATGGAGCAAGAAGGTCGACCCGAAGGACGCCAAGGGAATGATCTCTGTCGACGTGTCGCCCGACTTCACCTCCGACGATGACAACCAGAAGGTCACCTGCACCATCCTCGTCAACGGCAAGCAGAAGCAGCACAAGGAGGCCACCGGACAGTCCGGCAACGCCTCGTGCATGATCGACTTCGACAACTGACCTACCGCCAGCCACAGCCCCGGCCACAACGCCGGGGCTTTTTTCATGCCCGAAACACGCCGGGCGCTCGCCGCTCATGCCAGCGCCTTCCCGCACAGGCGCGGATCATCATGGGCGATAGCCTGCCAATCGCGGACAACACCGACCGTAATGCCAAGTTGCTCGGCGATCTCGTATGGATCCGGGCCATAAATGTTCTCCGCAAGCCGATAATCAGCTGGCTTTATGAGTGCTTTTGCGGTCTCATTACGTGTCCGCGCCTCCTCAACGCCGGGCTGTGGATCCTAGCGGTGGAAGATGTCGTGTGTGGCGTGGATGTACTCGTGCTGGAGTGTGACGAGCTTTTGTGCGTGTGAGAGACCACCGGCGATATGGATTTCTCGCGCTCGCCGGTCGTACCAGCCCATTAGGTCTGGCTCGTCTCCTCGTGTGGGGAGCGTTGAATCGAGCAGGACAGTAATGAGCATGCGCCGGCATTCGTCCTCGATAAGACTCACCCGGTCAGTCATCGGGCGTCTCACTCTCCACTTTCTTGTTCGGGTCACGGTATGCGGCCGTCGTGTAGTTGGCCTTCCACCCGGCCTTCTTCTCAAGCTGGGCCATCGCGTCGCCGATCGGAGAGACCGGCATGGGAGCCGGCCTCTCGTCCCTTGCTTTGAAGTCTTGTGCTTCTTCAAATAGTCGCGCGGGAGTGATTCCGAATACATCGGACAGACGGGCTATCTGATCGACATGTATATCGCGCTCGCCTTTGAGTATCCGTATAAGCGTCCGCTCGGGGATCTGCGACTTTTCGGCGAGCGCCTTGATGGTCAGTCCAGATGCTCCGCGCTCTGCCGCGATTGCTTTTGCTACGGCCTCATTCATGTCCATATGGACAATCGTATAGCACGAACGGACTCACAGGAATGTCTGGCACGGCATTTTTTGTATTGACATTGCCCACATGGGCAGTAACATGTGAAGCATGGACAGCATCACGTATGCAAGGCAGGTCGCGGATAACGTTCGTGACGCCATCGAGCAATCAGGAAAATCAGTTCTTGCCATCGCCGAGCAGACCGGAATACCTAGGACGACGCTTCTCCGTCGTCTTGATTCTCCGGAAACCTCTCCGTTGACTGCTGTGGAGATCGGTCGTCTTGCCGACGCGACGGGGCGACCGATCCCGCAGCTTGTCGCCATCCATGAAAATAAAAAGCCCTCTGTGCCAGCAGAGGGCGATGAGGACTGAAGAAAGGACTACCAATATGAATCAGCCTCAAAACAATGATACCAACACCGACGAGCTTTCAAGAAGCACCGGTCGGCCGATTAGACTCAGACACATGGCTAATGTTTTTGGATCATTCGGCGAGAAAGCCGCCGACCTCGGCAAACAGACGCTCAAAGCAGGAAAAGCCGCCGCCGACATGGCACTCACCGGCGTGCTCGAACCGCAGGACGGTAAAATCCACGTCCTCATGTACCAATCATTCTCCCGCATCCGCGACCAGCACATGGCACCGGACTCGAAATACAATCTCGAGATCAACCAGCTCCTCGCCTCCATCCAGGCACAGGGACGGCAGATCGTGGACATCAAGTTCGCCGTGCTCCGTGACCAGGGAATGACCGGATCGCGCGAGGGGTACAGGACGATGATCATCTACAAGTGAGGACATGAGTAGGCAATCGTGTCTATTCGTGTCTGGATACAAAAATACCCGCCACCCGAACGTTTCAAACCGTTGGAGTGACGGGCTTCTTATGTGCCCCGGGAGGGATTCGAACCCTCGACACCGAGATTAGAAGTCACGTGCTCTGATCCCCTGAGCTACCGGGGCGGACAGATATCAGACAAAATATCAGATATCCGACATCGCTCAGATTACTGTCGCGAGACGACCGGCAGGCGGCCGGCGAGACGACCGACAGAGGAGGGAGGGAACATGCCGCACCAGGACGACCGGCCGCTGACGATCGTGCTCGTCTGCGATGACATGGGCAACGCGGGCAACGGCACCTCCAACTCCGCCCTCCAGTTCGCACGGGAGCTGCGCGCCCTCGGCCACCACCTGCGCTTCGTCGGCATCGGCAGCCGTGAGTACCCCGCCGACGAGGAACGGATCCCGCTCGTCTCGCCGATCGCCGCCCGCCAGCAGATGCGGTTCGCCCGGCCGGACGAGCAGCTTTTCCGCCGCGCGTTCGCCGGGGCGGACATCATCCACTGCTACCTGCCCTTCTCGTTTGCCCGGCAGGCCGTGATGACCGCACGGTCGATGGGCATCCCCGCCACTGCCGGTTTCCACCTCCAGCCGGAGAACATCCTCTACACCGCCTGGCCGCTGCGCGTCATCCCGCACGCCGACCGGATCATCTACGCGCTCGAACGGCGCTCGCTCTACTCGCGGATCACCCATGTGCACACGCCCTCGCGGATGATCGCCGGCCAGCTTCGCCGCAACGGCTACACGAACGTGCTGCATGTGTTCTCCAACGGCTATGACCCCCGGTTCACACCGGCTGTGGACGAGGGGCAGCGGCGGGCCGCGGACATGGCGTGGGAGGACGCCTTGCCTGTATCCCAGAAGCGCCGTTTCCGCATCGTCGCGTCGGGCCGTCTGGCCCACGAGAAAGACCAGACCACCCTCCTGCGGGCGGTCGGGCTCAGCCGTCACAAATGTGAGATCGACGTGCGCGTGTGCGGCACCGGCCCGCTCGCACACGAGCTGGAGGCCCAGGCGCGGCTCCTGGGCGTGCATGCGGACATCGGTTTCGTCCCGCATGACCGGCTCGTGGACGTGCTGCGCGGCGCCGACCTGTTCGTGCACCCCTCCATCGTCGACATCGAGTCGATCTCCGCCCTGGAGGACATCGCCTGCGGGATCGTGCCCGTCATCGCCTCCGCGCCGCTGTCGGCCGCAGACCAGTTCGCCCTTGATGAGAGATCGCTCTATCCGGTGCGCGACGCCACGGCGCTCGCCAGAAAAATCGACTGGTGGATCGACCATCCTGCCGAGCGGGCGGCGATGGGGCCACGGTACGCGCGGTACGCCCGTGAGGAGTTCTCGCTACGGACGAGCGTGGACCGGTTCGTGGCGATGGAACGGGAGGCGATCGCCGACTTCCGTGCAGGCAGACGGTAAGCCTTCGCGCCGGCAGACGGTCAGCGTCCGCGCAGGCAGTAAACCTTTTCGGACGAGAACGTCCCCCAGACGGTCAGGTCTGTCGGATTTTCGACTGCGAGACTGATCCCGGAACTCTGATTCCACCCAGTGGATTCCGGCTTTCGGATTCTGGCTTTCCGATCCTGGCTCCCGGATTTCGGCTGTCAAATCCCAAGAATCCCCAGGACGGCGATCATCGCGAGGAATCCGACCACGGTTGCCGTGAGCACCGTGTCCCGCCAGCCGGTCTTCAGCGGGACAAGATGCGTGCGGGTGATCCCCTCCTCGTAACAGCGCGCGTCGAGGGCCAGCGCGGTCGTCTCCGCATGGCGGGCGCTCGCCGCGGTCACCGGAATGAGGAGCGCCAGCATCGCCCGGAGACGCCTCACCGGCGAACCGGAGGAGACGGAACCGCCCCGTGCCGTCTGGGCGAGCGCGATGTCGCGCGTCTCGTCGGAGATGAGCGGCAGGAAGCGGAGCGCGAGCACGAGCACGAGGCCGATCTCCTGGACATGCGCACCGGCCTTGGCGAGCGGGGCCAGCAGGCCGGTGAACCCATCGGCCAGGCGCGTGGGGCTTACTGCTTCGACGACCGCCGCGCCGAGCAGCAGGAGGACGAGCAGCCGGGCGCTGTAGAGGATCCCGGCCCATACGCCGCCTGTGGTGAGGAGGAACGCGGGGTGCGGAGGGTCGCCGAGGCGCACGAGAGGACGACCGGTGCGCACGACGAGCATGTTCACCACCGCGACGAGGACAAGCACGAGCAGCAGCGGGTGCAGCACGCGCAACAGCCGCCGGGGACGGACGCAGGCCGCCGCGAGGAACAGCCCGGCGCCGGCGAGGGCGAGGAGCAGCTGCACGGGGGAGGAGACGGCAAACACGTCGATCATCGCCACGACCATGGCGAGCAACGTGACGCGCGGGTCAGCGCGGGAGAGGAAACTGTCGTGCGGGAGGGAATATGTGACCGTCCTGTCGGCGTCTCCGGGGTGGCCCGGTGCCGCGGAGGCGGATGGCGCTGTCGGTGAAGAAGGGGGATTGCGGGCTGTCATGTCGGCGTGGTTGATCTCCGCCATTTCGACCACCGTGGCGCCCAGTGCGCGCACCTCGGCATCGGAATGGGTGACGAGCAGGATCGCCGTGCCGTTCTCCGCCAGCCTGCGCAGAAGTGCGTGCAGTCGGGCGGAGGCCTCGGCGTCCAGGCCCGCGGACGGCTCGTCGAGCAGCAGGAGCCCCGGCCGGGAGGCGATGACGCCGGCGAACGCGGCGAGGCGCTGCTGCCCGCCGGACAGGTCGAACGGGGAGCGGTCGGCCAGATCGGCGATACCCAGATCCGCCATCGTCCGGTCCACGAGCATCCTGCGTTCGTGTTCCGGCAGATCCGGCAGCAGGTTGTCCGGTCCGAAGGCGACGTCGGCGCGGACGGTCTGTGCGAACAGCTGGCGCTGGGGGTGCTGCATCGCATAGCCGATGTGCGCGCGTAGTTCGCGACGGCGCCGGGCCGGCAGACGTCTCCCGGCCTCGATGCGTGTGCCGAAGAGGTCGAGCGCGCCGGCCGTCGGCCGGTCAAGGAGTGCGAGCAGACGCAGGAGTGTGGATTTGCCCGACCCGTTCGCCCCGCGCAGCGCGAGGATCTCACCTTTCCGGAGTGCGAGGTCGACGTTCTTGAGTACCCAGTGGCTGCGGGATCCATGGCCGCCATCGGTGTCGGCATAGCGGTATGACAGGCCGCGGGCGGCGAGGACCACGGGCGCGTTCGAGGTGGTCTGTCCTGCCTGCGCGGCGGCCTGTCCTGCCTGCGCGGCGGTCCGTACGCCTGGATCGTTGATCCGCAGGGTCTGTGTCTGTTCCGGGCCAGATGTCTGTTCCGGATTTGTCGTATCTGCGTTTCGTGCGGTGGGTTTCTGATACCCCCCACCCATCAAATCCGCGGCATTTGCGGGAATTGATGTTCGGGTTGCCGGATATTCCACCGCACGAAGCCGAGATACCCCCGCTGCGGGCGCCGATGCGAGGACCGATCGCCCGTCAGACCATGACAGCCGCAGCACCCGGCGTGCCCGGGCGGCGACCGCCGGGCTGTGGGTGACGGTCAGGAGTGTGGTGCCGCGGCGGTGGAGGCGGTCGAGCACACTGAGCACGCAGGCGCGGGAGGCGGGGTCGAGCATGGCCGCCGGCTCGTCAAGCACAAGCAGACCGGGATGCATGGCGAGCATATCCGCGATTGCCTCGCGCTGCTGCTGCCCGCCCGAGAGCGTGTCCGGGTCGGTGTCGCCCAGATCGTCGAGGCCCACATCCGCCAGCGCCGAATCGACCCGTCCGGGCAGCTGTTCGGACGGGACGGCGAGGTTCTCCGGACCGAACGCCACGTCCTGGCGCACACCGGTGGTGAGGATCTGGTCCTGCGGATTCTGGAACACCGCGCCGATGTGCCTGCGGGCGAGGCGGTACGCCTGTTCGTGCGCGCCGCCGGAATCGGCGACAACGCGGCCCATCAGCTCGACGGTCCCCTCGTCGGGGGCGAGCAGGCCCGCGATCACGCGCGAGAGCGTCGTCTTGCCCGACCCGTTCGGACCGATGAGCGCGATGTCATCGCCGGGCAGAACTTCCAGATCGACATGGCGGATCGCCCACGTTTTCCCGCTGTCATAGGTCACGCCTGCGTCGCGCAGCCGGACGAGGGGTGTGCCCGGTCGGAGGAGTGCGTGTGACCAGGCGGGAAGCGTCTTCTGCGCTGCGCTGTCCGTCCGGTCAGTCTGTCGCCGGGTGCTGATGTGGGGCGTTGCGGTCGCAGGGGCTGCAGGCCCGGGGAGATGTGTCGATGCTATTTTGGTCGTGTCCGGGGTGCCGTGTCCGTCGTGCGGTGAGGATGGCGTCATGATGGCGTCCCTGTCCATGCTCTGGTCCGTGATCCGTTGTCTGTGGTTCAGCGCGGCAGGATCCGCCGCACCGGCCGATAGCACAGGCCCGCGCACACGGTGTCGAGCGCGAATTTGATCAGGTTGAACGGCAGGAGCACCGGCACGATCATCGCAGCCACCTGCGCCGTGGTCATCTTTGCGTAGAGCGGGGTGATGAGCAGGTTGAGCAGGATCGCCGCCGCCACGGCCAGCATGCCGCCCAGGGCGAGCGAGCCGACGAGCGCCTTACGGGATTTGTCGCGTCGCACGATGAGGGCCGGCGGCAGGGTGAGGGCGAGGATGACGACCGTGTTGATGAGCGCGCCCACCGGGTTGGTGAAAAAGTGCGGCAGGAAGCCGAGCACCCCCACGGTCACGGCGGCGGTGGGCCCGTAGACGAGCCCGGCGAGCAGGGCGATGATGCCCGAGGGGTCGTATTCGAGGAACGGGGCGGCGGGGAAGATCGGGAAGGAGACGACGCTCAGCGCCATGGAGAGGGCGGTGAGCAGCGCGTAGACGGCGATGCGGCGCGTGGACCAGCGGCCGTGGTCGCCGACCCCGGTCGAATGGGCCCGTTGCCCGGGATTGCTGCCGGTGCGGCCGGTTTCGGATACAGGTCGAGTGTCCTGATTGCTCATGGTGATCTCTTTCATCCGGACTGTGACCGTTGGCCCCGGATTCCGACCGGATCCACCGCTTTGCGCGGGTTGCGGGCTTGCGGCCGCCGACCCGGACGAGGACGACGACCGGATTTTCTCCGTCCGATCATCCGTCCTGTGCCGGAGGGCATGGCCGCCCACCGCCAGTAGGGGATCTCACCCTGCCTTGAGATGTCTCTTCGGTTCTTGCTCTTCAGTTTGGAAGACTGTCAGTCTCGGTTATAGCCGGACGCCGCAACGTCCCCCTCCGGGTCTGCTCCGAGTGTGATCTGGCGGCCGCCTGGTCCTTGGCGGCCGTCTGGTCTTTCGGCTGCGGTCTGGTTCTTGGGCTGCGGTCACCTGATTTATCCTCGGCTGCCGGCCCGAAATACGACAATCAGGCCGATAGCCGGTTCAGCGGTCGGAGTCGAGGTTGGCCTGCGTGCCGGCCGTGCTGCCCTCCTGTGCCTGCTGCTGTTTGACGGCGTTGAGCTTGGAGCGCACCTCGTCGAGCAGCCCCTGTGCGCGGCGGGCCAGCGCCTCGCCGATCTCCCACTGGCGCATCGAGGCGTCGAGGTCGAGCCCGCCGTTCTCCAGCTTCTGCACGGCGGCGACGAGCTCGTCGCGCGCCTGCTCGTAGGAGAGAGAATTGATGCGCTCGCGCTCCTTGGGGTCGAGGTCGGCGATGGCGGTGTCCTGCAGGTCCTGGGAATCGGTCTCATCCGCGGTGTCCGCTTTCTGAACGGCGGTCGCGGCGGTTTTGGCGGTCTTCTTTGTGGTGACCATGATGTGTCCTTTGTGTTGTGTGGGTTGGTGTTGTGTGGGTTGGTGTTCTGTCTTGCTGTGATGGTGGTTGTCGGGTGATGCCGATGGGGATGGCCGGTCGGCAGACCTGTCACCCTCGCGCCGTCTCAATGGTCCTCGTGGCTTTCTTACTGGTCCTTATGGTTTTTGGGACGGTCCGTGTGACCGTGACGCCGGCGCTGCCCGAGCGCAGGCGCACGGTGAGCGCCTGTCCCGCGGAAAGGTCCGCGGCGTCGGTGACGACCGCGCCACGATCGTCCTGGACGATGGCATAGCCGCGGCGCAGCGTCTTGAGGGGGCTGAGTGCCTCGAGCGAGGAGAGGCGTTTCTCCAGATGGAGGTTCTCGTCGTCGATCTGCAGACGCAGGGCGGTGTCGAGCCGGTCCCACGCCTGGGAGATGACGCGCTCGGGCTCGTCGAGGAGCCTGGCCGGCTCGAGCAGGACGGGACGGGTGCGGTAGCCGTCGAGCAGCCGCTGCTCGTTGGACAGGAGCGAGTCGAGGTACGAGTTCATCTGCGCGCACTGGTCGGCCACGATCGCCGTCTGCTCCATCACGTCCGGCACAACGCGCTTGGCGGCGTCGGTGGGGGTGGAGGCGCGCAGGTCGGCGGCCTGGTCGGCGAGCGTCCAGTCGGCCTCGTGGCCGATGGCGGTGACCACCGGGTGGCGGCATGCGGCGATTTGGCGGACGACGCCCTCGTCGGAGAAGCCGATGAGATCCTCGAACGAGCCGCCGCCGCGGGCGACGATGATCACGTCGATGTCGTCGCGCGCGTCGAGCTTCTTGAGCGCGGCGATCACCTCGGGTGGGCAGTGGATGCCCTGCACGGCGGCCGGCTCGACCACGAACCTGATGATCGGCCAGCGCAGCTGCGCGTTGCGGATGATGTCCGACTCGGCGCGCGCGCCCGGCCCGCAGATGATGCCGATGGTGGAGGGAAACTCGGGCAGCGGCTTCTTGCGGTCGGCGTCAAAGAGTCCCTCTCCTTTGAGCCGCATGCGCAGCTCGTTGATCTGCTCGATGAGGCGTCCCCGGCCGACGGCGCGGATCTGGTCGGCCTTGAAGCTGAAGCGCGACTGCTTGACCCACATGTTGGCCCGGCCGTGCACGAGGATCTGGTCGCCCTGTTTGAACTCGCGGGCCTTCATCGCCACCTCGCCGAAGGCGACGACCTGCATGGAGATGTCCTGCGCGTCGTCATGGAGGGTGATGTAGGCAGAGCCTCTGCGGCGCACGTTGATCTCGACAATCTGGCCGATCATCCACAGGGCGGGCCAGCGCTCGATGGCACCGTTGAACACCTGCGCCACATGTCCCACAGGCCACGGGTTGTCCGGCGTGGTGTCCGCGGCACGCACGGGGATGGGCTTCGCCGCCCCGTCGCCGGCGTCATCAGAGGGGAGGGGAGAGGCGGAAGAAGGATAAGACGGATCATCCCTGTCCGTCATACCGGGGACGGCCGCCGTACGACCGGACGGGACGGCCGGGGCGGCAGCGCGGCCGCCCTTGTGCGCCGAACCGGGGACGATCGGCGACTCGGGGAACAGGTCCGGCACGGAGAAGTGCGCGTCCTTCGTATACCCAGCGGCCGCAAGCGAGGCGGCGCTCGCCCCGGCGGCATGGCCGGCGGACATGCCTGCCTGCGGCACGGCGCCTGTCCCGCCCTGTGCGGTGCTTGTCGCGCCGGGTGCCGTGGCCTGCGGTCCGTCCGTGCCCGGCACGGAGGAGATCGGATTGTCTGTGCTCATAGTCTCAGGGTCGCCGTCGATGGGGACATGCCGCTGCCGGCGCAAACCGGGATCCATATGCCCGGTCCTACAATGAAGACAACGGTTTGACCGCGACGAGGCAGGAGGACCAGCCATGCTTTCGGACGAAAATGTGGACGATTCGGAACAGGCGTCACAACAGGCGACAGACGCCGGGATCGGCAGCGAGCCGGCTAAGACGGCCGACCGCGCGCCTCAGGAATCTGCCGGCAAGGCCGCCGAC
>JAXGWH010000029.1:0-15962 GCA_040773385.1 Aeriscardovia sp. | reverse complement strand
CCAGTAAGGAAATCCTGGGAATACTGAGAAATCTGCGGTGATTTCAGGGAATCTGCAGTAATCCCGGTCAGAAAACCCGCAGATACGGCGACCCGGGGTCACCTGCCCTCCGGCAGCTCCTCGCTCTCGCCGTGCGGCTCGGGCACCGGCTTCTTCCAGTCCTTCTTGAGCAGCAGGACGGCGTAGAGCACCATGATGGCGGCCGCCACGCAGACGGCGAACCAGAAGGCATGCGTGGCACCCTGCGCGGTGAGCGCGGCGTAGCACGGGCCGCTTGTGCCGCCCGCCTGCTTCTGCGAGAGGGCCATGATGGCGGCGAGGATCGTGGTGCCGATCGAGCCGGCATACTGCTGGGCCGTCTGCATCACCGCGGTCGTGTCCGCATGGCGCTGCGGGGCCGCCACAGAGATCGCCTCGGTGAACGTGTTGTTGAACGCGCAGCGGTGGCCGAACTGCAGGAGCAGGTAGAACACGATCATCATCCAGATGCTCAGATGCTCCCCGAAGCACGCGCACAGGAGGGTGCCGGCCAGAATGAACGCCGCGCCGGTGAACAGCGGCAGACGCGCGCCGTGCGTGTCGTAGAGCCGGCCGAACCACGGGTTGAGCAGCGAGGGGATGATGGCGCCCGGCAGCAGGATGAGCCCGCCGATGAGCGAGGAGGTGCCATTGACGATCTGCGCGTAGCTGGGCAGCACGAAGCTCAGGCCGATGTTGAGCGACTGCAGCAGCAGGTAGGCGAAGAGGGCGGTGAGAAAGCGCGGGTTGCGCAGCACGTTCACGTCAAAGAGCAGGCGGGTGCTGCGCCGGCTCATCCAGGCGAACAGGAGCGCGAGCAGCAGCGAGACCACGAGCCCGCCCCAGAACACGGGGTTCGAGGCACCCGAGCCGAGCTGGTTGAAGCCGATGAGGAAGCTCGCCATCGACAGCGAGATGACGACGAACCGCGCCCAGTCGAACGGCGGGTGCTCCACGTCGTGATAGCGCCCGACCGTCCGCCAGCCCACGAGCAGGCTGACCGCCGCCAAGGCGAGCACGATCCAGAAGATGACGCGCCAGCCGCAGAACTTGTCGATCACGCCGCCGAACGTCGGGCCCAGAGAGGGGGCGAGGGCCACCACCAGCCCGACGACGCCCATCCAGTAGCCGCGCTGGGAGACGGGCATCAGCTCGGTGACCATGTTGAACATGAGCGGGGTGCACAGGCCCGCGGCGAGGGCGGAGAGCAGGCGGCCCGCCAAAAGCGCCGGGAATGTGGTGGAGAGCGCACAGACGAGCGAGCCGGCGAGGAAGGCGACGGCGCCGGTGCGGAACAGGGCGCGCGCGGTGAAGCGGTGGTTGAGGAACGAGGAGGCGATCATGATGATCGCGATGGTGAGCAGGTAGCCCGAGGAGAGCCATTGCACCATGTTGAGGGAGACGCCGAACTGCCGGCTGAGCACCGGGAAAGAGACGTTGAGGCTCGTCTCGGTGAGGATGCCGATGAACGACATCGAGGCGACGGTGAGGATGGCGGCGACGTGTTCCCTGCGCTTCGGGTCGGTCTGCTGTTTATCCGGGGTCAGTGTCGTATATGACTCAGTCATTTTTCACCCAAATAATTCGATACTTATTCACTCTTGTGTGATGACGGGTCACTTTTGCGTACTGCTGTTTTTGTCTGCGCACACTGATGTCATATCAGTCTCTGCGCGGCAGCGCGGCATTACAGGCATCCCGTCACGGGCTCCGGATTATTCCGATCACAGCCACCAGTCACTTTAGTCGCCGGCCCCCTGAATGCTTGTCGGACCATGTGCCGGATTCCGCTGTGAGGAGTGGGAGAGGGTGTTTCCCTGAGTTGAAGGACGTGAGGATCTTAGCCTTGGGAATGGCAGTACGCGACAGGCCCACGGTCAGGATTTTCAGGACCGGTCGATTCATTCCGGTCGATTCATTCCGGTCGATCTGTCCCGGTCGACCGAGAAGCAGGGTCTGTCCGCAGATGCTCGTCGAGAGATCCCGATCCTAAGGAGTCAGAATGGCAGTCAAACAGACCGCTGGCCGTGACCAGCTGGGCGATTTCGCCCCGAAGTTCGCAGAGCTCAACGATGACGTGCTCTTCGGCCAGGTGTGGAGCCGCGAGAAGGAGCTGGGCCTGCGCGACCGCAGCCTCATCACCGTCGTGGCGCTCATCACCAAGGGCGCCTTCGAGCAGCTCACCTATCACATGGCCAACGCCAAGAAGAACGGCGTCACCAAGGAGGAGATGGCCGAGGTCATCACCCAGCTCGCCTTCTACGCGGGCTGGCCGAACGCCTGGTCCGCCTTCGCCATCGCCAAGAAGGTCTACGGCGACGACATCGCGCCGGCAAAGTGAGTTTGCCGGCAGGTTTTGACTGATCGCGCGGGATGGGGTGTCCTGTCCCGCGCGATCGTGTTTTTTCTTGTATTCTGTGGATGCTGACCATGTTCATCTGGCCGGATGCTGCCGGGATCAGGAGACAAGATGCAGAAACAGCAGTACGTGTGCCCCAAGTGCGGCAACACCTCGTTCGAGTCGGACCAGTTCCAGGCCACAGGCGGTGATTTCGCCAAGCTCTTCAACGTGCAGAACAAGAAGTTCATCACCGTCAGCTGCACGCAGTGCGGCTACACCGAGCTGTACCGCGCCCAGACGAGCACGGGCATGAACGTGCTTGACTTCCTCTGGGGCAATTGATGTCTCAGTCGCTGACCACCACGCGGGCGCGGGCCACGTTGTAGAGGCGGCACAGGCGGGTGCCCTCGTAGCCCTTGCGCTGAGAGGAGACGCGCACGGCCACATGGTAGGTGCCCGGCCTGTCGAACGTGACGGTGCGGCTGCGGTCCAGACGCGCGGTCGGCAGGACCGCGGAAGACTGCCCGAACTCGTGCGAGCCGTCCGTCTCCCAGTCGATCTGGTCGATTTTCGGCGCGTCGTCGGGCGAGGAGGCCAGCACGCGCAGTGTGACCGACTGGCCGGTCCTGACGTCCGCGCGGTCGGCGCCGTCGGCGAGGAGCCTGACCGTGGGCTGGATGCCGTGCCGCTCCTCGGCGCGGTCCGGCACCACCACCTGTCCGCCCAGCACGCCGTGCGCCGTGGACGCGGCGGGCGCGATGTCGTGCTCCACCCAGTCCGCCAGCTGCAGCAGCGCCTCCTGCTGCACGCCCAGATAGCTCACCGTGTGCGTCGGGTCCTCCTGCGGCTCGTCATCGGCGTGCAACGCGTTGTCCGTATACCACAGGCGCGCGTTGTCGTCATAGGCGTCGCCGAACCTGGCGCGCAGGCGGTGCGCATACCAGTCGGCCTGCCACGGGAACGCCTCACGGTCGAGCAGGCTGGCGATGAGGATCATCTTGCCGTGCGTCACGCCGCTCTCCTCGCAGCCGGTCGCCCGCACGAACAGCGGCCCCATGAGCATCTGCCGCTGCGGGAAGGCCGGCGAGCCGTCCGCCGTGCGGAACTGGTCCCACGAGGCGAAACCATCCTTCCGGTCCGGCATCTGGTGACGGTGGTACGTCTGCATCGCCAGATAGCCACTGTTGTCGAGCAGCACGGTGGTGCCCGGCTCGAGCGGCAGATCATGGTCGATCTGGTCGGAATAGAGCACGACGTCATCGACGGCCTTCTCGGCAAACGTCGACTCACCTTTGTGGGCGCCGTCGCGCACGCTCAGATCACCGCCGAGGTCAAAATGCTCGAACAGCGCGTCCGGTGTCCGCTGCGTCTCGTCGAGCACCCCGTCCGAAAAGCCCAGGCGCGTGATGGAGGAGACGGTGAAGCCCACGATGTTGCCGCCCTCCACATCCTGACGCTGGAAGGCGTGGTCGGCGCCGGCCACCTCCTCCTTGCGCCGCACGGCGATGAGACCGCGCTCCACCGCCTCGGCACGGGTGAGCGGCTTCTTGACCGTGACAAGATACGCCCGCCGCGCCGCCGCGAAACCGGAATCCGGATCGGCGCCCTCATAGCCCGGCTTCGTCCAGAAATCGGCCAGAAACACGGAATCGACCGCTTTCGCCGGTCCATAGACCGAGGCGAACGCCTGCGTGCCCATCGTCTTCCAGCCGAACCACGTGCGCGGGGGCATGCCCATGCGCGTCACCTCGCGCAGAACAGCCGCCTCACGGCCGTCGAGACCCGCGTACGGGTTGCCGCTGCCGCCCGGCTCGAGCGCGTCGACGATGGAATCCAGCTTCGGCGCCAGCACCCGCTGGGCGAGCATGCGCACGGCGAACACATTGGGGATGGCCATGGGCGAGCCCGGCACACCTGGCACGAACCCGTCCCACACGCCGTCCGTGTGCTCCGCCGCGGCGATCGTGCGGTACGCGCCGCCCGACACGCCGAACAGATGACCGTAAATGTGCCGGTCCCACTCCGGGAAGAGCAGGGCGGCCACCACGCGCGAGAACTGCGCGCACGCGGCCACCGCACGGTAGCCCGCATAGGTCGGGTCCATCGGCGAATCCGGTCGGCCCGAACCGTCGCCGCCGCCGTTCGTCTCCACGAAATAACCGCCCGAGCGCACCGAGAAGCCGATCTTGTCCTCCTGGCCGGCCGCGCCCTCCAGCGCGCGCTCGCTTCCCGGGGCGGGCATCACGTACTGGAAGAAGCGTCCTTCGAATCCCGCGGTGGCGGGGAAGTAGGACGAGAACTTCGTGTCGTTGTCGCGGAAGCCGCCGTGCACGTGGCGCAGGTGGACGGGGCTGTCCCACCAGTCGTCCTCGTCGATGTAGGGGTGGAAGAACTGTGTGTCGGGCAGCGGGCCGAACGTGCGGCCGATGAGCCCGCCGTCCGGGACCGGCTCATCGACGCGGTGATATCGATGTCCGGATCGATGACGGAGAGAAAATCCAGACCCTCCCACTGGGCGAGGATCGAGACCGCCGCCTGGCGGTTGTCGACGCGCGGATTGGCCCGTCCCTGCTGCTTGAGCCGGTCGATGATCGTACTCCAGGTGGTGATGAACCGTTCGTCGAACCGCTCGAAATAGGCGTGCGCGGGGTGCGAGGGGATCATCGACAGTCCCCGCATGTGCAGGAACAGCATGAGCCGGTTGTGCGGCTGCTGGGCGAGCCGCATCTTCTCCAGCACGGCCGGATCTGAGAAATCCGGGACCTCGACCTTGTCGATGTCGATATGCGCCGACTTCGCGCTCAGATCATCCGCCCGCGTGAGGGCACCGATGAGCAGATCGTCCATCGTCGGGAAATGATAGAGGATGCTCGACTCCGAGATCCCCGTCTTCTTCGAGACAAGGGCGAGGGTGACGTTCTCATAACCCCTCTCGTCGATGAGCGCCAGAACGGCGTCGGCGATGGCCGTGCGCCGGCGGATGCCCGAGGCATAGGGCCCGCGACGATTGGTGCGGCCGGTTCCCCGCCCATGTGCGGCCGGCGTATCACCCGGCCGGGTGCTGCTCGTATTCATCGATCCCACTCTAACCGCCCGGCCCCAACCGTCCGACCCCTCCTCACGTTTTTGCCCACACCTTTCATTCCACACCGCCATGGGGCGGCCGAGCCTCACTCCGCCACCAGCCGGCCGCCTTCCAAACGGTAGACGCGCCCGCCCGGCAGCGCGGCGACACGGCGCAGGACCGCCTCATGATGCGTCACAATGACCGTGGCCGGCCGCACACCATCCGCACCCCGATGATCGACAAGCGCGGCCAGCACGCGCCCCTCAAGCAAGCCATCCATATTGCTCGTCGGCTCATCCAACAGCACGATCGGCGCATCACTGAGGAACGCGCGTGCCACCGCCACACGCTGCCGCTGTCCCTGCGAGAGCTCCTCACCATGCCGCACAAGCACATGGTCCAGCCCGCCCGGCAGCTCATCGACCACCTCATCCAGACACGCCGCGCTCGCCGCCCGCTCAACCTCCACACGCGACGCGGACGCCTTCCCCAACCGGATGTTGCCCGCCAGCGTGTCCGAGAAAATATACGGGTCCTGCCCCACCAGCGTCTCCGCCTGGCGCAGGCCCGACGTCTCGACCCGCTCCACCGGATGGCCGTCAATCGTGAGATCACCGCCCGTGCGCTCGCGGAAACGCAGGAGCACGTCGAGCAGCGTGGTCTTGCCGGCGCCGTTGGGACCGTGGATCGCCACGATCTGGCCCGGGCCGACCGAGAGGGCGATGTCGCGCAGGACGGGCTCGGATCCGGCTGGGGGATAGGCGAATCGCACATGCGAGGCCGCCAGCGTCCGTGAGGGATTGTCCCCCAGTCGGATCCCCTTTCCATCGGGCACGGGTCGCACGGCCGGCTCCTCGTCCAGCAGGCCGAACACGCGGTGCGCGGCGGCGATGGTGGGCTGCAGGCCGGAGCCGAGCCGTGCCACTGACAGCAGCGGCGGGAACGCGGTGGCGACACCGGCCAGGGCGACCAGCGCCGCGCCCGTGCTGATGGAACCGGCGGCGCCGGTGCCACCGGCCCCGCCGATACCGGCGCACAGAGCGGCCTGCACGGTGAAGACCAGCACGAAGACGAGCATGACGGCGTCCGCGGCGATCGAGTCGGCCTGGGTGAGCAGCCCCGCGCGGAAACGGGCGCGGCCCATCTCTTTCTCCTCGCCTTCCAGACGGCGGGAGACGGCGGGCGCGGCGCCGAGGGCTACGATCTCGTCCCTGCAGTCGAGCGCCTCCAGCAGCCGTGAGCGCACCCGTCCCTGGACAGCCCGCTGTCGTTCGGCCTGGGCCGCGGTCGGCCGGGCGAACACGAGCGGGACGATGACCCCCACCGCCATGAACGCGAGGAAGGCGACGAGCCCCAGACGCGGGCTGAGGCCGCCCACCAGCCCGGTGGCCGTGAGCGCGCAGACGGCGGCGATGGCCAGCGGGGAGAGCGTGTGCGCGTAGAAGATTTCGAGCAGCTCGATGTCGTTGGTGAGCACGGTGACGAGGTTGCCGCGGCCCTTGCCGGTCAGCTTGGCGGGCGAGAGCAGGCGCATGTGGTCGAACACGGTGGAGCGGATGTCGCGCAGGGTGCTGAAGGCCATCTGATGGTTGGAATATTGCTCCAGGTACGAGAAGATCCCCCGCACGAGCAGCATGACGGCTCCTGCGACGAGCCAGCCCGCCATGCCTGAGCCTACGACTGAACCATTGATGTTGACGAGGCCGACGACCGCGCACATCACCGCCCAGAGGGAGAGCAGATGCTCCAGTGTGCCGCAGATGATGGCCCGGATCTCCACGGGGGCGAGCGGCCCGACGAGACGAGCCATCCGCACGGGCAGGGGAGTGCGGTGATCGCGGCGGACTGCGGGATCGCCGGTCCTGCTGCCATCGGTTGCGCCGGTGCCGGTCACCGTCCCCACACCGGCCCGGTCGGCCGGCCGGTCGCCCGCACGGTCATCCGTACCAACATTCGCACCACCGTCCGTCCGACTGTCCGGCCGGTCGTCTGTCTCTGTGACCTCGAACCGCGACTGCTCCCGCCACTGCCGGGCGAACGGCCCGTCCTCAGCGGCAAGCGTCCCGAACGTGCCTTCCTGCACGAGCCGGCCGTGGTCGAGTACGAGGATCCTGTCGGCGCCCCTCACGGAGGCGAGCCGGTGCGTGACCGTGATGACCAGCCGGTCGCGTCCCAGCCGCCGCATCAGCCGGGCGATCTGCGCGTCATGCCTCTGGTCGACGGCGCTCGTCGCCTCATCGAACACGCAGATGCCGGTGTGCCGCAGGAGAGTACGGGCGATGGCGAGCCGCTGGCGCTGCCCTCCCGAAAGATTCGACCCTCCGGGGGCGACCGGTCGGTCGAGACCGCCCTCACTGCGGATCTCCTCCCACAGCCCGACCTGCGAGAGGGCGTCGATCATCGCTTCATTGCCGATGCCCTGCTCCGCCAGATCGAGGTTGGAGCGGATCGTGCCGGCAAGCGGCCGGTCGGTGCCGCGCACGAGGGAGAGACGCGGGATGATCCGTGTGCGCTCGATACCCGCGGCTTCCTCGTCGTCGATGAGGAGCGAGCCATCATACTGGTGTTCCTCGCCGGCTAGGAGCCGTACGAGGGTCGATTTGCCCGACCCGGAGGCGCCCGTCACGGCGATGACGCCGTGCGCGGGGAAGGCGAAGGTGAGGCCATCCAGCGCCTGGTGCCCGTTCGGATAGGCGAACCCGAGACTGGCCGCGCGGATAAGCGGTTCGTCATCGGCGTGATCGATGGGGTCGTGCGCCGTCTGACGGCCGGTGGCCTGCCCGGAAGTGGTTCCGTGCGCGCCGGCCGTGACCACCGCGGAGATCTCCCGGCCCTGCCGCATGGCGACGGCCGCCGAATGGGAGAGATAGACGAGCCGGCGCTCCGGGGCGAACAGCCGCACCGCCACCACTGCCACGGTGAGCGCGGCCATGAGACGTCCCGCCGCCGGTCCCGTGGTGGCGGCGAGGGCCACCACGCCGATCACCGAGAGGGCGATCACCGCGTCCGCCGCGATGAGGCTCGTCAGCTGGCCGGAGAGCACGTCCATCGTCGCCGCGCGGAACCCCTCGGACTTTGTGCGCAGCCGTGCGGCCACCCGCCCGTCCGCGCGGAAAACCGTCAGATCCGGCATCCCCTCCAGCGCCTCGGAGAACTCGTCGCCCACGTTCTCATACAGGCCCAGCTGGCGCATCTGGGTGGTGATGTCCTTCTTGCGCGAGGCCATCGCCGCCATCGGCAGGGCGACCATCCCCGCGCACACGTCGGCCGCCGCCCAGCCCGCGATCGGGACCAGGATGGCCAGCGTGACGGGGATCATCAGCAGGGTCTGGAAGAAGCAGGGCAGATAGCCGGTCAGATACCCGGCCACGGAGGAGACGCCCTCGGTCGCCAGCCGGGCCACGGAGGAATTCGCCGTCGCTGTTTCCTGTGCCGTGCGTCCCTCCGCAGAGAGCGCCGCCCGGGTGATCTGCGTGCCCAAGGCCGTGCCCACGCGCTGTTCGAGCCGGGAGGCGAGCCATGCGGCCGCGAGCCGGAGCGCGATGTCGCCGAGGATGAGGCAGGCGGCCCCGATGGCAAACGTGCGCAGGGAAGCCGGATCAGTTCTCACTCTGGCAACACTGCCTGCGCCTGTCCCCGCTCCCGCGCACACCCGCAGCGCCCAGCACACGAGGAGGATCTCGAGCGCCGCCGAGACTGTGCGCAGCACGGCGATGAGGAACGAACGCCACGCGCCCGCGCCGGGCAGGGACAGGATCTCACGGCTGATCAACTGGTCTCCTTCGATTCGACCCATAACGGGTGCTCGTAACAGGTATCCGCAGCAGGCAGAAGATAAAGATCCGCCGCCGGTCCTCGCAAACGTGGGGACGGGCGGCGGTGTCAAAAATGCATTGAGATCAGCCCGGGCTCAGTACTCTCCCTCGCCGGCCGCGCGGTCCTTGAGGTTCTGCTCGGGGATGAAGAGCGTCTGGTCGTGCAGGCCCTTCCAGATGACGGGCTTGACCTTGGCGGAGTCCTCGGCGGCGATGCCGCAGAACGCGTCACCCGGGCGCACGAGACCGTCCGCCAGCGCCTTCTTGCGTGCGGCGATGGAGGCCGGCACGTCGATCACGCGCTGGTTCTTCGAGCCGCGGAACTGCAGCAGGTTGCTCTTCTGCGAGGCGATGAACCGGCCGTCCACAAGGATGTCGATCAGCCCGAGCAGCTCAAGCTTGTCGGGCGTGGTGCCCGGGCGCATGAGCTCCTCCCACGTGTAGCCGGTCCAGCTCCAGATGTTGCGGGTGCCGCCGAATTTCGCGCGGGCACGGTGGGCGATTTTGAGCAGGACGGGCGTGTTGAGGAACGGTTCGCCGCCCAGGAACGTCAGGCCCTCCACGTAGCCGGGCTCGAGGTCCTTGATCACCGCGTCCTCGAACGCCTGCGTGTAGGGGTGGCCGGTGCCGAAGTCCCAGATGGAGGCGTTCCAGCACTCCTTGCAGCGGAACATGCAGCCGGAGACGTAGATGGAGTTGCGGATGCCCTCGCCGTCCGTGACGACGAAGCGCTTGTAGGCGGCGATCATGTTGCGGGTGAGTCTGCGCCCGTCCCACTGGCCCGCCTTGGGGTTGTTGGAGAGCATGTAGGGCACGGAGGGGCCGCGGTCGTAGGCGTCCTTCGCGTCGAAATCGTGGTGGCCGTAGCGTTTGGCGGCCTGCTCGGAGATGGTGGTGTCCGTCTCGGACTGCTGGAAGCGCGCGGAGATCTGCGCCGCGGTGGCACGCGGGTTGCCGACCACCTGCGAGCCGTTGGGGTTGTCGCCCGTCTTGCGGAAGGCATCCTGGTCGACGCCCTCCATCCGGGCATACTCGTCCCGCTTCTTCTGGTCGAACAGGTGCGACTGGTCGGGACGCCCGTCCTGGCCGTCCTGCCCGTCACCGGACCCGAAGTCAGCGTTCGTGCGGCGCAGATCCTCGTCTGCCATGAGGTCTCACTCCTTCTGGTCGTCCCACCATTCCTCGACCTCGCCGTCCTTGAGGACCACGCGGCCGGTCTCACCCTCCATGTGCTTGGCGCGGTGGATGATCTCCTCATGCCGGCCGTGCACCATCGGGCGCTGCACCGGGTTGCCCAGGTAGCCGCACGTGCGCTTTGTCACATTGCACTTTGCCGGATCGTTGTTGCCGCAGTTGGGGCACTTGAACCCGTCCTCGGTCGGCTCGAAGTCGCCCTCATAGCCGCACACATAGCACTTGTCGATCGGCGTGTTCGTGCCGAGGTAGCCGATGCCGATCTTGTAGGCGTAATCCCACACGGCCTCCAGGGCCTTCGGGTTCTGCTGCAGGGTCGGATACTCGCAGTAATGGATGAAGCCGCCCGCCGCGTACTGCGGGAAGTCCTTTTCGTAGTCGAGCTTCTCGAACGGGGTCGGGCGCAGCCACACCGGGTAATGGAACGAGTTCGTGTAGAAGTCGTGGTCCGTCACGCCCGGCACTTCGCCGAACTTCTCGCGGTCGAGGCGGTTGAAGCGGTCGGTGAGCGACTCGGCCGGGGTGGAGTAGACGGAGTAGTGGTAGCCCTCCTCCTTCTCCCACTGGCGGCAGTAATCGCGCATCCGGCGCACGATGGACAGGGCGAACTGGCGGCCGTCCTCATCCCACAAGTGGTCCTGGATCCAGTCCTTGCCATAGAACACGGAGACCGCCTCCGCCAGACCGATGTAGCCCAGCGAGACCGTGGCACGCGAGTTGTTGAACAGCTGGTCCACGTCATCATCGGCCTTGAGATAGTGGCCGAAGCCGCCGTCCTCATAGAGCACCGGCGCGTTCTTCGGCTTGGCCTGCTTGACGCGCATGATCCTGTACTGCAGCGCATGGTGCGCGGTGGCGCAGCGCTCGGCGAACAGCTTCCAGAACTTGTCCTTGTCACCGCCGGACTCGAGGGCGATGCGCGGCACGTTGACGGTGACGACGCCGAGGTTCATGCGGCCGTCCTCCTCGTCCTTGCCGGTCTTGGGGTTGATCCAGCCCTGCAGGAACGAGCGGCAGCCCATCGGCGCCTTGAACGAGCCGGTGATCTTGACGATGTTGTCGTAGAACACGATGTCCGGGTACATGCGCTTGGTGGAGCACTCCACGGCCAGCTGCTTGAGGTCATAGTTTGGGTCGCCCGGATCGGCGTTCACACCATGCTTGACGGTGTAGACGAGCTTGGGGAAGATCGCCGTGCGGCGCTCGCGGCCTAGGCCGCGGATGCGGTTGAGGAAGATCGCGCGGCTGATCTCGCGGGCGAACCACGAGGTGCCCAGGCCGAAGCCGACCGTCACGAACGGGGTCTGGCCGTTGGAGACGCGGTTGGAGTTGATCTGGTACTCCATGGTCTGCATGGCGTCGTAGATGTTCTTGCGCGTCAGGAGCTTGGCGTAGATCTCGCGCTGCTGCTCGATGGGCGAGGCGTCCTCATGGAACGGGGTGTCGAGCGGGATGTTCGGCCTGTTCTCGAAGTGGAGCGACTCGGGCTGGTGGGCGTGCACGCGCGCGACGATGCGCTTTGCCTGCTCGGGGTCCATGTCATCGGGGAAGAGCAGCTCGGCGCTGGTGAGGTTCTTCTTGTAGTCGAGCTGCGCGTACTGGTCGAGCACCTCGTCGGCGCGGTTGAACGTCTGGCCGCCGTACTGCGAGCCGGCCACGTCCTTCATGATCTGCGTCACCTGGGTGGCGGCGGTCTCGATGGACTTCGGCGAGCTCATCGGCGCGTTGCCGAGCGTGAAGCCGTTCTTGAGCATCGTGCGGAAGTCGACGAGGCAGCAGTTCGTCTCGGCGGTGAAGGGGGAGTAGTCGGCGTCGTGGAAGTGGATGTCGCCCTTGAGATGTGCGTTGGCCACGTCCTTGGGCAGCATGCGCATGGCGGAGGCGCGGGAGATGGTGCCGGCGAGCAGGTCGCGCTGGGTGGCGTAGACGTTGGAGTCCTTGTTGGCGTTCTCACGCACGATGGACTCGTCGCGGTTGAGCAGGCGGTTGACGGCCTCGTTGACGTCCGTGGCCTTGGAGCGGCGGATGTCGCGGTTGAGACGGTAGGACGTGTAGGCGCGCGCCACGTCGTAGGCGTGCTGGTTGACGAGCGAGTGCTCCACGAGGCTCTGGATGTCGTCGATGTGCACCGGCGACTTGAAGCGGGACACGATCTCCGTCTCCACGTCCTCGACCACGTTGTGGGCGACGGCCTTCTCCTCTTCCTCGGTGGTGTCGTCCGAGTCGATGTCCTTGTAGGCGCCGCGGACCGCGCGCAGGATGTTGGTCTCGTCAAAGTCGACGATGCGGCCGTCGCGCTTGGCGACCTTCATGCTGGAGAGCAGGCCGTTGTCGCCGTTGCCCTCTTTCTCGTCGTCGGTGAGTCTCGCCGGTGCGTCAATCGCGGTCATCGTTCGTCCCTTCCTCGTCCTCTCCGCGGCTCATGCCTGTCGCTGCCATCCCGGGTGGTCCGGGCGGTGGCCGGGCGTGGCCGTGTGGCGGTCCTGCGGCGCCGTGGTGCGCCGCCTGCGCAAAGCCTTGTCCTTCTGGCTCTGACAACAAAAAACCGGGCCGTCGGCGTCGATGTGCCGGCCGTCCGGCTTCTTGCGAGCTTGCGTTTACCCAGTATACAGAGAGGGAGCGCTAAATATGGTGTTGATAAGTCTGTGGATTGTTACAGGTAGCGGTTTGGCCTGTGATTGAGCCGATCTGTGTTCTATCCACAAGGACACGCCGCGAATGACGGGGAAGTGCCTTTTATGCAGCCGTCATGCCCGCGAAGCCGTTCAGACTGGTGGTGCCAGCCTGTGGATAAGTGGTTTTGGACACATGTCAGTCCGTGTCACAACGTGTCCGGACGTGTCACAACGGTGTGCCGGAACGCCCCAGAGACACAAACGCCCACCCTGCTTGACGCAGGATGGACGCATAAAACAGGCGTCAGGCCGGTCGGAGACCGATCGCCCACGGCAAAAGAGCCGAATCAACCGGTCGAAAACCGGCGGAACCGACGAATCCTATCGGCCGTCGGACCCGGATCAGAGCTTGCCGGCCAGATCGAGGACCGGCGTGAGGGTCGGCTCTCCCGGATGCCAGTTGGCCGGGCACACCTCCTCGCCGTGCTCCGCCGCATACTGGCACGCCTGCACGCGCGGCGCAGGAGCTCGGCCGCATCGCGCCCGACGCTGCTGTTCGTCACCTCATAGGCCACGATCTCGCCCTTCGGGTTGATGATGAAGTCGCCGCGCTCGGCCAGGCCGGTCTCCTCGTTGAGCACGTCGAAGTTCTGCGCCAGTTCGCCGGACGGGTCGGAGAGCATCGGGTACGAGACCTTCTTGACGCGCTCGCTGGAATCATGCCATGCCTGGTGCGACCACTCGGTGTCGCAGGAGCAGGAGTAGATCTCGCAGCCCACCTCTTTGAACTGGTCATAGTGGTCGGCCAGATCCGCCAGCTCGGTGGGGCAGACGAAGCTGACATCGGCCGGGTAGAAGAAGAGGACGGACCAGCCGCCCAGCAGATCGTTCTTGGTGACCGTCTCGAGCTCGCCGTTGTGATAGGCGGTGAGGGAGAAATCCTCGATCTCATGCCGAAGAAGAGACATAACAATCTTTTCGCCACAGATCCCTGTGTGGTATCCCTTCCGCCAAGGATACGCGGCCCATGCCATATCTGTGATGTGCCGGACGGGAATAAATCATGTGTGGATCATATCGACGGATATGTAGTCCGTTATCGGACTATAAAAAGTGCTTTCCGAGACGCGATCAATCACAGAGAAGGCCAATCGCAAAGAAATGAGGCTGATTATGAGCAAAATGCTGCGAATCCATCAGTTCGGGGACGTCTCCGGACTCAGGCTCGATGAGGTGACGGTTCTCGCGCCAAAGCGCGGTGAAGCGAGGATACGCGTCGCGGCCACCGGCATCACCGGCGACCAGCTCACCTTCATCCGCGGCTCGTTCCACCCGGGCGAGCCCGTGCCGCCGCTGCCGGCGACCATCGGCTACGAGGCCGCGGGCACGGTGGAGGAGGTCGGCGAGGGCGTGGACCGCACCTGGATCGGCAAGAAGGTCGCGCCGGTCGGTCCGTATGACTTCCTCACCTATGGCAGCGTGGGCGAGGAAATCCTCGTCCCGGCCGACCGCCTCGTGGAGATTCCCGAAGGGCTCTCATTCGCGCAGGCCGCCGGCCTGTGGATCCCGTATCTCACCGCGTATCCGATCGTCGAGCATCTGCGCGGGCAGGAAACGGACGAAGGTTCGCGCGAGGGCGGTTATGTGCTCATCACCGCCGCCACGTCCACCGTCGGGCATGCGGCCATCCAGCTCGTGCGGCATCTCGGGTTCGAGCCCATCGGCACCACCCGTTCGGCGGAGAAGGCGGAGGCCCTCAAGAAGCTCACCGGCATCAAGGAGGTGATCGTCACCACCGAGGAGAACCTTGTCGAGCGCGTGAAAGCCATCACGAACGGGCAGGGTGACAGGCTCGTCTTCGACCCGATCGGCGGCAAGAGCATCACCGATCTCGCCGCCGTGGCCGCGCCGGGTGCGTCGATCATCGAATACGGTGTCATCGGCGGGATGGGGGCACCGCTGCCGGTCCCGCTGCTTATCGGCAAGGGCCTGTCCATCCAGGGCTTCGCCGTGAACCAGATTTCCGATAATCCGGTCCGTCGCACGGAGGCCGTCGACTACATTCTCGATGGTGTGCGGCAGGGCTGGCTCTCGCCGCTCGTGGCCCAGACGTTTGATCTCTCGGACTTCGAGGCCGCCTATCGGCAGCTGCGGAAGAACGACAAGCTCGGCCGCGTCGTCCTCACCGTGTCGCGGTGAGAGAGGTCCGGCAAGGAGGGAAGAGAGCAGAAGGCCCTCAGACAGAAGGCCCTCACTCAAAAAGCAGGGCGGAGAGGATTTGTCCCTTCCGCCCTGCTGTCTTTATGGCAGATGCTTCACAACAGATATTCTGTTGTCGTTATTCTGCTGTTCTTTCGATGTCAGACCTGCTGTCAGCAGGCTGACATGGGATGTGACGCGCCATCAGCCGTCAGCGGACCGACGTGCTGTCGGCCGGACCCTCCTTGTGGCGTGCTGCGCACAGGCTGATGCCTGCTGCCGAGGTGAGGACGAGCAGCACGGTCAGCGCACCGAGGCTGACACCGGTGGATGCCAGGCTGGAGACCTTCTTCTTCGCGGAAGCGGTCTTCTGTGTCTTCGAGGACGGCGTGGCAGGCTTGGACGGGTTGGACGGTTTGCCCGGCTGGTCCGGCGTGTCCTTGCCGCCCGGCTGGTCGGGCTTGCTCGGCTGGACCGGCTCTGTCGCCGCCTTCCGCACCAGCACCTGCACGTCCGGCAGGTCGCTCAGGCCGAAGTTCGCGCCCAGGGTGTTCCCGTCCTTGTCCTTCCACACGCGGCCGGTCGGCGTCGCATCGTTGACCCGCAGTTGCGAGAGCACGGGCAGGCTGGAAGCCGAAACGGCGGGGATGGTCGTGGTCGTGACCCATGTGGTCCCGTTGTCCGCCGAGACTTCGTATCCCGTCGGTGCGGTG
>JAXGWH010000028.1:0-16369 GCA_040773385.1 Aeriscardovia sp. | reverse complement strand
TGGGTCTCCCGGTGGAACCAGGAACGCCTGCACGAACACCTCGGCTACCAGACACCAGCCGAAGTGGAAGCATGGTATCATCAATCACAAGTGGCACCAGTCACCCCATAGAACAGTGGGAACAGAATCCAGTCCACCTCATGCCGAAGGACGTCTCATGTGTGGGCAGGGTGATCTCAGTGAGGACATCTCATTGCGCCCAGTGATGGGTGCAACCGAGGGCTAGGCGATCATAACCAGCGCAGCGCGGCGGCGTATGATGGCTGGCTTTCCCTTTTTTCTTTTGGCTTCCAATGGTCTCTTCCTCGTACCATGCTCTCCAACAGTTTATGGCAGGAGTTCGTTAGATACATATCGTCCATAAACAAACGGAATCTAAAGGAGGTTCAATTATGGCAAGGCATCACATTGGTAAAGACGGCAACCCGCACATCTGCAAGGCGGAGGCTGGTAAGTGCCCGCTCGGTGGTGAGCATTACGACTCGATGGCCAAGGCAACCGCTGCGGCCGAGGAGGCCGCAGTCCCCCAGGAAGATGCGCCAACCGTTTCACTCGGCGCGCTCATGCCATCAGGTCATGAGATGCGCTACGAGGGTACTGAGTATGCCGCTGACGATCATGTCGGCCAATCCATCGAGTACGCGGTTAAAGATGCTGCTGGTGCGGTTGGTACGTCGGCAGCAACCGATGTTGACGGTCACTCCGACACCGCCGGGTACGAGTACTCATCCTCATATCAGATGCGTGGCAATGATCTGTATACCACCGTTGATGTCACGAATAATATTCACACTGATCGCAGCGGGGTCGTGGACGACGAAGCGTATTACCAGAGCCTCGACCCATCCCATCGACCAACCGATGATGAGGCCGAAGATATGGCTGATCAGGACAACCAAGACGATATTGACAAAGATCCATCCTTGGCTGACCCGCCATTTGACTCGGACGATCTTCGTGGCAGGATCGCGGAGAATTTGCATGATGCTCTACTCGAGACGGGCGACGACGTTCCCTTGGAAGACCTTGAGAATCAGATTCACGCGACGGTCAATTACACGCCAACGGGACTGCATTCCCCCGAAGATTATCAAGCATATTGGGATGACCACTACGGCGATGATGATGACGATGACGACGGAACCAGTAATGATTCCGAGAACGATGATCAGAACGATCCTTCTGACGGTGGCCGACGAGATCCATCCGGCTTCATCGACTACTCACACCCAGACACCTACAAGGGTACGAAGGACTTCCTCGGCGCCTTTGGTTGGGATGGCAACGACGTGTGACATCAACTAGAGACAATAAAGCGGGAGCAACCCAGTAACGTGGGTTGCTCCCGTTTGTCATGTGCGATGAAATCGTCTACCGGTAGACCCGCCTGAGAACAAGCACCGCGCCAGCGATCAACATCATGAGCGTGGTCGTGACGGCAATTGCCGTCACGTTCGCACCAGTCTGCGCCAGACTCCCCGACGATGATGCACTCGTCTTGGTACTGGTCTTCTTCAACCCGGCCTGCGCCGTGGTCAACGCCTTCGCAGCGGCATCCACCTGCGATTGCGTGGCATCCGACTTCGCGGCCACGCTCTTCGCACTCGCCAACGCAGCAGCGAACGTCTTCCACGAATCACTCGTGTAATCATTCTGGTTGAGCTTGCCCGCATTCGCGATCGCCGTGTTCAGCGCAGTCTTGTCCACCGTGGCCGCCGTACCGTTCACGTTCACCTTGGTCCACGCCTGCACGGTACCATCCGCATCCTGCAAGCTGATCGTATGCTCACCCGAATAGCCCTCGGGGATGTACGCGTCGAAGTAATACTTCCCATCATCATCCTTCTGGACGCTCACATACGGGCTACCGTTGGAACCTGTCAGCTGCTTCGCATCACTGTAAATGTACGAGTACCAGAACAGGTCATTCGCGTCAGCCTTCGCCTTCGCCGCCGCACTCAGATTCTCCACGTACACGCGAGCCACACTCTTCGCCTTCACCGAACCATCCGGCACCGTCAACTCACCCTGATCATCAGACGGCAACTGCGACTCGGTCTTAGCAGCAGACTCACTCACCGTCGTAAAATCAGGGATCGGCTGCGCGTTGTTACCGCCGCCAACAGTCCCGTAATAGGCAATGTTGGGTTTGCTCGCGTCCTTCCATTCGAAGCGCACGTCCGCGAACATCTCCCGGACATCCACCTTGGTTTTCCCGCGTGCACCCTTTTGCCAGAGACCATACGCGTAGCTGTCCACGTTGGCATATGACTGCAGCGACCCTTTTTGAAGCGACCCGCCACACTGATCAAAGCACCTGTTTTTATTGCCATATAGGGCATTCTGGGTCAAACCAATCACGGGGACGGTGACGGTGCCCTTCGCCTTGCCATTCCATATGTCATTGTCGTATCGGTAATAGTCTTGTCCGGTTGCCTTGACCTTGGCATTACCTTTCTCATCAGCATGATAAGTGGCATCCTGATGCACCCCGTAGATGCTGTTGTACGTGTCCTGCGTCAAATCACCGTCATCAGTGCCACCCGTGCACGCGTACGTCATCTTATTAGCGCCTTGTCCCCATGTGGGATCGGAGATCAGGGTGATGTCGGTGAACCGCTGCACGTCAACAACGAAACACACGTTCTTGATATTGGAGATAACACTTTGACCGAGAGGTGTGAGGTCATAATCAAATGACACATTCGCCGTGTGCGCACCGACATCCGAGACCTTCACATTGCTGATCTCAGGGTATCCCGGATCCGCGGTGTTCGCCGCCATGGCAGTGCTCGCTCCGGCGAGCATGGTGGCGGCCGCGACTATGACGGCGGCAAACGCGGTGATGGTTTTCCTGACTGGTTTCATGTGCAATCCACTTTTCCCCCTCGACCCACTGATTTTCAGGATGATTGATCCTAGAGCAAAAAACTACCCCCTCCCCGATCTGTCAATTCTCAGGGAGTTTCCAACCAGGGTTCAGCATGCTGTCGGGGTCGTGGGAATTCGGGTTGACGTGGGACGGCGTACCCGTGAGATGGGTGTGGATGATGCCCGCAGTGGTTGATGGAAGTGGTTTCACGGAATACGGCGTGTCGTGACACAGGCGTGACACAAACACGGCGTGTCCAACCCGTTTGACACACATTGACACAGCCGGGAGGCGTTGGAATCACTGGGTTTTACACGTTGAAGCGGAACTCGGCGATATCGCCGTCCTGCATCACGTAGTCCTTGCCCTCCAGGTGCACCTTGCCGGCCTCCTTGACCTTCTCATAGGAGCCGAGCGAGATGAGATCATCGTATTTGACGATCTCCGCCTTGATGAAGCCCTTCTCGAAGTCGGAGTGGATGACGCCGGCCGCCTGCGGGGCGGTCCAGCCCTTGTGGATGGTCCACGCGTGGACCTCCTTGGGGCCGGCAGTGAGGAACGTCTGCAGACCGAGCGTGTCGAAACCGACGCGCGCCAGCTGGTCGAGGCCGGACTCCGTGAGCCCGTCGGCGTCGAGCATGTCCTTCACGTCCTGCGCGGAGAGGCCGGGGTCGTTGAGCTGGGCCTCGAAGTCGGCGTTGATGAACAGCGCCGGGGCGGGGGCCACGAGATCCTGCAACTGCTTGTGCAGCGCCTCGTCGTGCAGCTGGTCGTCGTCGACGTTGAACACGTAGATGAACGGCTTGGCGGAGAGCAGGTGCAGGTCGAACAGGTCGTCCTTGTCGAGCTTGCCGGCCGCGTCGGCGTGGAAAATGGTCTCCCCCGCCTCAAGCGTGCTCTTGGCCTTCATCACCGCGTCGTAATAGGCCTGCTTGATCTTGCCGCCGCGCAGGTCTTTGGCCAGGCGCGGCAGAGCCTTCTCGATGGTCTGCAGATCGGCGAGCATGAGCTCGGTGTTGATGGTGTCGATGTCGCTGGCTGGGTCGACGAGCTTGCCGCCCGCCGCCATGGTCTGGTCGTCGCGCACGATGTCCGGGTCCTTGAACACGCGCGTGACCTCGCAGATCGCGTTCGCCTCGCGGATGTTGGCGAGGAACTGGTTGCCCAGGCCCTCGCCCTTCGACGCGCCCTTGACGATGCCGGCGATGTCGACGAACGAGACGGTGGCGTGCACGATCTTGTCGGTGCCGACGAGCGGGGCGAGCTTCTCCAACCGCTCGTCGGGCAGGTTCACCACGCCCGTGTTCGGGTCGATGGTGGCGAACGGATAATTCGCCGCGAGCGCGTTGTTCTTAGTCAGCGCATTAAAGAGGGTTGATTTGCCCACATTGGGCAGACCGACGATTCCGATAGTCAAAGCCATAGGCCCCACCCTAGTGGGGACGGGAAACCTCAGGCCCGGCCGCCCTCTGCTCTCCCGGCCGTGCGACAGGACACCCGGTCAAACCAGTCGGAGGACGGGAGGGCCGCCCATGGGATTCTGTTCGGCCCGCTCCCACAGACAGGATTGACGGGCAGGTTCACAGACCGATCTCAGCCAGGTCGCCTCGCTCGGACGCCTCGCGTAGCAGATGACGGAACACGACGTCGCCATGCACGCCGTCATGCTGGAACTCGTTGGTCACCCAGGCGTGCGAGTTTCTAAGGCCCGCGAGGGTCCGCAGGCTCAGCTCGCAGGGCACGTACATGTCCTCCTGGTAGACGGCGGCCTGCACGGGCACGGTGTTGGCCTTGAGCCGGTCGAGGTCGTACACCTTGTCCCAGTGCGAGTCCTCCTGCAGCAGCTCCTCGGCCGCGCGGAACGGTTTGAGCGTGCTGTCCTGCTCGAACATCCACGGGAAGGCCATCTCGCCGGTGAGCATGAGCGGGCGGGCGTCTGCCGCCATCTGCGGGTGGCGCCGGCATTCGCGCTGCGCGGCCCAGTTGGTCGGCGTGGTGGTGCCGGACTCGCCGCCGTCCTGGTAGATGCCCTCCTGCAGCGTCCAGTACAGCTCGTCGCCGGCCGAGCCGGTCATGGTCTGCAGGCCCTGCAGGAAGCCGGGGGTGAGATGGCCGTCGCCGTCGAAGGCGTCGTCGAGCAGCCAGTGCACACGCTCGAAACCGGGCTTCATGCCGAATCCGGAGCCCAGGTTCTGCAGGCGCCCCACGGTGGCGGGGTCGCCGTTGGGAAGGCGCACGTCGCCCTGTGAGAACCGGTCGGCGATGTCGGCGAGGATCTTCTCGTCCTGGGGATAGCGGTCGTAGAAAATGCGCATCTTCATCATGAGCTTGTTGAAGGTGTGCGCGTAGAGCGTGTCCGCGTCGGCGGGCAGGGAGGCGATGCCGCCGGTGGTGAAGCAGGCGACGAACGCCTCGGGGAACGTGGACAGGTAGCTGAGGGTGATGAACCCGCCGTACGACTGGCCCTCGCTCGCCCAGCGCCGGCCGCCGAACTCGTGGACGCGCATGTATTCCATGTCGCGCACGATAGAATCGGCGAAGAAGCGGTGCAGGTAGTCGGCCTGGCCGCGCGCGCCCGTCACGCCCTCGAAGCCCTCGGCGCCGATGCGGTCGATCACGCGCGGGGTGACGGCGGAGGAGCGCCCTGTGCCGCGCTGGTCGGGCAGGATCACGCGGAAATGCCTGATCGCCTCGCCGATCCAGCCGTCCGAGGAGGGGTTGAGCGGGCGCGGGGATTTGCCGCCCGGTCCGCCCTGGAAGAAGACGAGCAGGGGCAGGTCGTCACGGTGCTGGTTGGCCGGGGAGGTCACCACCCGGTAGAAGAAGCTGAGCGAGCCCTTGGAAATGGCCGCGTCCACCTGTTTCTGGTCGTGGGGGTCGACGCCGCGCCAGTCGACGGGGACGCTCACGCTGTGGTCCTCCACGTAGAGGCCGGGGACATGGGAGCTGAGAAGAAGCGTCATGATGCTCTTTCCTTATCGTGTCGATGATCTCGGACTGATGATCGTTCCGATCGGCCGCCTGTGCACGGATCGGTTCGGGTGGCTGCGAAGTGCTGGATTACTGCGGATTACTTGTCACAGACGGTGAAGCGACGGTTCTGGCGGCGCGGACAGGCGATCTCCTCGACCACCGCCCGCGCGAGCGTGCCGGAGGTGACCTCCGACTTGTCGTCTGAGCCGAACAGGAGCGTGTCGTCGCCCTCGATGTAGTCCGTCGCCGGACCGGCGTGAAAGTCGAGCGACGGGGACACACCCACCCAGCTCACATCGCGCACGGTGCGCAGATATTCAAGCTCCTCCAGCTGTTTGCGCGGCGTGTTGATGAACTTGTCCGCGTCCGGCAGCTTGGCGAGGTCCTCCACCACGAGATGGCGCGCGTCGCCCTCGCCGGTCAACAGCGAGCCGGCGCCGAGGATGAAGAACAGGCGTGGACTAGTCCGCAGGTCGCGGGGCACGTAGTCGAGCGGCTTCTGCTCCACCTGTGTGACGAGGTGGTGGGTGAACGTCACATGCCGGTAGGCGTATTTGTTGGGGAAGTTGATGGCGTTGACGAGCACGTCGAAGTGCACGATGTCGCCCACATGCAGAGCGAACGAGTCGCGCACGAGCACATCGGCGTCCTGCCCGAGCAGATCCTTCGCCTCCTGCTCGTTGCGCACGATGGCGGTCACTTTCATGCCCGCGGCCTTGGCGGCCTTATAGATGGCACTGCCGGCCATGCCGGTCGCCCCGATGACGCCGACACGGATCGGCCCGTTCTGTGATGTCTCGCTCATGAATCCTCCCCATGGATCCCGGACGGCGCTGTGTCGGCGTCCCCCGGTGGACACTGTGACAATTGCGACAGGCGGAATGCTCCGCGCATCCTTCCCGCCCACCAGCTTAACCGTCCAGGATCATCGCGGCCCGGCCACGCCCGCACGTACAGTCGGAACAGACATCATGTCATCGCAACGATGTGCCGGACCGGGGACAGATACCGGACCACCCGCAGGGAGGATCAGAATGGACAGCACAGACACACCACGGACACAGAACCACCCCTCCTCCCCCGTCCTCTTCCACCGCACGAAGGGCGTCATCCCGCGCGTGGCGGCGGTGCATGACATGTGCGGCATCGGCGACTGCTCGCTCACCTGCGCGCTGCCGATCCTCTCGGCGGCAGGCTGCGACGTGGAGCCCGTGCCCACAGCGCTGTTCAGCTCGCACACGCTCTTCCCGCAGTTCGTCAGCCTTGATACGACGGACTTTCTCACCGGGTATCTGGACGCGTGGAAAAAGATCGGCAACTCCGTCGACGCGGTCTACTCCGGCTTCCTCGGCTCGGCACAGCAGGTGGGGATCATCGAACGCCTCTACCGCGACTATCCCGCGGCCCTGCGTCTCGTGGACCCGGTGATGGGCGACAACGGTTCCATGTACCCCACATACACGCAGGAGATGTGCGAGGCGGTCAAGCGCCTCGTTCCCGGCGCGGACGTGCTCATGCCCAACCTCACCGAGGCCTCGCTGCTCACCGGCATCCCTTACGCCGGCACCGACCCGGACGAGAAGCAGATCCATGATCTGATCGACGCGCTCCTCGGGATGGGCGCAAAGAACGTGGTGCTCAAGGGCATCGACCGCGGCGACGGCACGCTGCGCAACATCGTCGCCTCCGCCGCCCCTGCGGACGGGGCATCACCCGCCGGTGTCAGCATCACGGAGCAGGCGCATACGAAGCTGCCGTTCATGCTCCACGGAACCGGCGACGCGGTCGCCTCGGCGCTCTCGGCCGCGCTGCTGACCGGCCGGAGCGTGGCCGAGTCCGCCGACATCGCCGGCGAGTTCGTGCGCGCCTGCATGGCCGACACCCCCGCCCAGCCCGACTACGAGCGCCGCGGCGTCTCCATCGAGCTCGAGCTGGGACGCATGACCGCGCTGCTCAAGTAATGAGCGCGGGAATAGTCGTCCCGTCCCATCGGCGTTGCAATCTCAGCCCGGCAACGGCATCCAACACCGTATGAAAGGGCAGCCGTCACTCGTGGTGGAAGAGTACGTCGGCCAGTCGTGAGAGCCAGGTGACGTCGGTCTGGGCGAAACGGCCGGTCTTGGGCGAGTCGAAATCGAACACACCCCACAGCGCCGCATTTTTGTCAAAGATCGGCACGACGACCTCGCTGCGGGAGGCCGGGTCACAGGCGATATGGCCGGGGAACTGCCGCACATCCGGCACGAGGGTGGCGGACCGCTTCTGCGCGGTCACCCCGCACACGCCCTGCCCTACGGGGATCCGCACGCAGGCGGGCTTTCCCATGAACGGGCCGAGCACGAGCTGCCCGCCCGCAAGCCTGTATACGCCGGCGAAGCTTATGTCATCGATGTTGTTGAACAGCAGACTGGAGAGGTTGGCCGCGTTGGCGATCCAGTCATCCTCGCCTTTGACGAGGGCGAACGCCTGCTCCTGCAGCACGAAGTAGTGCGAGACGACGAGGTCCTCCGGATCCTCGGCCTTGAGCCGCCCGGACTGGATGTCGTGGTTCCATCGGGCGCGCTCCTGCTTCCAGTTCTCATCGATCGGCAGGAACTGGCCGGCCTCGTCCACTCCGGCGAACGCGGCTGCCAGGCCCTGCGGTGCCGGTGCCGCGGATCTTCCCGCGCTTTTCCGCGCACCATCGCTGTTCCGCACGCGGTCAGTGTTCCGCGCAGTGTCATTTTTCTGCACGCTGCCACTGTTGTGATTGTCACCGTTCTGCACACCGTCACTGTGCTGCGCGCCGTCACGTTCCATCGTCCTGTGATCCGTCATCTGTCCGCCTCCTTCGTTCCTCCCATTCTGCACCCGGCTGTTCGTCTCTGCGCTCATTCTGCCGCCTGTCTGACGACACATCCTTTCTATGTCTTCTTTTCTGTGTCTTCCGGCAATCGGTCTTCTGATGATCGACCTTCCGATGATCGGCCTTCCGATGATCGGTCTTCTGACAATCAGCCTGGGGACCGCGGTCCGTCACTGCGGACAATCCCAGTTTTCCACAATCGGTCTGTGAGATTGAAGCCCGCCATCCTCCGATGTTGTCTGGAAGGGCAAAGGGCACCGGTGATCACACCAGACGGCGCGGCCACACCCGCCACCGCTCAGACGCCGGCATGACAGACCCGGACACCACCAGGAGGAACGATGATGACGACAGCAGTACTCGAAAAACGACCGGAACGCGCCACAAGGAGCGACCGCCACGACCGGCGGACAGTCGCCGGGCCGGCCGCGGCATCCGCGCGGACACCACAGACACCACAGACACCACAGACACCACAGACGCGGCAGATGCTCAAGACGAATGGGACCCGCCCTCTGACGGCGCTGAGGGACCCGGCCGACCAGACGCCACGATCCGCCCGAATCGCCGGCAAAATGATCCTCGCCTTCCGCTCCCCCGCCCGGCTCGGTCGCCTTGGGGAGGACTACACCGCAGAAATCCTGCGCCAGCACGGCTGGACGATCCTCGCCCGCAACTTCCGCACACGCTACGGCGAGCTGGACATCGTCGCCCTCACCCCCGCGGGCGTGATCGCCGGGGTGGAGGTCAAGACGCGGGCGAGCCTGGCCACAGGGCTTCCCGCCCAGGCGGTGACGGCCGACAAACAGCATCATCTTCGCCTCGCCGCACGGCAATGGCTCGCGGACAATCCCGGAGAAGGCCGCCCCGTGCGCTTCGACGTCTCCTCGCTCATCGTCCGGGGAGGGCGCGTGCTGCTCGACTACCGGGAAGGCGCGTTCTGATGCGGGTGGGAACGGCCCTCTGCTCCGGTCTGACAGGGCTGCGCGCCGAGCCGGTGATGGTGGAGGCGTTCGTCTCACAGGGGTTGCCGGCGTTCACGCTCATCGGTCTGCCCGACACCTCGCTCGCCGAGGCACGCGAGCGCGTCCGTTCCGCTGTGACGGCCGCCGGCTACCCGTGGCCGCAAACACGCGTGACGGTCAACCTCGCGCCCGCCTCCGTCCCCAAACACGGCACGTCATACGATCTCGCGATCGCGCTCGCCGTGCTGGCCGCGGGACGCTGGCTTTCACGGGATCTGTCGGACGTGCTCGTGCTGGGCGAGCTGAACCTCGACGGTGCGGTGCTGCCGGTCACAGGGTTGCTGCCGTGTCTTCTCGACGCGCGTTCGCGCGGGGTCACCACGGTGGTGGTCCCGGCCGGCAATCTTGAGGAGGCGAGGATGGTGCCCGGTCCGGACTACGTGCCGGTGACGGGTCTCGCGGATGCCGTCGCACGTCTGGGCGGCAGGCCGGGCCGGAAGGCACCGGTCACACGGATGAGGGACGCCTCGGGCCGGGATGCGGGCCTGACAGGAAACGCACGGACAGACCTGCAGGCCACACGATGCCAGACGGGCCGCCAGGAGGTGACGGACCTTTCCGACATCATCGGCCAGGAGGAGGCGAAGAGGGCGCTGGAGATCGCCGCCGCAGGAGGACACCATCTGCTCATGACCGGCCCGCCCGGGGCGGGAAAATCACTCCTGGCCCGCGCACTGCCGGGTCTGCTGCCGCCGCTGGACGAGGCTGGACGGCTGGAGGTGGCCTCGATCCGCTCCATCTGCGGCACGCTCCCCCGCTACGGGATGAGCCGGATCCCGCCGTTCGAGGCACCGCACCATACCTCCTCGGCGAGCGCGCTGGTGGGCGGCGGCGCGGGCACGGCCGCGCCCGGGGCCATCACACGGGCGCACCTGGGCGTGCTCTTCCTCGACGAGGCGCCGGAGTTCGCCGCCGGGGCGCTGCAGGCGCTGCGCGAGCCGATGGAGACCGGTGAGGTTGTCCTCGCACGGTCGAAGGCGGTGACCGTCTACCCCGCGCGGTTCCTGCTGGTGATGGCGGCGAACCCCTGCCCGTGCGGCAATGACTGGGGTGACGGGCACCTGTGCACCTGCACCGTCCAACAGAAAAGGCGGTACTGGTCGCGGCTGTCCGGTCCGCTGCTCGACCGGATCGACATCCAGATCGAGGTGCCGCCGCTCTCGGCGCTGCCCGCACGCGGGGCCGCAGGAGCCGAATCCAGCGCGGCCGTCCGCAGGCGTGTGGGACAGGCACGGCAGACGGCCCGCGAGCGTTTCCGGCAGAGCGGGTGGACGTCGAACGCGCAGGCTTCTGGCTCCTGGCTGCGCGGGCACACCGGCAGGAAAGCGCTCCGGCCTATCCAGAAGGGTGTCTCGACGCACCGACTGAGCATGCGCGGGGCGGACCGCGCGCTGCGGCTGGCGTGGACGATCGCCGACCTTGCCGGGCTCACCAGCCCCGGCGAGGACGAGGTGGCGGAGGCGCTCATGCTCCGCGCGAGAAGAAAGTGAGAAATCATGGCAACAACGACTGCGGAATCCTCCGCACAGTCAAACGGACTCTCCCGCGAGCAGCTCCGGCAGGTCCGTTGGGCGCAGCTCGCCCAGATCGCGGATGGCCCGGATCTGTTTCTCGCCCTGCTTGTGTACCCGGACCCCCGGAACCGGCCATGCCTGTCCCCGCAGGAACTGTTGGACCGGTTGGCCCGGCTTGCCGTGCGGCTGCGGGACATCGCCGACCGGTCCGGCCGCCTCGACGCGGCGCTCGGGTCGGGATTGCCGCGTCTCGTGCTCGGGCGCCTGTCCGCCGCCGGTCTCATCGGTCCCGCGCCGGCAGACATCCCGTTGCTTCCTGACAATGCCGGATTGCCCGGTAAAGCCGGATCACCCGGTGACGTGTCATCCGACGACGTCCGTCCACCAATCCCTCCTGCCCTGGGCAGAATCGTCACCGCGCGCGTGCTTGTGTGGGCTGCGCACATGGAGGATATCCTGACACGCGCATCAGCACCGGCATCCGCCCCACCAGCTCCTCCCCACCCCGACGAGGAACGTCTCTGGAGGTTGTACACGCGCGAGGGCCGGTACCATCTGCTGTATCCGGACGGGCCCTGCTGGCCGGGCCAAAAATTGGGCGATCTGTATCCGACCGCCACGGACACAGACCGTGAGCAGGATGACACATCCGCCCCGCCGCTGTGCCTGTGGGTGGAAGGCGAACCGGATCTGTTGGATGACGCCGCTCTTGCCATCGTCGGCTCACGCCAGGCGAGCAGCTACGGTCTGGGCGTGACCGCCGACTGCGCCCGGACCGCCGCCGCCTCGGGTTACGTGGTGGTCACCGGAGGGGCGATGGGGGTCGACGGGCAGGCCAACCGCGCCGTGGCAGACATCGGTTATCCCAGTATCGCCGTCTTCGCCGGCGGGCTCGACACGACAGGACCGGCACGCAATCTGCCGCTTTTCGCGCAGATCGTTCGGACCGGGGGCGCGCTCGTCAGCGAGCTGCCGCCGTGGGTCGTCCCGCGCTCCTACCGCTTTCTTGAGCGAAACCGGCTCATCGCCGCGCTCTCCGACGCCGTGCTCGTCACCCAGGCGCGTTTCCGTTCGGGTGCGCTCAACACCGCGGCCTGGGCACGGAAAACCGGCCGTCCTGTCATCGTCGTGCCCGGCCCGGTCACCGATCCGGCCAGCGGCGGGTGCAACACACAACTGCGGCTGCCTCCGGAGACGCGCCCCGATGTGCTCACCCGCGTCGACATGCTTCCCACGCTGATTGAGGAGGGGATGACGGCTGCCAGGCTGGAACAGTCGAGGCTGCGGCGCGCACATGCCCGGGCACGCGTGATCGGTGCCGGGGTCCCTGACCACGCCTCCTTTTCCGCAGTCCCGGCCCTTGTCCCCGGCGGCCCGACCGATGCAGATCACACATCCGGCTCAGGCCGTCCGACCGATACAGACCGCGTGTCCGGTACAGGCCGCATGTCCGGTACAGACCATGCGTCCAGCACAGACCGCGCGTCTGGTCCAGACGACGCATCAGATACCGCCCGTCCTTCCGCTTCGGGCCTGTCATCCGGCAGCGGGCGCAAGGACGGGCTGACGCAAGCGATCATCGATCTTCTGCGGCCGAGACGCCAGAACGCCTCGCAGCTGTATGCCGCCCTGCTGCCCTGCCACCCCGGGCTTTCTGCGGGCAAGGTGCTTGCACGGCTGTCATGGCTCGAGGAGGAACAACGCGTCAGCATCGACGAGGCCGGACGTGCGAGCCTGATCGAGGAAAGGTGACATGCGTCCTGCCTTACCACTGGCAGACGGCGAGATCGACCCGGTCCGTACCGTGGGATCCTGTGCCGTCCAGGAACGTCACACCCTCTCGCTCGAGGCGCCGTCGCTGCTCGCCGGGGCCACCGAACGCGAATCCGGGCGCGAGACTGCCGTCGGCGAACACCACGCGGTGGCAGGGAACCTCCCCCTCATACGGGTTGCGGTGCAGGGCGAATCCGACGAACCTCGCCATGCGCGGCGCTCCGACAAGCCGTGCGATCTGGCCGTAGGTCGCCACCTTCCCCCGTGGAATCTGACGGATGACGGCATAGACCCGCTCATCGAATGAATCCGGATCACGCCGGGGATCACGATGGCCGTCTCCATGCGAAGTCGTCGCAGGATGCGTCTTTCCGATCGTCATGCGAACAAGTCTAAATCTCCGATGAAAGGCAATAAACAACACTGAACAGCACGGACCATCAGACACAGTGGCTCAGGTACAGTAGGAGCGTGCGACAGAGTGAATATGACATCCTCGCGAGGAACTGGGAATACACCGAGGCAGCCGCCCGGCAGGGCGACCGCGCCGTACAGGGGCTTCCTGCCCGCACCGCGCGCCTTCTGCGCCACAGTGCCGGCGACGAGCTGGACCATCCCGCCAGCCAGACGCTCTTCCTGCGTCTCGAACTGCAGGCTGTGGACGCGCGAAACGTCATTCTCGTCTGCGATGACGACCAGGATACCGCCGCCGCACTGTATGCCACGCTCGCCGGGACAGGTTCCGCCACGCTCACCGTCGTGTGCCGGCAGGGCTCCGCACGCGACCTGAAGAAACTCCTCCTGCCGATGACGCAGTCGGCACAAACGCAGGCACGTCTGCGCGTGGTCGAGGCGGACCCGAAGACTTATCTCGACCGTCTGACCCCCGGCAGCTACGACGCCCTCATCGTCTCAGGCCAGGCGGGCAACTACCGTCCGGCTGCCTCCGCCGCCGCGACGCTCCTGCGCCGCAACGGCCTGCTGCTGCTCACCGACGCGCTGGCGAGCGCCGGCAACACTGCGGGCGGTGTGGCGATGAAGGTCGACCGCGGGGAAAAGACCGTGGCCATGCGCTCCCTGCTCGCCGACCTGCAGAACGACGACCGCTTCGATTCGGTCCTTCTGCCCATCGGCACGGGTCTTCTGCTGGGGTTGAAAAAATGACGACCACCGAGGCCGAAAAACCGGGACCGAAAAAATGACGACCACCAAGACTGAGAATACGACAGCTGCAGGGGCTGTGAAGATGACGGCGGCGCACCGTCCGCTGTGGGCGCGGATCGTCGTCTTCATCTACCGGTTCCTCTTCTCGCTCTCTGGCGCGATCACCCTCATGATCCCGCTGTCCTGGCCGCTGCTGCGTGCGAGCATCGCCCTGCAGCACACCGATGCGATCGTGGGTCTCTCCCCTGCCACGATCATGCACAATTATGACCAGCTGATGGCCTACCTGTTCCTGCCGTGGGTGGGACGGCTGAAAATGTCGGATTTCCCGACCTCACCGCATGCGGCCATCCATTTCGCCCAGTGCAGGCCTCTGTTCTGGACGGCGGTCGGGATTTTTGCCGCCTGTCTGGTCGTGTGGATCATCGCGGCCGTCTCACAAAAACTCAGGGCGATCCGACCCACCCTGGGCGGGACCGTGGGGCTCATGGTGCTGTTCGTGGTGCTGGCGGTGGTCGGCGTGGCAAACTTCGACGCGCTGTTCGTCGGCTTCCACCACCTGTTCTTCCACAACAACTACTGGCTCTTCGACCCGGCCACCGACCCGGTGATCGACGTGCTCACCGAGCAGTTCTTCGCCGCCTGTGCCGGGGTGGTCGCCCTGTTCTACGAGCTCTCGCTCGTGCCGTCACTCGTCCGCGGCATCAAAGACCGGCGATGAAAGACCGGAGACGCTGATCCCCTCCCGCAGATGGCGTGCCGTCCAGCCCGACATCGTTTCCTCTCACCGCATTTCACCGAATTTCCGATATGCCGTCAGGTTTCGTGATCGGGATTCGTGAGATATCACCGGTTTTCCGCCGGATTACCGGTCCTCGCCAAGCTCCCACGCCTGTCCGCGCTCCTCGTCGATGATCTGGGTTGCCTGGCGCACCGCGTCGGCCGGGTCGTCGGTGACGAGCATGAGCGAGCGGTCGAGGGGGCTGACCATCTTGTGGTCCACGAGCGTGGTCTCGATCCAGTCGAACAGGCCGTCCCAGTAGTCTTTGCCGATGAGGACGATCGGCTCGCGGCGCACCTTGTGCGTCTGGACGAGCGTGAGCACCTCGAACAGCTCGTCGAGCGTGCCAAAACCGCCCGGGCAGACGATGATTCCCTGCGAATACTTCTCGAACATGGTCTTGCGCACGAAGAAGTAGCGGAAGTTCATGCCGAGATTGACGTAGTCGTTGAGGCCCTTCTCGTGCGGCAGCTCGATCCCGAGCCCCACGGAGACGCCGCCGGCCTGCGCGGCACCTTTGTTCGCGGCCTCCATGATGCCCGGGCCGCCGCCGGTGATCACCGCCACGTGGTGCTGGGCGAGCAGCGTGCCGACACGGTTGGCGGTTGTATAGAACGGGTCGTTCGGCTTGACGCGCGCCGAGCCGAACACGCAGACGGCCGGCCCGAGCTCGGCGAGCGCGGAGAAGCCGTCGACGAACTCGGCCTGCATGCGCATCACGCGCCACGGGTCCTCATGCAGCCACGAGACGTCGCCGCGCCCGGCAGGCTGCTCGGTGAGCCACTGGGAGGTGGGCTGGCCGGGGATCATCGACCCGCGCATGGTGACGGGCCCGGCGAAATACGTGCGGCTCTTCGTGGACGAATGCAGCGCCGGCCGCGACACCGCGCCAGTTTTCTCAGAATCGGCGATGTCCCGCGCATCCGCAGAATCCTGCACATCCCCCTCCGCAGAATCCTGGAAGACGGAAGGATTCTGCCCCTCCTTCGGAAGCTGACCGGCATGATCCTGATGTTGATGCTGATTGTCGAGATCCTCGCGATCGCTGTCTGTCATGGCCGTCCTCCTCACCGAGTGCCCGTGTAGCCTGTCCCACGATAGCGCCAACGGTAATCGAGGCATCGCCAAGCCTCTTTTTTCAAATCGGCGATAACGAGGCGAGGCCGCTCACTATTTGTAGTATCGCGAATGTGTCATGGCCCAGATGCCCGCGCAGGCGCCGGCAATCAGGCACAGCCAGCCCAACCCCTCCCCGACCATGACGAGCCAGTGGGGCCCTCCCCAGTCGTCAGCGGTCATCAGGACCAGATAAATACTTCCCAGAAACAGATAGAAGCCCATCACACCACCGCCTTTATCGCAGACATCTCTCGTTCAGATCCGCCTCAATTCCTCCAAATGCTCGACTCGATCTCTCTTTTT
>JAXGWH010000027.1:0-17401 GCA_040773385.1 Aeriscardovia sp. | reverse complement strand
TCGGGCACGGGGCCGCAGGACGTTCCCCTGTACGAGCTGTAACGCTTCCACGGGTTCTTCCCGCGGATCCGGCAGCACAATCCCAGCCGTCTCATCACCTTGAGCACGCTCCTGGCGGATACTCTCTGCCCACACTCATGGACGAGCGCCATGCGGGTCCGCCGGTGCCCGCACCCGTCGGGGCTGCGGTCCCAGATCCTCCTCACCGGCGGGCCGGGGTCGGGGCGGGCCAGGCGGGCGGGGTGCGAGATGTCATAGAAGCAGGCGGGGCGGGCCAGGCCGGCCGCCCGCAGCAACAGGCGCAGTCTGAAACGCCCTGCGAGGGAGCGCACGGTCAGGCTCTTGCGCCGCCGCGAGCATCCACTCCCCGCGGGGCATCGGGGTTTATCCCGGGTACGCCGCCCTCGCCCTCAGATACTCGTTCTCCCCCCTCGAGCCTGCGCACCCGGGCGGGCTCGTGGTTGCGCGAGCCCCTGGGCCTGCCGCCCCGCCGGGGGATGAGGGCCTGCGGTCCTCCCATCCTGTACAGGCGGCACCAGTGCTTGAGGGTCCGGTCACTGCCGATGCGGTATTTCTTCATGACGGCGGCGAGGGTCAGCCCGCCCTCCACATGGTCCCGGGCGGCGTCCACCCGGGTCTGCCAGTCATAGCCGCCGCCTGCCACAGGGGCCCCATCCTCCTCGCTCCCGTGGAGACGTATCCGGTCCCTCGCCGTGTAGACGGGAATGGCAAGGAGCGAGGCGATCAGTTTCTTCCCGGCGCCGAGCCTGATCAGCTCGACGGCCCTTCTCCTGGTCTCCTCGGAATATGTCCTGCAATGGGCCTGTCCCATGGTTTTCCTCCGATCGTGGGCCACCGGTTAGGTGGTCCAGCTTTCGGGGCGCAATTCAGACCGGGGGGAGACGAAATTACACGACCGGTGATAAGGAGCTTTATGCTGACGAAATATCAGGGGAGAACAAAACACCAAGAAACCGAAATATCAGGAGACACAAGAAATTTCGGGATATAGGACGCAAAGTTATTGATTTTGTTGCCGGTTAGACCATATGAGAGTGGGGCTCCAGGCCTATTAAAGATATTTTGTCTATCTTTTGGGCTTCTTTTCCTCGTTTTATTGCGTGTTCCATTGGCTTATGGGAACACGCTCACATCATGCGAAAGCCTGCCCCGTCTGCGGACGGCCGATGAGGAAGAACGGGAGGGACCGCTACGGGCGGCAACGCTGGCAGTGTTCTCACTGCCAGCTCACCTCCGGTTTTAGGGAGGGCGGAAAGAGCGTGCGGGCGCAGCTCTCCGCTTTCCTCACCTGGCTTCTCGAAGAGGGCAGGCAGGGTGAGAAGCCTTCTGCAGCCCGGGCTTTCCGCCGGCGTACCTCCTGGTGCTGGTCTCTCCAGCCATACATCGTTCCCGACGGCTTGCCTCACCCGGTGGTGATGGCGGACGGCACCTATGTAGGCCGCGAACATTGCCTCCTCGTCTGCTGTGATGGGATAACCGGGCATGTGCTTGCTTGGCGGTGGTGTGAGAGTGAAAACGCACGGGATTACATGGCTCTCTTTGATCAGATCACCCGCCTCTACAGGCAGCCCCTGCTTCTCGTCTCCGACGGGATGAGAGGCCTGCCCACAGCGGTACAAACAGCCTGGCCGGGCTGCCGCTCCCAGCGGTGTCTGGAACATGTGAGGAGGGACTGTAGGACGGATCTCGCACTCCACCCGCAGACCCCGGCGGGAAGGGAGTTGAAAGAGATTACGCGCATGCTCGCCACGGTAGGTGAGCGGCAGGCAGCCCGGAAGATGCTCGTGGCACTGGGCTCCTGGTATGAGAGGTGGCGTGTGTGGGTGGGTGAGAAGTCCACGTACATTTCAGAGGCGACCGGCAGGCCGTACAAGGATTGGACACACAAGCGGGTGCGCCGCTGCTTCACGCGTCTGGCCAGGCTCTCCCACAATGGTGAGCTTTCCTGTTTCCTTGATCCCACGCTTGTTCAGGCGTGTGGCGTGAAAGTCCTGCCCTGCACTTCCAACATGCTTGAAGGCGGCATCAACTCACCGATCAAGAACATGCTCCGCGCCCACCGGGGTATGCCGGAAGCCCACATGATGAGAGCCTGCGAGTGGATGTGCTGGAAACACTCAGGCCGCCCACTCCCGCGGATCAAAGACATGCTTCAAAGGCCAAAACCAACTTCCCCAGAGGGCGACGCGGACTACCTGCCCGGCTGGGGGACGGGCATCCAGTGGAGTGACTTTCACACACAAACCCGCTACCCCGACTCCGCTCAATGAGAAGAAACAGGAATAAAGAATATGAAAAGGTTGACGATAAAACCGATCCTAAATCAATAACTTTCTGTCCTATAGCCCGAAATTTCAGGAGATACAAGACAGGAGACACAAGACAACACATGAGACACAAGAAAACACGAGAAATTTTCGTGATATCGGAACAAATATCGGGAACAAATATCGATGGGAACAGATATCGGGAACAAAATGGCACGTGTCTCGCGGCACGTGCCATTGACGTCCGTCCCGGATACTCAGATTTGCGAGGAGCCTGAGGCTGTTCCGGGAAAGTCTGTCATTAGAGGACCTATCCAGGTTCCTCGTCGGTCATCGGTGCTGATGTCCCCGCGATCCGCCCGGAGCGGTTCTTTTCTTAGTATACCGCCGCTTCTGCCGCATCGATCCGAGCCACCGGAGCGGTATGCGGCAGAAGTCGCACACGTCCGGCCCGCCCAGCCGCGCCTGCCGCGCTTCCGCCCGGTCTGCCCGAAGCAGCTTGCCCGAGACCGTTTCCCCGGGGCGGTTTACTTCCGGCGACGGTTCTTCTTACGCACCGGCTGCTTGCGCTGGAAACCGTTCTTCTCGCGGTCCAGCTTCTCCTGACGGGCCTTTTCAAGGGCCTCTTCCTCGATCGAAGGCAGGTCCTCCTTCTTGCGGCGCTCCTCCTCGCGGTCATGGTCGCGCTTCTCCTTGCGGATGGCCGCCTTGGAACCCGCGGTCGGGAAATTGTGGATCTGCCAGATGGTCTGTCCGATGGTCCACAGATTGTTCGTCAGCCAGTACAGCAACACGCCGAACGGGGCGATGATGCCGGAGAAGATGTACATAATCGGGAAGATGTAGGTCATCGACTGCTGCATCCGCCACTGCTGGCCCTGTTTGGCGGCCTCCGGCATGTTGACGCGCATGTTGTAGAACTGCTGGAACCACATGGTCAGACACATGAGCGCGACGAAGATGCCGATCGTCCATTTTCCGGCACCCTGCGTCTGGTTGAAGAGGTCGGAGAGCTTGACGTTGATGAAGACGGTGTTCTCGATCTCTTTGGCGACTGGTTTGGTGAACGCGCCGATCTCGCCTTCTTTTCCGGTGGCGATGGAGGAGAGCTTGTAGAGCACGTTGTAGAGGGCCATAAACACCGGTGCCTGTACGAGCGAGGGCAGGCAGGAGGAGGTGGGGCTGACGTTGTTCTCCCGGTAGAGCTTCATCGTCTCGCGGCTCATGGCCTCGCGGCTGGCGGCATCGGTCTTGCCTTTGTATTTTTTCTGGATCTTCTGCATCTCGGGCTGGATGGCCTGCATCTTGTTCATCGAACGCATCTGGCGCGCGAAGAGCGGGGTGATGGCCGCACGGAAGGTGAAGGTGAGGAAGATGATGGCGAGGCACCAGGCGAACGACGACCCGTCGGGCATGCGCAGGACGTTGACGAAGAACCAGTGCCACAGCCACATCACCCAAGAGATCAGCCACTCCAGCGGGTACAGCAGCGTGTAGAAGAAATTGACGAAGCCCATCAGCCTTCTCCTCTGGGGTTTAGGATTGCGGGCGACGGACGGACGCGCGAGACGGGCTGCCGTCCCGATCCTCTGATCGCCTTCTGAATTGTGTCAGTCGCGGCAGACGACAACGCCTGCCCAAGACAGAAATGAGAGCCTCCTGCCGAATCCGATCACGGATGTTTCACGTGAAACATCGGAACCGGCCGATATCCGCGTGGCGATAAACCATCATCCATCTGATCACACCGATCATCGGTCTGATCGCATTGTTTCACGTGAAACACTGGGGTATCAGCCCATCCGGCTCTGGCGCTCGCGGGTGATAATCGGCTCGACGGTCGGTTCCTCATGTGCCTTCGACCACCGAAACCGGTAGAAAAGCGAGAACTGATGCGGCACATCGTCAATCCCGCCCTTCGACCACGGCTGGCAGCGCAACAGCCGCAGGAGCCCCAGCAAGATGCCGCGGACGGCGCCGAAACGACGGACGGCGATCTCCATGTACTGCGAGCATGTCGGATAATACTTGCACCGTGCCGGGAACAGCGCGGAGACCTTCCGGTGGTACCAGCCCAGTGCTTGTAGGACAAGGCCGCGTGGGGAAAGAGAGGATGGGGAAATGTCAGTGTGATCCATCATTTCTGTGATGCACCATATTCATCAGATGCGTCATATTCGTCAGATGCGTCATTTGTCAGATGCGCCATATCCGTCAGGTGATCGTGAGGAGTATCCGCGAAGTGATGCGGACGGCCCTGCCCGCGATATGGATGGCCCTGCCCGCGACTCCGACGGGTTGTCTGCGGGTTTTCGGCGCGGAGACGAATCTTCGCAAAACTCTTCTCGACCTGCCTGTCGAGGCTCGCGAACCCGACTGATGCCGCGGACGGCTTTGCACGGAGGATGACCTCGCACCCCTCGGGCAACAATGACTCATACCTTCGTCCGAGCACACGGAAACGACGCTTGATCCTGTTGCGCACCACCGCATGCCCGACCGAGTTGGGAACGGCGAGACCGATCTTATGATCCCTGTGGCCCCTGGGGTCGCTGTGGTCGCTGTGATGGATATTGCCGGTATGACGGTATCCGTCTATCCGATTGTCCGTCTTCTGTCCGCTCTCCTCAACCGCGGAAGTGCCCTGGGGACGCAAAACGCCCTCACTCCCCGTATTTTCGGGGATGAGGGCGTAATGAACGACGATATCGGTGCTGGTCACACGCTGGTGACGGCGCAGGACGCCGACAAACTCAGTATGATTCCGCAGACGCCGCATGACGGCACCTCCGCCTTCCCGCCCCCGACGTCCGGGGATGCATCACCCGGCCGCCGGATGGCATGACGACTGTCTTCCGGTCGGTGTGCCGTGCCGTCTCAGGCGCTGAGAACCTTGCGGCCCTTCGCGCGACGGCGGTTGATGAGCGCGCGGCCCGAACGGGTGCGCATACGCTCGCGGAAACCGTGCTTCATATGGCGACGGCGATTATTCGGCTGAAAAGTCCTCTTCATAGTGGGCGCTCCTCTAAAACAAAACCATATGGTGTGTCGTACACGACAATCACAACAGAATACCCGGTCTGAGAGACGAAGCAATCTCAATTTCCCTTCCAGTCTTCTCCGTTTCTTCCCGGCTTCTCAAATGCGAAATGTCAAAACGAACACAGTGATGTTTGTTTCAGCCGGTCAGCCGGATACCCCCGTTCATAGCTGTGGAAAACGATGTGTATAACCTCGCGACGGGTGTACATTGTTATACACATCCGTTGTCATCCTCTGTCTGCCAACACACATCTATCGGGACAAACCTCAGGTTATGCACATTCACATCATGCCAATCGCTGTATTCACCACAGATAAATCGGCATATTTCTGCAGGTTCCGTATGTTATCCACATCTCTGTGCATAACTATGTGGATAGTAAGGGTCTCCTAAAATATCCGCCTCATTGATGTGGAAAACTTGTCGTGCGATCCCAGAAGAATTGTGAATAACTCGAGGGTTGCTGATGAGGAGGGGCAATGACGACAAATGCGAAGCTCGCCGGCCGCAGACGTGCCAAGAGGCTCTGGGACCGCACCTGCGATATCTTCCGCTCGATGCACCCCTCCCCCTCACAAGCGGAACTGAATCTGTTGGCGCATCTGACCCCTGACACACAATTCGAGAACATCCTCATCATCTGCGTCCCCGACTCGCAGACACGCGATCAGGTGGAACATCTGCTCAACGCCGACCTTCAGAAAGTACTCGCGCTGGCCGCGGGGATGCAGATCAGTTATGTGCTCCGGGTCGGTGAGCCCGACGATGACACCGACCTCCTCGATGAGGACGATACTGTCGATGACAGGACCGGCAGAGCGGACACCACGGCGTCCGTCGAGACCGGTGCCCGCGCCGGTCGAATCGATGATACCGATAACAACACCGACAACACGGGAAACGAAGCCACAAACACGGCCGCACGCCCGGCCGGGGTGCCTCTGGAGGACCGTCCGTTGCCGCCCGTGGCCGATTCGATGCGGCAGTCGCGCCTCTTCGACCTGCCCACCACCAAGCAGCGCGAGCGCCTGGCAAGCAAATCCGAGGCCCATCGGACCGCGTCGAGGCAGGAGACGCGGCAGTCGCAGACTGAGGCCGCGTCCGACTCACAGGCCCGATCAGCCGGTATGGCGGACGGTCAGGCACGGATCGCGTCGTCCTCCCGCGATGTTTCCCCGGCCGCCACCGCCTCCGGCCCGCGCACCAACTCCGTGACCATCTCCTCGGCGGCCACCGACCCAGAGACGCGCCTCAACCCGGAGCAGACTTTCGACACGTTCGTCTCGGGCCAGTCGAACCGTTTCGCCCGCACCGCCGCCTACCAGGTGGCCGAGTCGCCGGGTCTTGCCTATAACCCGCTGTTCGTCTATGCGGATTCGGGCCTCGGGAAGACCCATCTGCTCAACGCCATCGGCAACTACGCCCTGGCCCTGCAGCCCAATCTGCGCGTGCGCTACGTCAACTCGGAGCATTTCACCAACGAGTTCATCAACGCGGTGCGCAACGGCTCAGGCAACAACAACGGCATCAACGCGTTCAACGAGAAATACCGTGACGTCGACATGCTGCTCATCGACGATATCCAGTTCCTCGGCGGCAAGACGGAGACGCTCGAGCAGTTCTTCCACACGTTCAACTCCCTCACCACCGCCAAAAAGCAGATCGTCATCGCCTCGGACGTGGCGCCGAAAAGGTTGAAGGGCTTCGAGGAGCGCATCGTCTCGCGCTTCGACGGGGGCCTGACCGTCAACATGGACGAGCCGAGCATCGAGACGCGCATCGCCATCCTGCGCATGAAGGCACAGCAGCTCACCGAGCAGGCGCGCCACACCCGCAACGGCCACCCGGTCACCGTGCCCGAGGACGTGCTCAACCTCATCGCCAGCCAGGTGACGGGCAACATCCGCGAGCTGGAGGGGGCGCTCATCCGCGTCGTCGCCATGTCGAGCCTGAGCAACGAGCCGGTCACCCAGCAGCTGGCCCAGAAGACCCTGCAGGACTACGTGGTCAAGGACACGCAGCACACGCCGATGGACATCATCCGACGCACGGCCTCCTACTTCGGCCTGCAGCCCAACGACATCGTCTCGGCCAAGAGGTCCAAGAAGATCGCGATGGCCCGGCAGATCGCCATGTATCTGTGCCGCGAGATGACGCCGCTCTCCCTGACCGCCGTGGGCGAGATCTTCGGCGGGCGCGACCACACCACGGTCATCCATGCCTATAAGAAGATCAACCGCGAGATGACGCAGAAGCGCGAGGTCTACAACTACGTCAACACCCTCACGACCGAGCTGAAAAACCCGCAGCAGGCGGACAAGACCGCCGACGAAGCGTGATCGCGGAAGATCAGAAAATGTGAGAAATTTCGTTTTCCGCTCATCACACGTTTATCCACAAAGTTATCCACACAAGTGGGCACAGCCCGTGTATAACAACGATTTTTCGGTGGACAACCTGTGGGCGGGCAGTGCACGACACGCCGAACGGTTGTGGACGATTTTGGGCGTGGAAATCAGCCTGTGGAAAATCGCTGTTTTCTCCACAGCAGCGCACAATTTCCTCCACAGGTGTGAATAACCCATTAAAGCGCGACAAAACTTGCGTCCACACACTTGTCCACAGTTTCCACATCACTGATGAGTATGACGACCATTCTAAAACTCACCATCATCCTGATACGGAACCGGCGGTCACCAAAAACAGACAAAACACCCGGCAAGTAGACTTGGATCCAGAAACACATCCAAAACTCACGACACGCGAAACGCACCAAAAACAGCATCGAGAAGACGTGGCACGGGAAAATCCCCCGTCAACCCTCCCTGCTGTTGATATGTCCCGTGCATTTTCCGTCGCCGACCTGTCAACAGGAGGAGTCCCGTGAAGGTTGAAGTCAATTCCGCGGCCCTTGCCGACGCGGTCGCCTGGACGAGCCAGGTCATTCCTGTCCGTCCCGCCCGCCCGATTCTGTCCGGCGTGAAGATTGAGGCGGCGGACGGCCTGCTCAAGTTCTCTGCCTTCGACTACGAGCGCACCGCGCGCTACAGTATCGAGGCCTCAGTGTCAGAGCCGGGCACGATGGTCGTCCACGGCAAGCTGCTCTCCGACATCGCCAAGAACCTGCCGGCCGAGAACACGAGCCTTTCCACTGATGAGAGCCGTGTGCGCATTGTCTCGGGCGGCGCCTCGTTCAACCTGCAGCTGATGGCCGCCGACGAGTACCCGGATCTGCCCGACGTGCCGGAGACGATCGGCGCGGTCAAAGGCGCCGACTTCAACCAGGCCGTGGCCCAGGCCACCGTCGCCGTCGCACGGGACGAGAACCGCCCGGTGCTCACCGGCGTGCATATGCGCTTCGGCGAGGACGCCATCACACTCACCGCCACCGACCGCTTCCGCCTCTCGCGGGCGAGGATGCCGTGGCAGCCGACCACCGACGGCGGGGCCGAGGGAGCCGCGCAGGACGGGCAGGGTACGGGCGAGGCGCTCGTGCGCGGCTCGATCCTGCGGGACCTCTCCCGCTCGGTGGACCCCGCCCAGGACGTCACCCTCGACCTGGACCGCAAGGACGGGCGGATGATGGGCCTGCAAAACGCGGGCCACGTCTCCACTGTCGCCCTCATCGACGGTGAGTTCCCGACCGTCGATCGTCTTTTCGCCGACGAGTACCCGGTGCATGCGGTGATCGACCGCATGGAGCTGGTCAACTCCCTACGCCGTGTGAGCCTCGTGGCCGAGCGCAACGCGCCGATCACGCTCGAGTTCAGCCAGGACAAGGTGCGCCTCTCCGCGGGCGCGGCCGACGAATCACAGGCGTCGGAGGTCATCGACGCGGATCTGGATGGCAGCCCGATCACCGTGGCGTTCAACCCCTCCTACCTGCTCGACGGCCTGCAGGCCATCACCGAGCCGTTCGTGCACGTGAAAATGACCACGGCCATCAAGCCGGTGGAGTTCAACGGCCAGCACAGCAAGGCCGACGAGCCCTCCCCCGACTATCGCTATCTGCTCGTGCCGATGCGCATGGCCAACTGAGAAGATGCAATCGTCCATGCGCGTCGACAGACTCGCGCTCGACGGCTTCCGCAGCTGGGACCATCTCATCGCCGACTTCTCCCCCGGCGTCAACGTGCTCGTCGGCCGCAACGGGATCGGCAAGACCAACATCGTCGAGGCGATGGAGTTCCTCTCGGTTGGCTCCTCGCACCGGGCCTCCGCCTCCCGCTGGCTCGTGTGCCGAGGTTCCCGGCGGGCCGTCATCCGTGCCAACGTGCGCATCGGCGACGGGTCAGGCGACGGCCCGGTCGTCTCGGCCCGCCTGCAGGCCACCATCCCCGCGCGTGGTGCCGTCCGCGCGCGCCTCAACGACGATCCTGCCGGTTATCTCGGCGACATCGCCGGCCTGCTCAAGGTCGTGCTCTTCTCCCCCGCCGACGAGCAGCTCGTCTCCGGCGAGCCCAGGCTGCGCCGCGAATTCCTGAACCAGACGTGCGTGCTCATGGATCCCGCCTATTACCCGCTTTTACAGCGGTTCCGCCAGAGTGCCCGGCAGCGCTCCGCCGTCCTGCGCCGTCTGCAGGAGGGGCTTGGCCAGGAGGAGGACCGGGGTTCCGCGCTCGCCGGGCTGGAGGCGTGGACGGCCCAGTTCACCGCGCTCGGCATCGCCGTCACACAGGCCCGGGCGAGGGCCGTGGACGCGCTCACACCGCTCGCCGCGCGGATCTACAGACATCTTGCCGATGGTGCCGATGATCTCCGGCTCGTTTACCAGCCCTCGTTCGCCGAGGTGACGGAGGCGGCCGGCTCCGAGAGTTCCGAGGATCATGATTCCGAGGACGATGTGGGGAAGACAGACGATTCGGCGGTCCCCGATATGTCCGCCGTTCGCACCGCGCTCGCACAGCATTTCCAGCGTCTCTACCCCGGCGAGGTCGCCCGGGGCACAAGCCTCATCGGCCCCCAGCGCGACGACCTCGGCCTCCTGCTCGACGGCCAGCCGGCCAGGGAGGGCGTGAGCAACGGCGAGATGTGGACCATCGCGCTTGCCCTGCGCATGGCCCAGTATCGCTGGCTCGCCGCCCGCGGTCCCCGGCCCGTCCTCGTCCTCGACGATGTCTTCTCCCAGCTCGACGAGCATCGCCGCGCGCAGATCCTCGCGTTCGCCCGTTCGTGCGGCCAGGTGTTCATCACCGTCGCCGCGAGGAGCGATATCCCCGATCTTTCTGAAAATCCCTCTCATCATGCCGATTATTCGGATGATTCCGATATCCCCGACCGGATTATCGATGTGGAGGCGCTCGCCGGTGCCGATTCGCTCGCACATCCGGAGAAGATCGACTGGACCGGACGGGGGTCGGACGATGACTGAGCAGGATAATCGGTCCCGGAATGCTCCCACTACAAACGGTTCCACCGGGTCTGGGGAGACGGACGACGAGCCGGAGTTCCTCGGCTATCATGACGACGACCCGGAGAGGCGAGAAAAGACCGCGCCCCTCTATCTGCGGCTGAAGATCAGCCCGACGACGCTGCCCGAGCGCATCTCGTACCTGTACGTCCACCGCCTCTATTCGCGCCGGGCCTTGGAGGAGCGGCGGGAGAAGGCGTTCGACGCTTTCGGCAGGCCGGGCAGGGGTCTGAGACCGGTCTCGGGTGCCTTCGATGCGCTCTCCGAGGCACTGGGCTGGGGGCCGCAGCTGCGCGCGCGGCGTCTTGCCGAAGACTGGCCGGACATCGTGGGACCATTTATCGCCACCAATACGCGCGTGGCCTCCTACCGGAATGGGGAGATCGTCGTCATCGTCTCCGATCCCGCATGGACACACGCATTGATGGGAATGCGGGAGACGGTGTTGCAGAAGGTGAATGACTGGATGGCGCCGACCGTGGTCTCACGTCTCGTCTTTCGCACACAACGGACGGGCGCGGAAGCCCGCACCCGAGGCGGGCTGCGTGTGCCGGAAAAAGGAATCCGCACCGGCAGCTGTGGGCAGAAACCGGCAGGACAGACAAAATCAGCGGAAAAATCAAAATCGGCGGCACGGCAGGAGCCGCAGCCAGAACCGCAGCCTCGCAAACCGCACAACGGCTGGTCCGACCCCGGTGTCACGCCGGCCTCACCGTCCTCGTGGGGCGGCGGCTGGGGCTGATTGTGTGATCGATATTTTGGGCCGGTCCCTTCCAGAGCGTCAGAAAAGCCCGTCTGCGCCGCGCGACCCCCGCGCACGCCTCCTCCCCTGTCCCTTGGTGTTCATCGTGTGAGAACCGGCAAAATCACGCCCGTATATCGTCCGCACACAGTAAAATAAGGAGTGTCATGAAATGTGCGTGCGGTGCCTTCAAAAGGCTGTGAGGCGGGGTCGGGATCTTTTTCGGATCAATTCCGGGGAACAATCTGCCCGACACTGCCCTCCTACGGGCCGTGGACGGCCCTGTGACGGCCGGGGACGCCGTACGAAGGAAAGGAACGGTCAATGGCTGACGAAAACGCCACGCATCCGGACCAGAACCACGCGGAAAACCAACCGGTCCAGAACCAGAACCAGAACCGGGACCAGGACCGGAAGACGGCCCGCCCGACCACGAACGGCGCCGCGAACAGCGCCACAAACCCCGCCGCCGCGACGATCGAGACAGGCGACGACTCCCCTGACATCGACGAGACCGTCAAGGCGGTCCACCGCGCCGAACAGCGCGCCGAGCAGCAGGCCGACGCCGAGAACCTCATCAAGAGCGAGGATCTCAAGGAGGGCGAGCTCGACTCCTCCAACACCCCCGACCACTACGGCGCCAAGGACCTCAAGGTGCTCGAAGGCCTCCAGGCCGTGCGCCTGCGCCCGGGCATGTACATCGGCTCCACCGGCCCGCGCGGACTGCACCACCTCGTCTACGAGATCGTCGACAACTCCGTCGACGAGGCGCTCGCCGGCTATGCCACCCACATCGAGGTGACCATCCTGCCCGACGGCGGCGTGCGCGTGACCGACGACGGCCGCGGCATCCCCGTCGACATCGTGCCCGCCACCGGCAAGTCCGGCGTCGAGACCGTCATGACCAAGCTGCACGCGGGCGGCAAGTTCGGCGGCGGCGGCTACTTCGTCTCCGGCGGCCTGCACGGCGTGGGCATCTCCGTGGTCAACGCGCTCTCCACGCACATGGACATCGTCGTGCACCGCCAGGGCTACGAGTGGGTCCAGCACTACGTGGACCAGAAGCCCACCGCGCCCCTGGCCCGCGGAAAGAAGATCCCCGAGGACGACGCCGGCACCACCGTCACCTTCTGGGCGGACCCGGCCATCTTCGAGACCACCGACTACGACTTCGAGACGCTGCGCGCCCGCTTCCAGCAGACCGCGTTCCTCAACAAGGGCCTGCGCATCAGCCTGACCGACCTGCGGGTGCCAGAGGACAGCGCCGAGACCCCCGACGAGGACGGCGAGTCGAGCAACAAGGTCTCCTACTGCTTCAAGAACGGCATCACCGACTACGTGCGCCACCTCGTCACCTCGCGCCGCTCCACCCCGATCGTCGATGACATCGTCAGCTTCGCCGCCGAGGACGTCAAGCTCGGCATCTCCGCCGACGTCGCCCTGCAGTGGACGGCCGGCTACTCCGAGACGCTGCGCACGTTCGCCAACACCATCTCCACCACCGTGGGCGGCACCCACGAGGAGGGCTTCAAGGCCGCGCTCACCGGACTCGTCAACCGCTACGCGCGCGACCACAAGCTTCTCAAGGATTCCGAGGACAACCTCACCGGCGAGGACTGCCGCGAGGGCCTCGTCTGCGTGCTCTCCGTCAAGCTCACCGAACCCCAGTTCGAGGGCCAGACGAAGACCAAGCTCGGCAACCCCGCCGCCAAAACGTTCGTGCAGCGCGTCGTCACCGACAAGCTCACCGACTGGTTCGACGTCCATCCCGCGCAGGCAAAGCGCATCGTGGAGAAGGCCATCGACGCCTCCCACTCGCGCATCGCCGCCAAGAAGGCCCGCGAGAGCACACGGCGCAAGTCGCTCTTCGAATCGGCCGGCATGCCCGACAAGCTCAAGGACTGCCAGTCCAACAACCCCGCCGAATGCGAGCTGTTTATCGTGGAGGGTGATTCGGCAGGCGGCTCCGCCATCCAGGGCCGCGACCCGAACATCCAGGCCATCCTGCCGCTGAGGGGCAAGATCCTCAACACCGAGCGCGCCAGCTTCGGGCGCATGATGAAGTCCGACACCATTGACGCGCTCATCACCGCCGTGGGCGCCGGCTACGGCGACAGCTTCGACATCACCAAGGCCCGCTACCACAAGATCATCATCATGGCCGACGCCGATGTGGACGGCGCACACATCGCCACGCTCATCCTCACCCTCTTCTTCCGCTACATGCGGCCGATGATCGAGGCCGGCTACGTGTATGTGGCCATGCCGCCCCTCTACCGCATCCGCTGGTCCAAGGGCCCGCACGACTTCGTCTACACGGACGGCCAGCGCGACCAGGCCCTGGCCAAGGGCCGCGCGGAGGGCCGCACCCTGCCCAAGGGCGAGGGCATCCAGCGTTACAAGGGTCTGGGCGAGATGAGCTACCAGGAGCTGTGGGAGACCACCATGAACCCCAAGACGCGCATCGTCAAGCAGATCTATCTCGATGACGCCGAGCAGGCGGACGCCACCTTCAGCATGCTGATGGGCGATGAGGTCGGCCCGCGGCGCATGTTCATCGAGTGCAATGCCAAGAACGTCAAGTTCATCGACGCGTGAGCGCGGCGGCGACCGTCCCGGATGGACGGTGATGGTGGCCGATTGGTCGATCATCGACCGGAAATCCGGATGGACGGTCTTTCCGGGACAGTCTTCGTAGACGAGAAAAAAGTAAGAGGAAATCGTGGCAGACGAGAACACCCCGCAGGATCCCGCTGAGGATCCCGACAATCTGAACAACGCAGGCAGCGGCGCCGACAACGGCAACGCCGCGGGCAACGGTGGCGCAAACGATGGGAGCGCCGATAACGCCGATAATGCCGGCACCGCAAACGATGGCAGTGCCGACGCCACCGACAACGCCGACCGCGCCGAGGGCGACGGTGGCATCGAGGCGCCGGGCGGCTATGCGGCCTTCGACAACAACTTCGGCAACGCCGAGAACGAGAAGGTCATGGAGGCGCTCAAGAACGGCCAGCGCGTCCAGGTGACCGACCTCAACTCCGAGATGCGCGAGAGCTACCTGGCCTACGCGCTCTCGGTGATCGTCGAGCGCGCCCTGCCGGACGTGCGCGACGGTCTCAAACCGGTGCACCGCCGCGTGATCTACGCCATGTATGACGGCGGCTACCGCCCCGACCGCGGCTACAACAAGTGCTCGCGTGTGGTGGGCGACGTGATGGGCAAGTACCACCCGCACGGCGACGCCGCCATCTACGACACGCTCGTACGCCTCGCCCAGCCGTGGAGCATGCGCTACCCGCTCGTCGACGGCCAGGGCAACTTCGGCTCGCCGGGCAACGACCCCGCCGCCGCCATGCGTTACACCGAGTGCCGCATGGCCCCGCTCGCCATGGAGATGGTGCGCGACATCGACAAGGACACCGTCGACTTCGTGCCCAACTACGATGGCAAGACCCAGGAGCCCACCGTCCTGCCCGCCCGCTTCCCCAACCTGCTCGTCAACGGCTCGTCGGGCATCGCCGTGGGCATGGCCACCAACATCCCGCCGCACAACCTGCGCGAGGTGGCGGACGGCATCCACTGGGCGCTCGATCACCCGGACGCCACCCACCAGGAACTGCTCGACAACCTCATCCGCCTCATCAAAGGGCCGGACTTCCCCACCGGGGCCACCATTCTGGGCCACAAGGGCATCGAGCAGGCCTACCGCACCGGCCGCGGCATGATCACCATGCGCGCCGTGGTCAACACGGAGGAGATCAACCACCGCATGTGCCTGGTGATCACCGAGCTGCCCTACCAGGTCAACCCGGACAAGCTCGTCACCTCCATCCGCAACGCGGTGCGCGACGGCGTGATCAAGGGCATCGCCGACATGCGCGACGAGACCTCCGGCCGCACCGGCGAGAGGCTCGTCCTCGTGCTCAAGAAGGACGCGATCCCCAAGATCGTGCTCAACAACCTCTACAAGCACACGCAGATGCAGACCACGTTCGGCGCCAACATGCTCGCCCTCGTCGACGGCGTGCCGCGCACCCTCAGCCTCGACGGGTTCGTCTCGCACTGGGTGGCCCACCAGCTCGACGTGATCGAGCGGCGCACCCGCTACCTCAAGAGGGAGGCCGAGGAGCGCGACCACATCCTGCAGGGCTATCTCAAGGCCATCGACATGATCGATGAGGTCATCCACCTCATCCGCTCCTCCGCCACCGTCGACACCGCCCGCGAGGGCCTCATGAAGCTGCTTGACGTGGACCAGGTGCAGGCCGACGCCATCCTCGCCATGCAGCTGCGGCGCCTCGCCGCCCTCGAGCGTGAGAAGATCGTCAACGAGCACAACCAGCTGCAGGCCGCCATCAAGGACTACGACGACATCCTCGCCCACCCCGAGCGCCAGCGCAAAATCGTGGGCGACGAGCTCGATGAGATCGTCGACAAGTACGGCGACGAGCGTCGCACGCGCATCATCCCGTTCACCGGCGATATGAGCGACGAGGACCTCATCGCCGACCGCAACGTGGTGGTCACCATCACCCGCTCCGGCTTCATCAAGCGCACCCGCTCCGATGACTACCGCTCCCAGCATCGCGGCGGCAAGGGCATCACCGGCACCCGCCTGCGCAATGGGGACACCGTCGACCACTTCCTCACCGCCAGCACGCACGACTGGCTCCTCTTCTTCACCAACCGCGGGCGCGTGTACCGTACCAAGACGTACGAGGTGCCCGAGGGCGGCCGTGACGCCAAGGGCCAGCACGTGGCCAACCTGCTCAGCTTCCAGCAGGACGAGAAGATCGAGCGCGTCATGGCCCTGCGCGGCTACGACGACGCCCAGTACCTCGTGCTCGCCACCCAGCAGGGGCGCGTCAAGAAGACAAAGCTCTCCGAATACGACTCCCCGCGCCAGGGCGGTCTCATCGCTGTCAACCTCAACGAGGGCGACTCGCTCGTGGGCGCGGCCCTGTGCGACGCGGACGACACCATCATCCTCGTCTCGAAGCACGGCATGAGCCTGCGCTTCAAGGCCGACGACGGCCAGCTGCGCCCGATGGGCCGTTCGGCCGCCGGCGTGATGGGCATGCGCTTCCGCGACGGCGACGAGCTTTTGAGCATGGATGTGGTGCCCGCCGACTCCGACAAGGACCTCCTGCTCATTACCACCGAGGGCTTCGGCAAGCGCACGGCCCTGTCCGAGTACAGGCTCCAGGGTCGCAACGGCTACGGCACCAAGGCCATCCAGATGGCCGAGGGCCGCGGCGGTCTCATCGGCGCACTCGTGGTGGACCAGGCCGACCAGGTGATGGCCATCATGAATTCCGGCAAGGTGATCCGCTTCAGCGTGGGCGAGATCAGCCGCACCGGCCGCGTGACCCAGGGCGTCACCGTCGCCAAGCCGGGCAGGAACGACTCTATCGCGGAGATCGCGCTCGCCCAGCCGGACGATGATAATCCGGACGATGAGGATCCGGATAACGGGGACACGGATGATGGCAACCCCGATGAGAAGGATCCGAGCGGGAAGCAGTTAGACGCGACGGTCCCGGAAGACTGAAGATCAGAAAATAAAGAAGATCAGAAGATACGACGGTAGGACCTCGGGGTTGGTAGGCTCTCAGGTGGAGATATGAGGGCAAAACGGGAGACGGACACCGGCTGATGGTGCCGTCTCCCTGCCCCCGGACCGCCCGTCGGCACCAGGACAGACGGAAAGACACTCAGGAGAGGTCACCATGGCAGAAGACGCGAACCGCGACGACCGGAGGGACGTTCAGGGCGGCGATTCCGCCCACAACCAGTCGTTCACCCTCTCTCAGCTGGAGAAGACCGAGAAACCGGCAGATTTCACGATGGCGGATCTCTCTGCGGCCGAGAAGTCGGCGCAATCCGCACAAACCCAGTCCGCACGGTCTGACCGG
>JAXGWH010000026.1:0-17429 GCA_040773385.1 Aeriscardovia sp. | reverse complement strand
CGCCACCTCGAGCGTGTGCGTGAGGCGCGTGCGGGCGAAATCGTTGGTGCCCGCCGTCTGCACCTGCGTCTTCTCCCCGAGCCTGCGCAGCGCGGAGGAATGGATGAGGCGCGCGCGGTCACGTTCGAAGGCCGTGCGCGAACGCGATTTGCGGCTCTCGGGCGCCCAGCGCTCCTCGTCATGCGGGGTATAGCCCTCGCGCCGCAGCCGCGCGGTCGCCTCGCCGTCATCGTGACAGCCCATGGCACGCTCCTTTCCGTCCGCCCGCAGTCGGTCCCCTCCGGGAAGGCGATACCTCCACTACCGTGGTCCCCTCGCCGTGGGGACCCCTGCGACCATTGTCCCACGAGGCGCCCCGTCCGTCGGCCTGAGGGACGATTGTGGACGGCCCGAATCCGATTTCCCAAAAATCATGATCGATGAGAGGCCCCCCCCCCATGCTCGCGATGGACGATCCGTGACGCCGGCGGCCGCGGCGGGGTGCGACGGCATCGCGTGGAAATGCGCGGTGGGCGTACCGCCGCACGCCATAGGCTGTGGGTATGAGACACATCATCGTCATGGGCGTGAGCGGCTGCGGCAAATCCACGCTGGCGGCGGCGCTCGCCGAGCATCTGCACTGCGATTTCGGCGAGGGCGACGATTCCCATCCCGCCGCGAACATCGCCAAGATGGCGGCCGGCCATCCCCTCACCGACGAGGACCGCTGGTGCTGGCTCGATTCCATCAACGCCTGGACGCGCGGCAAGGAGGAGGCCGGCGATGACAGCGTCGTCGCCTGCTCGGCGCTCAAAAAGGCCTATCGCATAAGGCTCGCGAAGGACCTGCCCGAGGGCTCGGTGCTGTTCATCTGGATCGACGGCAGTTATGAGCTGATCGCCTCGCGCCTGGCCTCGCGCACCGGCCACTTCATGCCGCCCTCCCTTCTGCGCAGCCAGTTCGACACGCTCGAGCCGCCCGCATCCGACGAGCCCGCGGTGCGCATCGATGCCGCCCTGCCTCCGGCGAGGCAGCTCGAGGAGGCACGCAAGGCGGTCGAGCGGTTTTATCGGTGACGCCCATCGTCGGTTGTTTTTTCTCGATTCCCCGCGACAACATGGCCGATCCCGCTGTTCCGACGCCCACCGCCACCCACCGCGCCCGAATTTCCACGGCTTTGGTCACAATAAGGGATTATGAACGAACAGAACGCCTCCGACGCCACTTCCTCCCTACTGGGCGTGGACGTGGGCAATTCCTCCATCTCCATCGCCCTGCTACAGTCCGCTGATGGCGCAGCGGCCCAAACGGCGGCCGGGGGCACCGCGACCGCCGATGGGGATACCGCCTCGGACCCGGACGGGCTCGACGGCGTGCATGTTGCCGGCGAGCTGAGGCTGCCCACCCAGGCCCGGCACGACGAGTCCGGCCTGCGCACGGCGATCCGCGATTTCTGCGGGGAGCACGCCGACGCGCTCCCCCGCCGCGCGGTGCTCTGCTCGGTGGTCCCCGCCCTCACGCCGCTCCTGACCTCCACGCTGTTCGCGCTGGGGATGGCCGTGCATGAGGTGAGCGCACTGCGCGCCCGCGACTATGGCATCTCCGTCGACATCCCCGACCCGGCGACGGTGGGCAGCGATCTCATCGCCGACTGCGTTGCCGCCCGCGACCGTGAGAGCGCCGTCATCGTCGACACCGGCACCGCCACGAAGGTCCTTGCGTTGCAGAAAGGCACATTCCTCGGCGTGACGATCAGCCCTGGACCGGGGCTTCTGGGCACGAGCCTGACCGCCGGCACGGCACAGCTGCCCGACATCGGCGCCCCGGCCCGCCCTTCGACGGTCCTGGGCCACGACACGCTCTCCGCCATGCGCTCGGGAATCTACTACCAGGCGCTCGGCGGCATCCGGGAGACCCTCTCGCGCGTGCTGCAGACGATGCCTGACACGAGCACCAGCATCCTGACGGGCGGCTATTCCGTCCTGTTCGCCGGCGAGCAGGACACGTTCACCCTGCGCGACCCGTACTTCCTGCACCGCGGCCTCTGGCTCATCGCCCGGGACGCCCCGCAGGGCTCCTGGCAGCTGCCGCAGGAGTAACCACCGATACCCCGGCACCGGCACTCTGTCCCGACCGGCGCCATGTTCCGGCTTGCCTCCGCACGGCCACAGTGATTATTTTCCGAGCGCCGTCTCGAATTTTCCGACCAGGGAGGTGATCCAGCCGATCGTCGTGGAATAGCGTTGCGGGCGGGTCTCCGTCAGCCGCACGAGGGGCACCTTGCCTGCCGAGGCCGCCTGTTCGAGGAGTCTGGCGGTCTTGTCCTCCTCCTGTGTGTTGACGATGAGGAGGCGGACCTTGCCGGCCTTGAGCAGCGCGGTGAACTGCTGGATGTCGCCCGGTGAGGGTTCCGATTCGTTTCTCGCAGCGTTGGCATAGCCATGCGGCGTCGCGTCACGAAGACCGAGGTCCGAGGCGAGGTAGTCCGCCACCGACTCGGTGGCCGCGTAGCGGACGGCGCTGCCGGACGTCTCTTTCATTTTTGCCCGTATATCGGCGATGCTGCGCTCGAGCTTTTTTTCGTCCGCGAGCCAATCGTCATACTGGCCTTGCACCGTCTTTTTCGCACCGGGCAGACGCTTCTGGAGCACGCCGAGGACGGCTTTCGCCACCTTCCTGCGGGCAGAGGCGGAGAACCACAGATGTGGGTTGGATCCCTCCCTGACGCCCATGAGGCGCGCGGCGTCGATCACCTGCGCCCTTCCGGAGACGGCGCGCGAGGCCCACTCGTCGTAGCCGGCGCCGTTGACCACCACGATGTCCGCGGCGGCGAGGCGTGACTGGTCCGCCGCGCCCGGCTCGAAATCATGCGCGTCGACACCCGAATTCGTCAGGATCGTGCGCACCCTCGCGCAGGATCCCGCCACCCGTGTGACGACGGACTGCCATTGGTTGATGCTGACCACCACGTCCGGCACGGACCCTGTGCCGCAGGACGTGTTACTGCCAGTGGTGCCGGTGCCCGACGTCCCAGAGGATCCATCCTGCGCCCCGTCCCCTGCTGTCGTGCCTTTCTGCGGGACGCCGCCGAAGAGCAGACCGCCCAGCACGATCAGGACGACGGCCGCCGCCACCGCGGCCACGATCTGGCCAGGGTGGACGCGGTCGCCTGTCCGCCGCTTTTTCTGTCCCATGTCGTCCTCCCTGTCCTTCCCGTCACCCGTATCAGACACAGACACACGAATATCGATCATCTCGACCGCAACGGTCGACCAACAGAACAGATCAGTCTAGACAGACTGTGACGACACGAACACCCGCTCCTGCCCCGTGAACGGGTCGGTGAACCCCAGCCGACGCGCCACAAGATGCAACGGCATCGAGAAATCGTCATATGCCCGGGTGCGCACCCGCGGATACAGCTCGTCGCCCTCAATGGGCAGTCCGAGGGCGTTCATCTGCACGCGCAGCTGGTGTGTCTTGCCGGTCCTCGGGAAGAGCCGGTAGACCGCGGTACCGGGATGGACGGCGAGCGCGGCCTTGTCCCGGTCGGTCAGATCGGCAGGATCTTTGAGTGCGATCTCCGTCACCGCGTTCGTCTCCCCCGGCACGATCCTGGCCTGCAGCACACCGACCGTCTTGACGACACGCGAGCGCACGAGCATGGGAAAGACCATACCGGCCCGCGGTGCCGGGGCGAGGCACTCATACATCTTCCGCACCTCGTGGCGCTCGAACAGGCTCTGGTAGGCGCCGCGATCCTGACGGTGCCGTGTGAGCAGCACGAGCCCGGCGGTCTGGCGGTCCAGACGGTTGGCCGGGCTGATCTCCGGCTCTCCGAGGTCGGTGCGCAGCCGTATGACGACGGACTGGCGGTACCACATGCCCCGCGGGGTGGTGGCGAGGAAGTGGGGCTTGTCGACCACGAGGACCCGCGCATCCTCGTAGACCACCGGGCAGTCGAAGGGGATGTCCGGCTCGTCGGTCACAAAGCGATGACGGGCGGGCGTCGGCACGGCGGCCATCAGCGGCGGGGCGGCAGCGCCGGGCCCATCGACCCCGCCGCCTCGAGGACGGCATGGACCGCGGAAGGCAGCGCCGAGGCCACGTCCATGGCCAGCAGCGGGTGCCCCATGAGCTCGGAGCCGCCCGCCATGCCCAAAGGCTCGGAGGTGAGCGGATGCGGGCAGACGGCAGGGATCACACCGGAGGCGATCCCGCCGGCATAACCGTGCAGATAGACGCCGAGCGCCACGGCGTGCTGCAGGTCGGTGCGGCCGTCGACGATGTCCCCGTGCAGCTGGGCCAGGACGGTGCCGAGCGTGCCGGCGAGCACGTCCCCCGTGCCGGCTGTGGAAAGCCAGTAGGTGGGTGCGACGACCTCGAGCAGCGCGGCACCCGGCGCGGCGACGTAGGTATGCGCGCCCTTGAGCACGACCACACAGCCGAGACGGTCGGCCGCCTTCTGCGCCCAGCCGCGCCGGTCGGACTCGATCTCGCCGCGGTTGACGGCCCCTTCGCTGAGGGACGACATGAGCCGGGCAAGCTCGCCGGTGTGCGGGGTGATGACATAGAGCTTGCGGTTGCCGGTCCCGCGCCTCGCCGTCCGCCGGTCCCTGCCGGCCGTCCTCACCGCGCCGGCCGGAACGCCTCCCCCGGATCGGCCATAGCCGGTCCGCCGGACTGTCGCCGCAGTCCTGCCCGTCCGGCTCGTCCGACCTGTCATGATCGTCCGGTCCGTCCGACCCGTGCCGAAGCCGATGGCCGTGTCCGTCCCCTTACTGGAGACGCCGACCATATTGCCGGCGAGCACGCCGGGCAGAGGATGGGAATGGCCGCGGCGGGCGTCCGCCAGCCGGCGCTGCAGCTCTGAGCGCGAGGCGCGGTCTCCGTGGCCCTGCTCCTGTTTTTGGCCGTGGCCGTCCGCCGCCGTGTTCCGCTCCGGCGTGCGCTGCCGCACATCCCCGTGCGGGGCATGCCGTGCAGAATCCTGCGCGTGTCCTTGTTCTTCCGACGCCTTCCGCGACAGGGCCGACGCCTCGTTTCGTGGTGTCTGCCAGAACGCGGCGGGATCGAGCGGCGAGGCGCCACGACCGCGCCCGTCCTGCCGGTCCGACGTCCCGCGGTTGATAAGCGGGTTCAACGGGTCGGGGAACGGGGAGAAACCTTCCCACCGCACGGCGGGCGTCAGCCTCGCCGGTGAGACCGCCCGAATCCTGCCGTCCCGGCCACGCTGGCCGGCCCGTGACGCCGTGCGGTGCGCCGTCCTCTCCTCCTCCACGGCCTGCCCGGCCTCGTCCGCCCGCACGGAACCATCCGGGCTCAGTCGGTCATCGGGGTGTCCGACAGAAGAATCAACAGAATCAGAAGAATGAACAGAATCAGAAAAATCAGAGGAAGCAGAATGATCACCGTCTCCGCCCCCATGGCCATCGCCGGCACCTTCCTCGCTCCCGGGGCGATGGTCGACGTCCTCCGGTCCGAGACCGCGTCTGCGCGCGGCGAGCACGAGGGCACCGAAATCGACGAGCGCACCGGCGTCCACCACACGGATCGCCGGGGCCGACGCCCCGTCTACCGCGCCGGACGGTTCGAGCCCCTCGAGCAGATCCGCCACATCGGCGTCACCGCCGAGCAGCGCCGCGGGATCAAGCAGCGCACGCATCTGGTCGGCACGCGCCCCGGTCCCCAGACCCGGCAGACCGGAACCGATCACCCAGCAGTCGGCGCGACCACGGCCGATGACCGCCTCAGGATGCCGTGCGAGCAGAAGACGTGCCACCTCATCCGGCCCGACATAGCGCACATAGCCGGCCCCCGCACGCAGGGCGGCGCTGGCGGACAGAACGCCCGCGCCCGGATAGCGCTCCGAGCCGGTCATGAGGCCGACGACCCCGCGCGTGTACTTGGAGTCCTGCGAGGTGGGAGGATGCAGCATCCCCGCCGCCTCGCGCAGCCTGAAACGGACCGACATGCCGTCCTCCTTGCCTTGCGTGGATCCCTTGACGGACATGGATCCCTTGTCCTGCATGGATCGACACGGACCGATCGCACGATCCGCCGGACCGGACTGGCCGCGCCGTCACCGATTTACCGATTACCGATTACCGATTACCGATTACCGATCGTCACTCTACCGTCACCGACTTGGCGAGGTTGCGCGGCTTGTCCACATCGTTGCCCTTCGCCTCGGCCATATACATGGCGAACAGCTGCAGCGGCACCACATCGACGAGCGGGCTCATGAGCGTCGGGCAGGCGGGCACCTCGAACACCACGTCCGCATAGCGCGAGGCGTCCGGGTCGCCCTGCTCGGCCACGGCCACCGTGTACGCGCCACGCGCCTTGACCTCCTCGATGGTGGAGATCACCTTGGAGTGCAGGATGTTGCGGTTGCGGGCCGAGGGGACGATGACGACCACCGGCGTGCCCTCCTGGATGAGGGCGATCGGCCCGTGTTTGAGCTCGCCTGCCGCGTAGCCCTCGGAGAACGTGTAGGCGATCTCCTTGAGCTTGAGCGCCCCTTCGAGCGCCACCGGGTAGCCCACGTGCCGGCCCAGAAAATGGAAGCCGTTCCTGTCAACGAGCTTTGTGGCGGTCGCCTTGATGAGATCGTCGTCGTTGTCGAGCACCCACTGGATTTTCTTGGGCATGGCCCGCAGCTCGCTCAGCTGCAGCTGGATCTCGTCGTGGTACATGACGCCCTTGATCTGGGCCAGATAAAGACCGAGCAGATAGGCGGCGGCGATCTGGGCGACGAACGCCTTGGTGGAGGCCACGGCCACCTCGGGGCCGGCGTGCGTGTAGAGCACGGCGTCGGACTCGCGCGGGATGGACGATCCCTGCGTGTTGCAGATGGCGAGCACCTTGCTGCCCTGCTCGCGCGCGTGGCGGACGGCCATGAGCGTGTCCATCGTCTCGCCGGACTGGGAGACGGCGACCACGAGGGTGCGCGGTGTGAGGATCGGGTCGCGGTAGCGGAACTCGTGGGCGAGCTCCACCTCCACGGGGATCCTCACCCAGTGCTCGATGGCGTATTTGGCCACGAGCCCGGCGTACGAGGCGGTGCCGCATGCCACGACGATGATCTTGTCGATCTGGCGCAGCACGTCCTCGTCAACATGCAGCTCGTCGAGCTTGATGCGGCCCTGGAGGCCGAAGCGGCCCATGAGCGTCTCGCTCACGGCGGTGGGGTCCTCGTGGATCTCCTTGTCCATGAAGCTGGGCCAGCCGCCCTTCTCCGCGGCGGAGGCGTCCCAGTCGACGGTGAAATGATGGTCGTCCACCGGGCTGCCGTCGAAATCGGTGATGGTGATATCGCCGCCCTCGATCCGCACGGCCTGGTCCTGGCCGAGCTCGATGGCCTCGCGCGTGTAGTCGACGAAGGCGGTCACATCGGAGCCGAGGAACGCCTCGTCCGTGCCGACGCCCACGACGAGCGGGGAATCGTGGCGCATGCCGACCACCACGCCCGGCTCGCGCACATCGACGGCGAGGATGGTGAAGGTGCCCTCGAGCATCTTGGCCATGCGGCGGCAGGCGGAGAACAGATCCGGTTTCCCGGTCTCCGCGATGATCTTGTCGGCGATCTTGCCGAGCAGCTTGGCGGCCACCTCGGTGTCGGTGTCGGAGACGAAGCTGTAGCCCTCTGACTGCAGGTCGAACTTGAGCTTGCCGGCGTTCTCGATGATGCCGTTGTGGATGAGGGCGATGCGCCCGTCCTCGCTGATGTGCGGGTGGGCGTTGACGTCGCTCGGCTCGCCGTTGGTGGCCCAGCGCGTGTGGCCGATGCCGGCGAGCGCATCGGGCAGCGGGTGGCGCCTGATATACGCGGCGAGGTTCGAGAGCCGTCCGGCCTTCTTGGCGTAGGCGACCCGGTCCATGCCGGGGGCGACGAGCGCGACGCCCGCGGAGTCATAGCCGCGGTACTCGAGCCGCTTGAGGCCCTGCATGCACACCTCGAGCGGCTTGCCGCACACCGTTTTGCCGGAGTATCCGACGATTCCGCACATAGTTCCTCCTGTCAGAAAGCGCGTCCCCGGCCGCCCCAGTCACGCATGTTGCGCGCGCGCAGTGCGCGCTGCATCTCGCGCCGGGCCTCGTCGGCCTTGAGTGTGGCACGTTTGTCGTATTCTTTCTTGCCCCGGGCGAGGGCGATCTCCACCTTCACGCGCCCGTCCTCGTTGAAATAGAAGCTGAGCGGGATGATGGTGAAGCCTTTCGCCTCGGAGCCGCGGATGAGCTTGTCGATCTGCCGCCTGTGCAGCAAAAGCTTGCGACGGCGCTTGGGAGCATGGTTCGTCCACGTGCCGTCGAGATATTCGGGGATGTTGGCGTCATCGAGCCACACCTCGCCGGTCTTGTCGATGTCGATGAAGGCCTGGGCGATGGAGGCGTGGCCCTCGCGCAGCGATTTGACCTCCGTGCCGGTCAGCGCGATCCCCGCCTCATAACGGTCGAGGATCTCGTAGTCGTGGCGGGCACGGCGGTTGCGCGCGATGAGCGAGCCCGTGTCATCGTTCTTCTGTGCAGCCATCGGTTCTTTCTCTGTCTGCTCTGTCTGTCAATCGGTCTGTCCGCCTTTTCACACGGTCCGGCGGGCGATCAGCGGACGGTCTGCCTCACTGGATGTAGGTCAGGCCGGCCGAGGGGACGGTGCGATAGGAGATCACACCGAGGCCGCGGGCGTTGGACTCGGAGAAGGTGATCGTCCCGTTGCCCACGCTCTCGACCACGCCGACATGGCCGTAATAGGCGGCCGCGCCGTACTGGCCCGGCTGGAAGACGACGATCGCGTGGACCGAGGGGACGCCGGAGACGGACCGGCCGGCGGCACGCGCCGAGCCGGGCCACTGCGCCGCGTTGCCCATATAGTTCGCGCACCACAGGCCAAGCTGGTGGCGGCGCTGGCATGCCCACCAGGTGCACTGGCCCCACGGGTAGGCGTTGCCGGAGGTGGAACCACCGCTGTAGCCGCCTGAGGACGAACCGCCCGATGAGGACCAGGAGCCGCCACCGCTCGAAGGGCGCGACCGGGTGCTCGGCCGGGCGGTCGACTGGCCCTGCGAGGCATACGCCGCGGCGTTGCGGGCCGCGGCCGCCTGCTGCGCCGCATACTGCTGGTTGAGCGAGTCGATCTGCGAGGCAAGGGCGACGGACTGCAGCGCCTGCTGCGCCGCCGCGCTGCTGAGCTGGGACTTCTGCGACTCGAGCTGGGTCCGTTCGGCATCGCCCTGCTCGCGCAGCTGGGCGAGCTGTGCCTGTTTGGCGGCCGCATCATCCGACGCCTGCTTGGCAGAGGCGGCGCGCTGGTCGGCCTCCTGCTTGAGCGTGGCGACGCGCTGTCGGATGGCGTCCAGACGGTCCTCGCGGTTCTCCGAGAGGGAGAGCAGGTTGGCCGAATGGTCGGCCTGCGCCGACTCCGAGCGTGCCACGGCCGCCGAGGACTGCATCGAGGAGATGAACTGGGACGTCGACTTGGCACCGATGAGGATCGACATGGCGTCCCCTGCGGAGGAGCCGTGCATGGAGTCGCGCGCCACCTCGGCCACAGCGGCATGCGCATCGTCATAATCCTTGCCCGTCTGCTTGATCTGCTGCTGCAGATCGGCGAGATCCTTCTGCGCGGCGCTCAGGCGGTCACCGGCGGCGGAGGCGGCGTCCGAGGCGTCCTGCGCGTCGGCCTGGGCCTTTGAGGCGGCCTCCTGCGCGGCAGGGATCTGGTTGTTCGTCAGATCGTCCAGCTCGAGGATCTTGTCAGCAAGGCTGGAACTCACGCCGGCGAGCTGGCTCTTGAGCTGGGCCTCGCGAGCACGGCTGGCCGCAGCCTGATTACGCGCGGACTGGATCTGGCCGGCTGTGACGGCGGCCGCGGGTTCGACCGGTGCCAGGACCATCACCCCGGCAAGGGCCGAGAAGGACAGCGCCGCGACCACGAGGACCGCAGGGAGCCTACGATGACGGCATTCCCGGCCGTCGACCGCCAGCTCGGTCGTACCGGCCTTCCTGTGCGGGAACATGCGCATATCGTGACCTTTCGTGACAAACATCTTTTCTATCCTACCGGTCTGCCGAGGTTCTGCCGAGAGAGACCGTGTCCTGAGGGGCGGCCGCCTCACGCGCGCAGATAGCGGTGGAGGGAGACGGCGGAGGCGATGGCCGAGAGCAGCAGCGCCCCGACGATGAGGATGGGCGAGAGCCAGCCGACCGTGCCGACCGTGATGAAATCGATCCAGCGGAACGCGTCCGCGGCGCCATGGGTGACGAACCGATCGACGAGGACGGCGAGCACCACGCATGCCAGCCCGGAGCCGACGAGCGAGGCGATGCCGCCCTCGAGCATGAACGGCATGCGGATCGTCCAGTTGGACGCGCCCACATAGCGCATGATCCGCGTCTCCTCACGCCGCGAGGCGGCGGACATACGGATCGTCGTGCTGGTGAGCAGGATGGCGACGACGACCATAACCACGGCGAGCACGAGCGTGACCGTCGTGGCCGAATTGAGCACGGTGAAGACCGGCTCGAAGATCTGCCGCTGGTCGACCACCTCCTCGACACCGTCACGGCCGGCGAGCACCTGCGAGACCTCGCGATATTTGGTGGGGTCCTTGAGCTTGAGGCGAAGACTCGCCTGCATGTCGTCGGCGGTGAGGGTCCTTCCCTGGTACACACCGCCCGGATACTGCTTGACGAACGTCTGGTCGAAGAACTGCTTCTTGGACACGTACGTGGTGTGGGCCACGGCGTCGGGCAGCTCGGACTTGATGGTCTCCTCGATCTGGGCGATCTGTGCCTGGCCCGGCGAGTGCCCGCTCGCGCAGGTGGCGGCGGTGCTCTGGCCGTCCGGGCAGAGCCAGACGACGACCTCGACCTTGTCGTACCACTGCGTCTGCGCGCGCCGGACCTGCACCTGCATGAGCGCGGAAGCACCGATGAAAACAAAGGAGATGAACGTGACGAGTGTGAGGGAGAGGATCATCGCCACGTTGCGCCGCAGCGAGTTCCACGTCTCCGAGAGGATGAATCCGAGCCTCATCGTGCCCCTCCCTTGTCAGAAGCGCCGGAAGCGCCATCAGAAGTTTCAGAGACGCCCGTCCGTCCGTTGCCGCGGTTTCCACGGCCGGCATCATGGTCGCCACGGCTCTCACGACCGTCCGTGGTGTCCCCGCCCCGGCCGCCGTGGGCGGCCTCAGCTTTGCGGGGCGCACCGTTGCCGGTCTCGACCTCGGCCAGCCCCATCCCCCATGTCAACGTCTCCTCGACGGGACGGAAGCTTTCTTCGTAACGGCCCGTGCGACCCGAATGGATCGACTTTTCCAGACGTGCGATGCCGGGATCCCCGCCTGCCGCCTCGATGAGGTCGTCGTCGCTGTCATGGGTAGGGGTCGGCCGGTCCTGCCCGGTATGGTCCTGCCCGGTACGGCCGGCATCCCGGTCTGCCGCGGCCTGACGCGTCCCGCGCCTGTTGCGGTCGGCCGCCTCGCCGTCCGTCCCCGTCGGGGCATGGCGCAGGGCCGGTTCTTGCGCCAGATCCCGGCCGTCCTGGCGGCCGTCACGACCGTCAGCGGCCGACTGCCCCTGCGCACCGGAGCGTGCGCCGGACGTGCCCGCGTTGACGCGCCGGGCCTTGTTCTCCACCTCGGCATCAGGGAAGTACTTTGCCGAGTCGTAGCCGCCGTTCCTCTCGTCGCGCACCATCTCGCCGTTGTGCAGCTCGACGACGCGCTTCTTCATGGAGTTGACGATCTCCTCGTTATGGGTGGCCATCACCACGGTCGTGTCGCCGGTGCGGTTGATGGCGTCGAGCACCTCCATGATGCCCACGGAGGTGGTGGGGTCGAGGTTGCCGGTGGGCTCATCGGCCAGCAGGAGCTTGGGATGGTTCACGTAGGCGCGGGCGATGGCGACCCTCTGCGCCTCGCCGCCCGACAGCTCGGAGGGCAGGCGGTTCTCCTTGCCGTCGAGGCCGACCGTGGTGAGCACCTGCGCCACGCGGGTCTTGATGACGGAGCGCCTCGCCCCGATCACCTCGAGGGCGAAGGCGATGTTCTGCCACACGGTCTTGCCGGCCAGGAGCTTGTAGTCCTGGAACACGAAGCCGATGTTGCGCCGGTAGCGCGGCACGAGCCGGTCGGGAAGCCTGCGCAGGTCCTCCCCGATCACGTGGATCTGCCCGCTCGTGGCCTGCTGCTCGCGCAGGAGCAGCTGCAGCAGCGTCGTCTTGCCCGAGCCGGAGGCGCCCACGAGGAAGACGAACTCGCCGCCCTCGATCTCCAGGTTGATGTGGCTGAGCGCCGGACGCGCGCCCTCCTGGTAGACCTTGCTCACGTCCTTGAGGGAGATCATCGCCATGGCAGCACCGCCTCAGTCGCCGTTCTTCTCGGCATCGACGCGCTGCTGGTGGCGCCAGCGGATGCCCGCGTCGATGAAGCCGTCGATATCGCCGTCGAACACGGCCGCCGTGTTCGCGGTCTCGTAGCCGGTGCGCAGATCCTTGACCATCTGGTAGGGGTGGAGCACGTAGTTGCGCATCTGGTCGCCGAAGCTCGCCTTGATGTCGCCGGCCAGCTCCTTGCGCTTCTTCTGCTCCTCTTGTCGGCGCAGGACGAGCAGTCGGGATTCGAGCACCTGCATGGCCGCGGCGCGGTTCTGGATCTGGCTGCGCTGGTCCTGCATGCTCACCACGATCCCCGTGGGCAGATGGGTGATGCGCACGGCCGAGTACGTGGTGTTCACGCCCTGGCCGCCCGGGCCCGAGGCCTGGAACGTGTCCACACGGATGTCCTTCGGGTCGATCTCGATGTGGTCGGAGGTCGAGACGAGCGGCAGCACCTCGACGGCGGCGAAGCTCGTCTGGCGTCGGCCCTGGTTGTCGAACGGGGAGATGCGCACGAGCCGGTGCGTGCCCGCCTCCACGGAGAGGCGCCCATAGGCATACGGCTCGTTCACCTGGAAGGTGACGGACTTGATGCCCTCGTCCGAATACGACGTGTCGAGGATGTGCATCTTGTAGTTGTGACGCTCCGCCCAACGCAGGTACATGCGCAGCAGCATGTGCGCGAAGTCGGTGGCGTCCGTGCCGCCGGCGCCCGAGCGGATGGTGACGACGGCCTGGCGCTCGTCATACTCGCCGTCCAGCAGGGTGCTGATCTCGAGGTCCTTGAGATCCTCGGAGATCTTCTTGAGGGCCTGCCGCGACTCCTTGAGGGAGTCCCGGTCGTCCATCTCCTCGCCCAGCTGGTGCAGCGTCTCACAATCATCGATGCGCTGGCCCATCTCCTGCACGCGCCGCAGCTGCGCCTGCGCCGAGGAGAGGGCGGAGGTCACCTCCTGCGCGTGATCGGTGTCATTCCACAGATCGGGCGCGGAAGCCTGCTTCTCGAGATCGGCGATCCGTGCCTTCAGTCTCTCGGGGCGCACCGCGTCCGAGATGGTGGTGAAGGTCTCCTTCACCGTCGCGAGGTCATTGGAAAAATCTACGTCTGCCACGGATCCCACTGTAGAGGACGGCGGAGAAGACCCTTTTCGCCGCCTTGTGGACACGTCGGCCCGCCCTCCCCGCATGACGGGGAAAGCGGGCCTGTCCGTGTCAGAGCGGCGATGTCACTTTGTTACAGGGGCGATGTCACTTCCTAGCGGTCATGATGATCGGGTCGCCGTCCGTCACGGCGATCATGTGCTCGGAGTGGGCGCCGTTGGAGCCGTCCGCCGAGCGGATGGTCCAGCCGTCACGCTCGTCCTGGTAGATCTCGTCGGTGGTCTTCATGAACCACGGTTCGATGCAGATCACCAGACCGGGGCGCAGGCGGAAACCGCGTCCGGCGCGGCCGTCGTTGGCCACGTACGGGTCGCCGTGCATCACATGGCCGATGCCGTGGCCGCCGAACTCGAGGTTGACGGAGTAGCCGTTTTTGTGGGCCACCTCACCCACGGCATGGGAGATGTCACCCAGATGGTTGCCGGGGCGCGCCTGCGCGATGCCCGCGGCGAGCGCGTCCTCCGTGGCCTTGATGAGCTTGAGGTCGGAGGGGTCCTTGTCCTTTCCGACCACGACGGAGAGGGCGGAGTCGCCCACCCAGCCGTCCACGGTGACGGCGAGGTCGAGGCTGAGCAGGTCGCCGTCCTTGAGGTCGTAGTCGTACGGCTTGCCGTGCAGAACGGCGTCGTTGACGGAGGTGCAGATGTAGTGGCCGAACGGGCCGTGGCCGAAGTCGGGCGCGTAATCGACGTACGGCGAGCTGGCACCCTGGCGGTCGGCGATGCGCTTGTGGACGTACTCGTCGATGTCGAGCAGGTTCATGCCCGGTTTGACCCGGTCCTTGAGCTCGGTGAGGATGTCGGCCACGAATTTGCCGGCCGGGCGCATCTCCTTGACTTCCTGCGGTGTCTTGATCTCGATCACTGTGGATCCTCCGATTGCCGCGGACCCGCGAGGGGTGCGGCGAGTGACGATTGCTACCGGCGTCCACTGTATATCGACAGGCCTATTCACTCTGTTGACACAAGCTCAGAATAATCAGATTCGCCCGCACTATTCAGAGCGGGCTTCATCTGACTATTCTGCGCTACTCTCACTATCACGTTCAAGCAAAAGGCCCTGAATTATCCGATCTCGTCCGCGCTATCCAGAGCGTCCTCGATCGGATAATTCAGAGCGGTCACAAGCTCAGAACGATCGGATAAAGCACGCTCTGGATAGCGCGTGCGTATCCGATCGTTCAGAGCCACCACGGTGAATGTACCTGTCTATCAGTCGAGGTCGCGGAACACCGGCTTCTCCACGTCGTCAAGACGGGCGAACGGGCCGGCCTCCACGGGGCTGCCCCCACGATGCCGACCGAGGATGTCGGTGTCGAAGGTGATCGGCGAACCATCAGGGTTCTCGAACCGTTCGACCGGTTCGAACGCCTCCCCCAGCGCACCGGTGGTGATCACACCGCGCCCTGAGGCGGGCTGATGTGTGTCGCCGGCCTGCTCCGCGCCGGCCTCAAGGGAGCGGATGATCCGCACCGCGTCGGTGGACAGGTGCCAGGCGCCGTCCTCATGCACGAGTTGCCAGTGCACGGGATCCGTGGAGCACAGCGCGTCGCGGTCAATGTCGGCCGGACGTGCCAGTCCGAGGAACACGTTTCCGGTGCTGTCTACCGGCAGATGCCCGTAGTACACGTCGCGCGGAATGTTGCGTGTGACCCCGTCGAACTGAGAGCGCCACTGCTCCATCGTGGGATAACCGGAGTACGGGAACGTGCCCACGTCGAAGTTCATATCGTCCCACTGATTGTCACTGGGCCACATCTGCTTCTTCGCCTGGGCGATGAGCGGGCGGAAGGCGGCGCCGAGGAACACGTTGTTGAGGATCTGCGCGTCTCCGTGCAGGAAGGTCATGAAGCCTTCCACCTGCGTGCCGTGCGGCACGTGATAAGGCGTGAACCGTGCGGACGGGTGGTGCTCCGCGCCGTTATCGGTGCCACGGCCCACGGCGTCGAAGCTGCCGGCGATGAGGTTGTGCACGATGGCCAGGCCTTGCGAGCAGATACGGATGGAACGCTCGGAGAGCAGGAGGTTGTTGTCAATGAGCGTCGGGCCGTGCGAGACCTCCACCTGGATGTCCTCGGTGATGGAACCGGCGAGCGCGGACAGGTCGCCCGTGTCATCAGGGATGGTGTTGTGGTCGAACACGTTGGCGCTCACGCGGGTGCCCTGTGCCTCCCAGTCGAGCCAGAGCCCGCGCGTGCAGTGATGGATGTGGTTGTGGGCGATGAGCACATCGATGGCGGCGTGGAGCTTGATGCCGCCGATCTCCTCGCCGGCCAGCTCGCGGCGCACGTTGATGTCGTGGATGTCATTATGGTCGATGACGCTGAACACGCAGCCCATATGGCCCACAACGCCTGCCTGCCCGCAGTCATGGATGTGATTGTGGCGGATCACATGCGAGCCCACATGGTCCTTGTCCCACCCGTCGTACGAGGCCTCCAGCACGGTCTCGCGCTGTGTCTGCGCCCCGTCTTTGGTTTTGAGATTGGTCCACTTGTTCTCGTTGTCGGGCTGCAGTTTCTTGCCCAGGCTGATGCCGGCGCAGCGGGAATAGGAGATATCGCAGTTTTCGATGATCCAGCCTTTGGACCAGTGCGGGCCGACGAGACCGTCCTGATAAGCGGTGGGCGGGGCCCAGCGTGTGGCCGCCTTGGTGAGGGCGAACCCGTCGAGGCTGATCCAGCCGATGCCGGTGCGCGAGGGCATGAAGCACTCGGGGCGAACGGTGATCTCCGCGCCTTCCGTGTTGGGGTCATGGCCATGGAAGTTGGCCCAGATGAGCGTGGAACCGCCGTCTTCGCTCTGACGTGTGAACCACGTCCACGAAACATACTCCTGCTGCCACGACGCCTTGTTGGGCTTGGGGTCGGTCACGTCCTCGAGGCGGTGCGCCTCGTAGAGGGCGATGTCACCGAGATAGACCTGGCCGCGGTGGGTGCCGGCGGAGGAATCGACCCAGTCGGCGCGGATCACGTCCGTGTACGGGTTGTCGGAGCCGAACATGGTGTTGGGCAGGCTCACACGCCACACACCGCCGCCGCAGTCGCTCCAGCCGGTAATGCGCTCGGCGCCGGTGATGACGGCTGCGCCGCGTTGCGCGGAACGGTAGGCGATGCGCCGGTGCGGCTCGCCCGCGTGGCGCGGATCCACGTTCTCGCGGTAGATGCCCGGCTGCACGAGCACCGTGTCGCCGGGGAGGGCCGCGTCGGCCGCCTCCTGGATGGTGGTGAACGGGTGCTCGGCGCTGCCGTCACCCGGCAGCGTGGCTTTCTGGTCCACATGGAGCGTGCGGCCCGGGTAGAACTGCGGCACGTCCTCCACCGGCACGTCCCGTACCGGCCAGTCGTACCGTTGCCGGGGCTTGATGCCGGCATACTGTGTGGCCGCTGCCGCTTGTGCGTGTGCGTTATCGACTGTCATAATGCGCGATCCTCCTCGATCCGCCCGTCTGTCTGTGAAAACCCTGCTCCGCGTCGTATCCGCACACCGGGTTCTTCCTGACATTCTTGGCCCCTCCGGTCCTCATCGACCAGCTTTGCCATCGGTTTCTTTCCGAGCGACCGGTCTGCTTTCGCTCTGCCCGGCTGCCTCTTCCATCGTAGGAAGCGTTGTCATCACAGGCCACTGCATGGCACATGGATCTATCCGGCCGCGATGACACGGTTTTGGAGATCGAAAGTGGGGGTGCGGATGTTTTTTAAGACTAAATTGCCAACCCCAAGCTTAGCCGATATTGGATGGGACTCTTCCAGCCCAGAGACTGTTTTCCACGTCTCGTGTTGTAATAGGTAATCCACTCTCCCAGCCTGTTCTTGAAGCCGTCGAATGAGATGCCGCTCCAATCCTTGTAGTAGAAGAACTCGTTTTTGAGCCTGCCGAAGAACCCCTCCATGGCCGCGTTGTCAGGACTG
>JAXGWH010000025.1:0-17490 GCA_040773385.1 Aeriscardovia sp. | reverse complement strand
GGCCCTCGTTTCCGAGCCTTGGGTGATAGGCACTGCGACCGTTCCATAATCCCGGATCGACGAACAGTGCGGTTGGAAAAATAAAAAGGGTTCCGGGATTGCTCCCGAAACCCTTGCGCGCGGAGGATGCGAGATTCGAACTCGCGAGGGCGTGAACCCAACCCGCTTTCCAAGCGAGCGCCATAGACCACTAGGCGAATCCTCCAACAAGATCTCAGTGATCTGACCTTCACAGCATAGCACCGGGCCGGACAAGGAACGACAGCCTGATCCTCGATCCTCATCCTGGGAGGCCTCACTCCCCGGTGCCCCATCACAGGAGTGGCAGACCCGCCCTGGAATGCACCGGAGAAACGAGAGGCCACCGGCAAATCCGCAGATAAATCGACTGACCAGTCCGCATGGTTTCCGTATACCCGGCCCCGCCATGTAAATTTTCTTTGACCGGTATCATCCGCGTGATGTTTGTTTTTTACACTGTGTGACGGGATCAATCGGAAACACAGACCCACAGGCAAGGAGAACAGCTGTCATGCGGTATTTCATCACCGGCGCGACCGGACGACTGGGCAGGGACCTCGTCCCGCGCCTGCTGCGCACCAATCCGGCGGACAGCCTGAGCCTGGGCGTGCACAACCTCGCCAAGGCCGAGGTGTTCGCCGACTCCGGCTGCCGGGTGACGAAGATCGATTACAGCGACCTCAACATGCTCACCGCCGCGTTCTTCGACACGGACGTGCTCATCTACATCCCCAGCGAGCTGCAGAGCAGCCTCGACCGTGTGGTGGAGCTGGAGCACGTGCTGGAGGCGGCCGAGCGGGCCGGCGTCGGCGGGCTCATCGCGATGGGCTACATCGCCGACCAGGAGCGCAACCCGTTCGGGCTGTCGGCCTACTACGGCTATCTGACGCGCCGGCTGTCGGCAAGTGATCTGGCGTGGACGGTGATCCGCGACGGCGTCTACTCCGACATTGTGGCCGGGCATCTGCCGCAGATCCTGCGCCGGGGCAAGGTGCGCTACCCGATGGGCACGGGCGCGGTCTCCTATATCTCCATCGCCGACTGCGCCGAGGCGTTCGCCACGGTGGCGCAGAACCCGAAACTGCTGCGGCAGCGCTCCGTCTACACGGTCACGGGGCAGCGCGCCTGGTCCGGGCAGGATCTCGCCGGCCTCATCACGCGGCTCTCGGGCACGAAGGTGGACTATGAGCCGATGGAGCCGGTCGACTTCGCCGCGCTCTATGACGAACCCGCGGAGGGCGACCTGCAGGCCTCGCTCTACCAGGCTGCCGCGCAGGGCTTCATGGACGAGACGGGCGGCGATTTCGAGACGATCACCGGCCACGCCCCGCAGGGTCTCGAGCAGACGCTCGCAGAGGCGCTCACAAAGCTGCGGGGAACGGACGGGCAGGACGTCGGAACAAAAGAGTGACCGGGGTCACCGACCGTTCCATCTGGCCGGTGTCTGGTCGGTGTCTGGCCGGTGTCTGGTCGCTGACTGTGGTCACAGTTCCCAGACCGGGCCGAGGACGGCGACCGCGTCGAGCGTGAGCGGGCGGCCGTCCGCCTTCGTCAGACGGATCTCATGCCTTCCCTCCGGCAGACCGTCGACCACGAACATGACGGGCTGGAGGGTGTCCGCCGCCCAGGTGGGCCGCGCCGTCTCCACGCGGCGGCCGTCCACGTCCACGTGCAGGCGGGCGGTGCCGTCGCCCCGGCCCAGGAGCAGCAGGCCCGTCCCAGTGACGGCGGCGGACAGCCCCGCCCCCGCCTCGGTTACGGAGGACAGCGAGCGCTTGTAGCAGTACATGCCCTGCCCCACCAGATGCTGCCAGGGCCCGGAATAACGCAGGACGGGCAAACCGTCGTCCCAGCGTGTCAGGTGCAGGTCGTCGATCACGTCGGTGCAGTATGGGTGAGTCCCGTCGATCTTCTCGACGCGCAGATCATCGAAATCGACGATCGAGAAGCTGGAGCCGAGCTGGAGGCGGCCGATGAGCTGGGGGCGCAGGTCGTCGAACCGGGCGACGCGCACGTCATTGATGAACGCCTCGGCGTGTCCGCCCGCCACGCGCAGGCGCAGACGGTTCCACCTGCCCAGACCCGCGTCGAAATACGGGGTATGGCCCAAGGAGAGGATCCGGTCATAGCGGCGCAGGACCCAGTCCCCGCTCTGGTAGACGGCGAGACTCATGTAGGCGGTGCCGTCGCCGCCGTCCGTGCCGCCCCATTGCCGCACGCCCAGGCTCGCGTACCCGTCCTCGCGGAAGCAGACGGAGACGGAGACGTCGTAGTCGGCCCAGCGCAGGTCTCCGATCACCGTGCGCGGGTCGGAGTCGATCCAGGCGTGTCCGGCCATCCCCTGCCCGACCTGCTGGCGCAGCACGTGCGTGCCGGAGAGCGCATCGGAGGTGCGCACGGCCTCGAACGCGCCGTTTGTGTCCATGGTGTAGCGCGGGACGGCACCGGTGTCGCCGCCGCGGGAGGCGAGATAATCCTCTTTCCGCAGGGTCCCGTCAATGAACGAGGTGACGGGTGGCATGTCCGCATACTCGAAATCATCCGAGTAGAGAACCCGGTCGGACGCGCCGGCGGCCGACGGGGACGCACCGGCAACAGGAACGGAAGCGCCGGGGGCGGCGGGATCGTCCCCGCCGAGGACGCGGATCGCGCCGACCGGCTCGACGGCCCCGGGCAGATCACGGTTCTTCTCGACCTGTTCGGCGGGCAGGGTTGTCACCGTGGTGATGCTCCACGGCTCCACGCGGACGGTGAAGCGGTCGTCCGCACCGCGCCGGATTGTGCCGACGCGGCGCATGTACCCGCTGTCGGCGCGGGCGCCGGCCTGTGCGGCGAGGGTCTGTCAGACGTCGAGCGTGGGGTCGTCCGTCCCCATCCGGCCGATCGCAGGGTCGACGTCGAGCCGGTACGTGCGGGCGAAACGCGAGTCGTTGACGATGACCGTGGAGAAGCCCGAGCCGTCCGGCGCGGCGAGCGTCAGGCAGCTGGCGGCCCCGCCGCGCGCCGAATCCGGCCCGTCGCCCAGCCCCGGGGGACGGCCGTCGCCGATGGCGCAGACCGTGGCCTGCGGGATGATGCGCCACACGCGCCGGGAGCCGTCCCGCTCCGGGCGATCGCCCATCTGCCGTGAATCTGTCTGCTGTGAGATCCCGTCGGCAGGACCGTCGCCACTCTCACCGGCCGGATCCCCACCGGGCAGTGTGCAGTCCTCGAAACCGGCGTGGCAGAACGCGGAGAACTGGCGCAGCACGGCAAGCGAGCCGTCCCAGTTGATGTAGCCGTCCCACGGATAGTGGAGGGCGACGAGCTCCTTGGAGGAATACTGTGCGCCGTCGTAGAAGGCGGAGATGGCGGGCTGGTAGATGAACGCGGTGCGCCGGGAGCTGGCGAAGCCGCGGATGATGGTGTTCGCCATCTCCAGCGGCCCGTTGATCCCGCCGATGCCGGCGCCGGCGAACAGCGGCCGGCCGGAGGCGTCCACCTGCCCCGGCCCCTCGCCGCTGGCGGGATCGAGGGTGGCGTGGGGACGGTCGGCGGTCAGGGAGAACGTGGCCTGTGCCTCGGAGTTCCACACCTGTTTGTCGAACTCATCGGCCAGGCGCGTGTAATTGCGCCCCTCGTCGTCGCTGGTGCTGTAGTGGTAGGAGGCGATGTCGACGGCGTCCCGCGTGGGCTTGTCGGCGGTGAGCTGGTCGCCGCAGGTGCCGGTCGCCTCCTCGTCGGAGACGATGACCTGGATCCTGTGGAAAAGCCGCTTTTCCTCCGGTGACGACCAGGCGGGCACCTGGCCGCCGGAGAGGTCGCGGACCGTCCCCGCGCCCTCGAAACCGGTCTCGTCGGTGCGCACGCGCCGGGCGAACTCGCGCGCCCAGCCCAGGTCGGCGGGCCGCTCGTTGATGTGCGGGTTGACGGAGTCGATCATGTATCCGTAGCGGCGGTAGACGGCGAGGATCGTGTTCTTGTACCACCGGTAGATCCGGTCATGGTCGTAATCGGAGCGCACCCAGACCGGATGGCACCAGCGCAGGATGCTCGTATGCAGACGCGGGTTGAAGCGCCGGGCGTCGGCGGCAAGCTGGAAGCCGGGCTCACGGGCCACGTCCGGATACTCGTCGGGACCACGCATCACAGCCGGCTCGGGACCGGTGGACGTGTTGCGGTCGTTGCCCATCTCGATCTTGACGATGGTCATCAGGGGGTCCGGCCCGCCGAAGAGCACGCGCAGCAGCCGCCAGTACTGCTCAGGCTGCTCGGCCTTGTAGTCGAGCAGGAGGGAGCTGGTCGCATTGCCGGAAAGCACCCCGAAACCCTTGAACGTCAGGCCGTTGCGGCTCTTCGCCGCCGCGAGCACGTCGGGGAGACGGAGGGTGACGTCGACGGGCCGGGAGGCGATGGGACGCCCCTGCGGATCGAGGACGGGCTGAAGAGGGCGGATCGTACGTCGTTGTGCGTTCTGTGTCGTCATGGCGCCCATGCTAGGCGGACCCGCCCGCCGCCACACCGTCCTGTCCGGTTTTTGTCACGCGACGCTTCGGCCACCGGATCGCATCACACAATGACCGCACCACACCGCGGTCCGGGGATACCGGTCCTCTCACGCCTCGTTCCGGCGCACGCGGATAGCCCTTCCCACGGCGAGGAGCCGGACCGAGCAGAGGGCGGCGGCGAGCGCGAACAGCGCCCCGACCGCGCCGAGCCAGGCGAGCCCCAGGTTGTCGCGCACGAGCCCGCCGACCGCCGCGCCCGCCGTGATACCGAGGTTGAAGCTCATCGAGTTGAGCGAGTTGGACAGGTTGAGCGAGCCGGGATGGTACTGCATGGCCGAATCGACGTAATCGACCTGGCTGGGGCTGTTCTGCAGGTACATGCACGCGCCGACGCCCACCACGGAAAGGAGCACGAGCCATACCTGCCCGAGCAGGCAGCCGAGGCTGAGAAGAGCGAGCAGCGCCGCGTGGAGCAGGTAGAAGGGCCACATGCGCCCCAGCGGCTGCTCCACCGTGCCGTGCCGGGCGAGCCTGCCCGAGTAGAGGTTGGAGAACAGCGCGGCCAGCCCGTACACCACCAGCGCGGCGGAGACGAACCGGGCGGGGATGCCGCCGAAACGCGTGAGGACCGGCGAGATATAGGTGTAGAAGACGTAGGTGGCCGCCGCCCCGCAGAACACGCAGCCCACGCCCAGCAGGATCCGGGGGTCGGTGAAGAGCAGGAACTGGGAGAGGAACCCCACACGGGCGGTGGACGAGCGGCGGGGAAGGGTGAGGAACAGCGTCACCAGCAGGACGACGGTGATGAGGCTGACGAGCAGGAACGCCCAGCGCCAGCCGAACGTATCGGCCACCCAGGTGCCGAACGGCACGCCGACCACGGAGGCGATGGAGAAGCCGGAGAAGATCCAGGCGGTGAAGCGCGTGCGGTCCTGCGGCCGGGCCACCTGCGGGGCGAAGGTCATGGCGACGGCGACCATCGGCCCGGCCACGAGCGCGACGACCATGCGCGAGAGGGCGAGGAGGGGGTAGCCGGCGGCGAGCCCAGAGAGCGTGTTGCCCAAAAGGAACACGCAGCCCATCGCCAGATAGATGTCGAAACGGCGGAACCGTGAGGAGACCGCCGCACCGAGCGGCGTGCAGACGGCGTAGACGCCGGCGAAGAGGGAGACGAGGTTGCCGACCATCGTCTGCGGCACCGACAGCCCCCGCGCGATATCGGGCAGGATGCCCATCATGAGGAACTCGTTCATCCCCAGCGCGAAGCTCATGGCGGTGAGGGCGACCACCTGCACGCTCCAGAACCTGCCCGGCGCGGGCAGTCGCGTCTCCTGCGCCGCCGCACCCTGTGGCATCTGCGTCAGTTCTGTCCGCGATCCGGCCGCGTCCCTTGTCTCCGACCGGCTGCCCGGCCTTGCTGTCCCCGTCTGTCTCACGGGCATATTTTATTTCGCGCGACTACACCATGCGGCAAACCACCGCGTGTTTTGTCCTGTCGGAAAACACCGTGTGTCGTACCCGGCCATGCCGTTAAAGGTGTGTTCTATCCTTGGTACCGGTCGACTAAACGACAGTCATATCCAGCGATAAGGAAGCAAATATGAGCAAGATCACTGACATCCATGCACGTGAGATCCTTGATTCCCGCGGCAACCCGACGGTCGAGGTCGAGCTGCACACCGAGGACGGCTCCTTCGGCCTCGGTTCCGTCCCGTCCGGCGCCTCCACCGGTGAGTTCGAGGCCCTCGAGAAGCGCGACGGCGACAAGTCCCGCTTCGGCGGCAAGGGCGAGCTCTCCGTCGTCAAGGCCCTCAACGGCGAGATCCGCGACGCGGTCCTCGGCTTCGACGCCTCCGACCAGCGCGGTCTCGACCGCAAGCTGATCGAGCTTGACGGCACCCCGAACAAGGCCCGCTTCGGCGCCAACGCCATCCTCGGCGTCTCCCTCGCCGCGCTGCACGCCTCCGCGCAGTCCGCGGGCGAGCCGCTCTACCGCTACATCGGCGGCACCAACGGCCACATCATCCCGGTCCCGTGCATGAACGTCCTCAACGGCGGCAAGCACGCCGTCTCCGATGTGGACATCCAGGAGTTCATGCTCGTCCCGCTCGGCTTCGACACCTATGCCGAGGCCCTGCGCGCCGGCGCCGAGACGTACCACGCCCTCAAGTCCGTGCTCGTCTCCAAGAACCTCAACGTCGGCCTGGGCGACGAGGGCGGCTACGCGCCGAACCTCAAGTCCAACAAGGAGGCCTTCGACCTTCTGATGCAGGCCATCGAGAAGGCCGGCTACAAGCCGGGCGAGCAGATCGCCCTGGCCTTCGACGCCGCCTCCTCCGAGTTCTTCAACAAGGAGGACGGCACCTACAACTTCGACGGCGGCAAGAAGTCGTCCGAGGAGATGCTCGCCTACTACGAGGGCCTGCTCAGGGACTACCCGGTCGTCTCCATGGAGGATCCGTTCGACGAGGAGAGCTGGGACGACTTCGCCAAGCTCACCGCGCAGATCGGTGACAAGGTGCAGATCGTCGGCGACGACCTCTTCGTCACCAACCCGAAGCGCCTGCAGAAGGGCATCGACCTCAAGGCCGCCAACTCCCTGCTGGTCAAGCTCAACCAGATCGGCTCCGTCACCGAGACCCTCGACGCCATGAAGCTCGCCTATCGCAACGGCTTCACCACCATGGTCTCCCACCGTTCCGGCGAGACCCCGGACGACACCATCGCCGATCTGTCCGTGGCCATGAACGCCATGCAGATCAAGTCCGGCGCACCGGCCCGCGGCGAGCGCGTCGCCAAGTACAACCAGCTGCTGCGCATCGAGGAGCGTCTGGGCGACGACTCCGAGTACGCCGGCCGCTCCGCCTTCCCGAAGTTCCAGGCCTGAGACCCGTTCTTCGGGCCGGCTTGATCGGCCTTCCGGGTCCGGCCTGATTTTCAGGTCGGGGATCTGAGAAATTAAGGGAGCCTGTGACGCGAGCAACGTCGCAGGCTTCTTTTGTATCTTTGTATCTCTGTATTTTCTTTGTATTCTCTTCTGCACCCGCAGTATCTGGCGGTCTGTCCGCCTTCTGTCGACATTCTGTCTGCCTTCTGTCTGCCTGCCTGTTGTCAGCCCCCAATCTGCCGTTTCTTTTCCTGCCGCGACGGCGCGAGCAGGTAATAGAGCACGCTGGCCGCATACCAGGCGAGCCCGATCAGCATTGAGACGACCCAGTCCGCAGGACTTGACCGGACGGCGGCCGCCGTGGAGGGATGCATCGTCAGCGCCATCAGCCAGAGCACCGTCATCGATCCGAGGGTGGCAAGAAGAAGCCCGGTGGCCGCCGCCTTCAGATGATCCCGTGCGCTCAGATGAAGACCGGCACCGTCATGCGCCTTCCTCCACCGCCGGATCTGCACCGTCTCATTGATGATCCAGACAAACGCCGCACCACCGCAGAACAGCGCCACCACACCGATATCAGACATCCCGATCATCGCCTTTCTTTCTGCTTTTCGTTCTGCTTTTCCCGTCGTATCCGGGATGATTGTCACGTCACCATCTGGTACGTGCACGAGTGCGTGCATTATGTGCGTGCATGAGTGCGTACGCGGATATTGCGCTCATGGAGGGCGATCCTCCCATCGCCGGCCGGATTCATGCCCCTCCGGCTTGACTCCATCCTCCTCCCCGATCCAGGAGAGCGGCAAACCTCCGTCCCCCCATCCGGGGGACACCCTTCTGCCCCGACTATGCTTATGTCCAACCATTGTGCGGGCAGACGGGAGGGCGTATGGAGGCACGACATCCGCGCATCGGCTTTGTCGACAATGACCGATTTGTGCTTTCCGTCACCGGACAGCTAGTGCAGGCAGCGGGGATGACCGTCTCCTGGGCCGTCCCGACAGCTGACCGGGCACTGGCCGCCTCCGCCGACCCAACGCGGCCCATCGATGTCCTCGTCACCGATCTGCAGCTCGAGCATGAGACAGGACTGTCACTGTCCAGAAAAATCCGGCTGCGCGATGCACGGCTTCCGATCGTCATTCTGACCGCCTACAGTCTCACAGACCATGCGCTCCAGGCACGCTCCGCCGGAGCACAGGCGCTCGTCGGCAAGGACGACTTCGGCACGGTCATCCGGGTGATCCGCGATGTGGCACAGGGGAAGACATACAGCCCTGTCCCGGGCGTCACCTTCTGCTCGCCGCAGGAGGCAAACGCCCTGCTCTGCCGGCAGAAAGAGACAGGAATCGCCTCCCTGTCCGCAGCAGAACGAAAAATTGCCGAACTGAGCACCTCTGGCGAGACGATTGCCGAAATCGCCGCCACGCTCGGCATCTCCGACGAATCCGTCAAGACACACCTCAAACGCGCCTACGCGAAGACCGGCAGCAAAGACCGCGCCGAGCTCGTCGCCCAATGGATTCGATACAGCGAAGGACTGGTCTGATGAATACCGGCGCACAGCAACGCGCCTCTGCACAGCCACAGACGGCGACCGGCAGAACACCTGCTGATACGGGCCTCTTTCACCGGTCCATCTTCTGGCTGCAGACGCATACCAAGCCCGTCCTCGCCCTGATTGCCATCCTCGTTGATTCTGTCAGTACGATCAGTCTTCTTGTTCTGTACCCTGCACAGACGGCGCAGACGGCGCGATGGAATATCGCCTGGCTGATCGGCTGCATCGTGTTCTGTCTCCTCTCCCTCGTCCCTCGGCGGTGGAACTGGCTCGGACCGCTCCTGCTCATCGGCTGCTACAGCGTTCTTCTGTTCTCACCGCATATTGACACCGGCGAATCGAACCTGACCTACATTTATGCGCTCGCCTGCGTCGTCTCGGCAATCGGCTGGACGTGGTGCCTCGCACTGTTCGGAGGATATTGCGTCGCCTTCTGCATCATCGCGCGTGTGTTTCTCGGCCGGATCGTCGCGGCGGAGGTCATCACACACACTGTGCTGGGAGTGGCCGGCGGGATCATCGTCATTGCCTGGCAGATGGCGCGCGACAGCCGCGACCAGCAGGAGCAGCTCGCGCGCCTGCGGCTCCGGCAGGCGCAGGAGCAGGAAAATCTTGCCATCGCCGTCCGGCTCCATGACCATATCGCCAATGATGCGGCAGGGATTCTGGCCATCTGCGAGCTACAGACTCTGCCGGGCAGCCCTGAGCAGGCGGCACCCACCGGGCAGGCGGCACCTGCCGAACAGGCGGCACCCGCCCAGAAGTCCCTGAAGCCCTCGAAATCTCCAGAGCCCTCGCAGTCCCCAGAGCCCCCGAAATCCCCGGATCCCTCGAAATCCCTCTCGTGGCAGGCTGTCGCCACAAAGGCGCACGACATCTATGCCGAGACCCATCGGCTCATGGATCTTCTGGGCCAGGGCGCGCAGTCCTCGACCCCTCCGGCACAGGCGTCCCCGCTTCTGTCCGTCCGGCTCCGCACGGCGCTTGACATCGAACAGCAGAATCTGCGCAGCGCCGGATTCGACGGGCGTGCCGCGCTCACCGGCACAGCCGAGCCGGAGCTCTCCGCCATGAAGCAACGCGAGGCGCTCGAACTCGTCCACGAGCTCGCCGCCAACATCAGACGCCATATGGCGGCGAGCGGCACTTACAGCCTCAATGTGATCCTCGAGCCTGACTCGTGCCGTATCGTCGCCATGGATGCGATCCCCGCCTCCCCGGTCACCCGCGGGCATCCCTCCGGGAAAGGTCTGCGGCTGCATCGCAGGTTTCTTCGACGATTGGGCGGCTTGCTGGCATACGGGCGTGACGGCGACACGTGGATCACCACGGCCGTCATTCCCGTCTGAGAGGGGTTCAGAACCCGCGGAAATGGCTGAAGAACTCGCGGGTGGCCGGGTCCTGGGACTCGTCCATCACCTGACGCGGCGTGCCGTTCTCGGCGATCACACCGTGGCGCAGCAGCACCACGCGGTCGGCGGCGTCATGCGCGAAGCCCATCTCGTGCGTGGCCATAAGGATGGTGGTCCCCTGCTGTTTGAGCTCGGCGACCATGTCGAGCACCTCGCCCACGAGCATCGGGTCGAGCGCCGACGTGATCTCGTCGAGCAGGAGCAGCTTCGGGCTCGTCATGAGGGCGCGGGCGATGGCGACGCGCTGCTGCTGGCCGCCCGAAAGCTGGTCGGGATAGGAGTCCGCCTTCGAGTCCATCTTGATGCGCGCGAGCAGGTCCATCGCCCGCTTCTGGGCGCGCTTCTTGTCCCAGTGATGCACCTTGATGGCCCCGAGCGTGAGGTTCTTGAGCACGCTCATGTGCGGGAAGAGATTGAACTGCTGGAAGACGACGCCGATCTGGGAGCGGATCTCGTCCTCGTTCACGCGCGGGTCGGTGATGTCGCGGCCATCGAGCCAGATCTGGCCGTCGTCGACGCGCTCGAGCAGGTTGATGCAGCGCATGAGGGTCGATTTGCCCGAGCCGGACGGGCCGAGCAGTGCGACGACCTCATGCTCCTTCACATCGAAGGAAATGCCCTTGAGCACCTGGGTCTGGCCGAAGGACTTTTTGATGCCCTGCAGGCGCAGGACGGCGCGGGAACCCTCGGAGGAATCCCCCTCCGCGGCGGCCGTCTTCACCGCATTCTCCTCGTCCGCATTCTCCGCGTCCACGGCGCCTGCCTGGTCGTCCGGCTGCATCTCGGAGCGGATGATCTCCTGGGCCCGGGCCGCGCCCTCGGCGGTGGCGTCCGGCGACTCCATCGGGCTGGTCTCGCGCGGGTGCGCGGGACCGGCCGTCGAACCGGTGCCCGACGCAGTCACGGAAGCGGAACCGTCCGAGACGGAACGGCCGTTCTGGTCATCGGCGGGATCAGGCCCCACTGCCTCCCAACGCACGCTCATACCGTGCCCCCTCTCTGCTCGCGCTTGCGAAGACGCGCGGAATACCAGTCGTTCAGGAGGATGAACGGCACGCTCAGCAGGATGAACAGCAGGCTCGCCACCACATACGGGGTGAAGTTGTAGGTGGTCGCCACCTGGATCTGCGCGGCCCGGACGGCGTCCACCGCGCCGAGCACGGAGATGAGGCCCGCGTCCTTCTGCATGGAGATGAAGTCGTTCATGAGCGCGGGCGCCACCGAGCGCAGCGCCTGCGGGATGACGACGAGGCGCACCGTCTGTCCGGCGGTGAGCCCGAGGCTCCTGGCCGACGCGCGCTGCGAGGGGCTGACGTCCTGAAAGCCGGCGCGCAGCACCTCGGCGATATAGGCGGAATACGACAGGACGATGGCGATGGTGCCGAGCACGGTGGCGGGGATCCTGCCGAACACGCCCAGACCGGGGATGCCGAAGCCGATGAGGTAGAGGACGACGATCATCGGCACGCCGCGCATGAGGGTGGTGAACAGCTGGACGAGCACGCGCAGCGGGAAGAGGACCGGAGAGACGGAGGTGCGCACCACGGCGAAGAGCGTGCCGAGGATGGCCACGCCGACCACGGCGACGAGGAGCACCTCGATGTTGAGCAGCAGGCCCTGCGCCACGGACGGCAGCGCCTGCATGAAGTACTTGCCGGAGAAGAACGACTCGCGTACGCGCGGCCAGCCCGGTGAGAGGGACAGGCCGGTGCCGACGAACCCGGCGAGGACCAGCGTGCTGACGAGCGAGATGCCCACCGAGCGCAGGTTCTGGTCACGACGGAACTCCCGCCGGCCGACCTCGACGGAGCTGACCGAGGTGTCGGCGGCGGGGGTGAAGAAGTTCCTGAGCTTGTTCGCCATTCAGACGTCCCCGCTCACTTGGAGAGCATGGGCACGCCGGTGGTGTACATGGCGAGCCACTTGTGCTGCAGCTGGGTGATGGTGCCGTCCTTGTTCAGATCGTTGACGGCCTTGGTGACGGCCTTGGTGAGCTTGGAGCCCTTGGGCATGACGATGCCGGTGCCGTCCTTGTCCTCGGAGCCGGGGATCTGGCCGACGACCTTGCCGCCCTTGACCTGCTTGGACTGGACCATGTTGACGGCGACCGGGGTGTCGACGACGAGCGCGTCGATCTGGCCGGAGTCGACGGCCTGGGCGAGCACGGCGTTGTCATTGAAGGTCTTGATGTCGGACTTGATCTTCTTGGCGGCGTCATAGCTGGTGGTGCCCACCATCGCGCCGATCTCGGCGCCCTTGAGGTCGGAGAGGGACTTGGCGTCGGCGTACTTGGAGTTCTTGGCGGTCAGCACGGCCTGGGTGGAGTTGTAGTAGCTCGGGGAGAAGTCGACGGCGTTCTTGCGCTCCTTGGTGATGCCGAACTGCTGGATGTTCATGTCGAAATCCTTGCTGCCCGGGGCGATGGCGGCGTCGAAAGTGGTGCGCGTCCACTTGACCTGGTTCTTCTTGAAGCCGAGCTTCTCGGCGACCTTGTAGGCGAGCGCAGCCTCGAAGCCCCTGCCGGACTGCGGCTTGTTGTCATAGACCCACGGCGTGTAGGCAGGCTCGCCGGTGGCGATGGTGAGGATGCCCGGCGTGATGGTCTCCTGGGTGACGGAGGAGCCGGACGCGCCGGAGGTGGCGGATCCCGTCGATCCGCACGCGGAAAGCAGCACGAGCAGCGCGGAGCAGCCTGCGGCGGCGATGGAACGGATAATGCGTCGTGATGCGAAGCGATTCACGATCAATCCTCGTTTCGGCGGGACTCTCACCCGCGTGTTTTCGAGATGATTGTTTGTTGGTGCCTTCGCATGATGCCGGACTTCTCAGGGGCGTCATGATCGCAGCGTTATCTATGATCCACGAAAATATTTCATGATGATTTCCTGATGATTTCATGTTAACGAACGGGGAGGCGTCGCCGGACCCTCCGGGCGTCACAATGGACGCATGACCACCACCGACACAGCCACTGAAACGACCACTGGCCCGATCTCCGACACGGCCATCGAGATGACGACCGGCACGATGACCGGCACTGCTGATTCCGCAGATCCCGAGAATCCCGCCCCTGTGCGCCGGATCGCCCTCCTCAGCGCGCTCGACAAGGAGGCGGAGGTGCTCGTCTCACGCCTGGAGGGCGCGAAAAACGTCGACCGGTTCGGCATCACCATCACCACCGGGCGTTTGCACGGGCTCGAGGCGGCGGTGGCCGTCGGCGGGATGGGCAAGGTGGCCGCGGCGGCCGCGGCGCAGGCGTTGATCGCCGCCTACTCGCCCGACGCGCTCGTGTTCAGCGGCATCGCCGGCTCGATCAGCCCCCGCCTCGAGGTCGGCGACATCGTGCTGGGGCGCCGGCTCATCGCGATGGAGACGAACGCGGCGATCATCGCCGAATGCCGGCCGTGGATGACGTGGTTCCCCTCCGACCCGCACCTGCTCGGTCTCGCCGCGCGGGCGGCGGCCGCACGCGGGTTCTCGCGCACGCCCAGCCTCATGGAGGAGGCGGCACAAGCGCAGGGACCACAGGAACCTCAGGGAGCCCGAAGACAGCAGGCCGCCTCCCCCGTCGCAGGGACCGCCTCCAGGGCCACCTCTGGCACTTTAGACTATTCCGGCGAGCCGGAGGGCACGTTCGGATCAGGCAGGAGGTTCATGGTCGGCACGATCACCTCCAGCGACCAGTTCAACACCGACCCGGACGTGCTGGCACACACCCGCGAGGTGATCCACGGCGACTGCGAGGAAATGGAGGGCTCCGCCGCCGCACAGGTGGCCGTCAAGAACGGCGTGCCGTTCCTCGCCATCCGCTCGATGAGCAACAAATGCGGCGAGGCCTACGACGACCTCGATAACCACCAGCTGCAGCTGCGCTGGACCGCGCACGAGGCGGCAAACCTCGCCGACGACGTGGTGGCGCTCCTTGCCGCGGAAAACACCACCGGTCAGCAGGACGACATCCAGTAACAACAGCGGGACGGACAATCACCACCGTCACATTGCGACTACGAATCCACCGGAGACGTCACACCCATCACACACCAGACGTGCCGATACCCGCTTTCGTATGAATATTTCCTTGTTGTGGCCTCACTTCTCGCCGTCAAGCGCGAAACCGGAGTAGACGAACCCGGGGCTGACGACGCAGGAGACGAGCACATCGCCCGTGCCGGGCAGGGTGCGCTGCCACACGCCCTTGGACACGACGGCATGGCCTGCGCCTCCCTGCACCACCGGGCCGAGCGCGATCCTGTCCGAGCCGTCCGCGGCGGGCGCGGGATGCTCCCCCGACCCGCCCAGCTCGAGCGTGAGCGGCGCGGGGCCGTGCCAGAGCCACAGCTCGTCGGCGTCGACCACATGCCAGGCGCTCGCGTCGCCCTGCGGCAGGAGGAAGTAGATGAGCGAGGCGAGGGGGCGCCCGCTCGCCGGGTCGATGCCGCCCGCCTGCCAGTCGCGCACATACCAGCCGCCCTCGGGGTGCGGCGACAGGCCCAGCCGGGTGATGATCGTCCGCGCGGTGTCATCCAGCCCCGTCAGATCCCGCGTCCTCGCGGCCATCTTCTTTTCAGTCATCTGTCTATCACCCATTCCCCATCCCTTCTCAGTCCGACTGTCATTTCCTGCCGTCATAGGCGACGCGCCCGGAGACGACGGTGAGCGCGTTCGTCCCCGCGCCCTCGCACACAAAGCGGCTGACGGCCTCCTCGATGTCCTCCGGCCGGCCCGAGGTGATCGGGATGCGGAAGAAGGCGAGGTCAGCGGGCGCGCCGGCGTTGATCTGGCCGATCCTGCCCGGCCCGCAGTTGAGGCCCATCGCCTCCGCCCCGCCCAGGGTGAGCATGCGCAGGATGCGGTGCGAGAGGTCGTCGCCGGCATAGCCCTGCTCGCGGGCCAGGCGGTACACCTCGCGGGCGTCGTCGAGCACGTCGAGGCTGGGCGAGCTGGAGAGGGAGTCGGTGCCGATGGCGAGCATGTTGCCCTCGCGCAGATAGTCGGCCACCGGCGCAGGACGGCCGGTGTGCGTGATGCGGTTGGAACGCGGGCAGAGGGCGACCGCCACGCCGCGCTGGCGCAGGAGGCGGCGGTCCTCCTTGTCGACCCAGACACCGTGGGCGATGTGCACGTCGGGGCCGAGCGAGCCGAGATGGTCCACGAACTGCACGGCGGAGGCCTTCTTGCCCCGGCGCTTGAGATCGCGGTAGCCCTCGAAATCGTCGGCCTGCCAGTCCTGGCTGCTGTAGGTGGTCAGCATGGCCGGCTCCTGCCCCGCCTCCATCGGCGACTCGGCCAGATGGATGTGCAGGCGCATGCCGAGCTGCCGGGCGATGTCAGGCAGGTCCACGAACGGCGCGGAACCCAGCGAATACGGGGCGTGCGGGCTGATGCCGAGGTTGGGGATGTGCCCGGCGCGCAGACGCGCGAGGTGGTCGAGCAGCTCGCGCCGGCCGCGGCGCACCCACTCGTCGTTGTGCCAGCCCATCACCTCCCAGTAGGCGATGCCGTGCAGACCGGCGTCGTGGAGGGCCCCGGCCGCCTCGAAATCGGTGACGACGTCGGCCGCGGCGCTCGTGCCGGCCCGCAGGAGCTGTCTTGCACCCTCGTCGGCCCAGCGTTTCCACGGTTTTTCGGCGCGTGCGGGCTCGTAGACCTCGTCGAAGGCGTCCTCCCACGCGCGGAAGGTGGGGTACGTCCCCTGCCCGACCTGCGCCATGCCCGTGTACTGCAGGTGCGTGTGCGCGTTGACGAGGCCGGGGGTGAGCAGGCCGTCCCAGCGCGTCTCGCGGATGTCGGCGCCGCGGATCCCGTCGGATTCGAGGGCGGAGAGCACCCAGCGGCGCGTGCCCACGTGGAGCACGCGGCCCCCGCGCACGGCGACGGCCCCCTCGAAGATGACCGGCGCGGTCACCGGCGCGACGAGCCGCGCGCTGTACAGGTCCACACGGGAGGGGACGCCATCAGACAGACGGCGTTCAGCCCCCCGAACCGTCTGCCCGTTGGTCTGATCCATGCCAGTCCGATCGTCCAGCATTTTCCTCACTCGCCCTCCGTGCGGTCGGTGAAGCGCGTCGTCGTCCACAGGCTGCCCGTGTCGGCGGCCTTCGGGCTCGTTTTCCAGCCGCGCACCTCCAGGGCGATCCGCGCGATCTTCTCGTCGGCCTGCGCCCCCAGGTGCAGCACCTTGTGCGGCAGCGCGTCCTGCCCCTGGGCGGCCCTGCGATCGGCGGCGAGCAGGTAGGTGACGGCGCTGGCCTGCACGGCAAAGCTGAGGTCCATCACCTCGATGGGGTTGCCGCCGCCCACTGTGTAGTTGACGCCGTCGCCCGAGGCGAGCAGGCGCACGTCCGGGCCGTCCGGCACATGCAGCACCCGCATGCCCTCGCCCTCCTTCGGGCGGAAGCCGGGCACCTCGTCCAGGGCGATCTCGTTGAGGATGCCGCCGATGACGGCCACGACCGTGCCGTCCGCCATCTTCCGCAGCGCCGACAGGTCGAGGGTGTGCCGCTCGCCGGTGGCGGAGACGACCATGTCGGACGAGCCGAGCACGTCGGCCAGATCCCGCGCGGGGAAGCCCTCGAACACGGCCCGCAGTGCAGAGACCGACGAGGCGTCGCAGACGGTGACGCGGGCGCCGAGCGCCCGGATGCGCTGGGCGAAGCCGCGGCCGACCGGCCCGTAGCCGACGACCGCCACCTTTTTGCCGTCGAACCAGTCCGGCCCGAGCAGGCGCTGCATGGTGGTCACGCACGTCTCGCCGGTGCCGTGCGCGTTGTCAAAACCGGTCTTGAGGGCGCTGTCGTTGACGGCGATGACCGGATAGGACAGGGCCCCCGCGGCCTCCATCTTGCGGAAGGCGCGCACCCCGCTCGTCGTCTCCTCGGCCACGCCGACCACCCTTGCGGCCATCTGCGGGCGCTCCATCGACATGAGCCGCGCGAAGCTCGCCCCATCGTCCACCACGAGCGTGGGGTCGAGGTCATCGAGCAGGCGCAGCGCGGCCGTGCGCGACTGTTCCGTGTCCCAGGAGGGGTCGGCCTCCACGAGCACGCCGCGCCGGCGCAACGGTTCGATCACGCGCGGGTCGACGGCGTTGCCCTCGCAGAACACGCCGACCCTCGCCCCCGT
>JAXGWH010000024.1:0-17898 GCA_040773385.1 Aeriscardovia sp. | reverse complement strand
TCGTCAGGGTTGAACTGCTGCATGCCGAACGGCGTGTTGTACGGGTTCTGGTACGGATTCTGATAGGGGTTCTGGTACGGATTGGCGAACGGCGAGCCCTGGTTCTGGCCCTGCGGCGGATTCCAGCCGCCCTGCGGGTTGCGGTACTGGCCGTTGGGGCCGTAGCCGTTGCCATTGCCGTTATAGCCATTGCCGCCGTTGTACCCGGTGTTCGGGCCGTACCCGTTGCCTGCCGGTCCCTGCGGACCGTTCTGGTACCCGTTGCCGTTGGCCTGACCGTTACCGTTGCCGCCCCAGCCCGGGTTGGCCCGCCCCCACGCGGCGTTGCCGTTTTGGTTCTGTGCGCCGTTCTGGTTGCGGTTGTTCTGGTTGCGGTTGCCGCCGTTGTCGGGAGCCGGCGCACCGTATTTGTACGGGTTGTAGTTCGGGCCGTACTGGTCGCGCATCTGGCCGAAGTGCGGTTTGCCGCCGTTGTCCCAGCCTGCGTACTGGTCGTTGCCCGCTGCCTGACCAGCCGACCGCCCGTTCTGGTTGTCCTGGCCGTTTTGCGATTGCTGTGACTGCGCGTTGTTCTGCGCGGCCCCTGCGTTCCGGCCGTTCTGGCCGTGCTGCGCGTTCTCGGTGTTCTTGCCGGCCGGCGAGGTCGAGCCGCCGTTCTTTGTCGGGTCGTCGCCCGTGTTCTCGGTGTTGCCTGCCATGTCGGGCCTCCGTTCGGACTGTCTGGATTCTGCGCTGTTGAAGATGGGTTTTTACCGGCCTCAGTCTAGCGACCGCACCCATCTGATTTTCTGAAAACGTGCCGAAAGACGAAAACAACCGTCAGGAGGATGCCATCAATCGATGGTCGGCCTCCTGACGGCTGTCAGTGCGGCGGTTACTGCCTGTCATCCGCCGCGGTCCGGCTCACTGGCGGATCTTGCCGCCGAGCTTCTTGACCTCGTCGACGATGCGCTTGCGGATGGCGCGCGCGTCATTGGAGCGCAGCGTCTTGGACGGCGAGCGGTAGACGACGGAGAAGGCGAGCGACTTGCGGCCCTCCCCCAGATCCGAGCCGCGGTACACGTCGAACAGGCGCATCGACTCGAGGTCGCCACCGCCGCCGCGGCGGATAGCGTCCATGAGCGTGGCGGCCGTCACGTCCTCGGGCACGTTGAACGCGAGGTCCTCGCGTGTGGGCGGGAACGTGGAGATGGTCATCGCCTGCAGCGGCTTGGTGGAAAGCTCCGCGAAGACGGCCGTGAGGTTGAGGTCGAGAGCGGCGGAATGCTGCGGCAGACCAAGGTTCGTGTCCACCTGCGGGTGCAGCTCGCCGGCCACGCCGACGGCCGTGCCCTTCGGGGTGCGCACCACGGCGGTGCGGCCCGGATGCCAGGTGGGCGCGTTGATGCCGGCGGCCGGGTTGTCCGGGTCAAACTGCTCGAAGCGGAAGGTGACGCCGAGCTCACGGCCGATCCGGTCGACGAGGGCGAGCGCGTCGGAGTAGTCGATGGCGCGGGACTCCTTGTACCAGCCGGGGTTCACGGCCTGGCCGGTGAGCAGCGCGGCCGCCTCCTTGGGCTGGTCGGGCAGGCCCTCCTCGAGCACCCTGAGCTGCTCGTCGGTGGGGCGTTCGCCGCCCGGCAGCGCCGGGATGACGGGCATATCGTCATGCAGGCGGAAGCAGGTGCCGAGCTCATAGATCTGCACGTTGTCCATGCCGCGGCGGATGTTGCGCCGCGTGGTGTTCGCGAGCGTGTAGAGCACGTGGGTGCGCAGGAACGGCCGGTCGCCGGCGAGCGGGTTCGTGATCTCCACGGACTGCTTCTTGACGGCGTCGGCGTCGAGGGCGAAGGCCTCGTAGTCCTCGTCGCCCACGAACGGGTAGCTGAGCGTCTCGGTGAGCCCCGCCTCGGCGAGGTCGTTCGCCACGGCACGGAAGCGGCGCTGGTCGAGCGTGAGCCCGGTGTTCTTGACGGGCGCGGCGGGGATCTCGACGGGGATCTTGTCGTAGCCGACGATGCGTGCGACCTCCTCCACCAGATCCGGCGGGATGTTGAGGTCGGGCCTCCAGCTGGGAGGTGTGACGGAGAGGATCCCGTTGCCGCCGCCGGCCACCACGCAGCCGATGTCGGTGAGGATGTCCGAGATCTCGTCGATCGACAGGTCGAGGTTGGCGAGCCTCTTGACCCAGTCGGCCTTGAAGAGGATCGGCTTGCAGGGTGTGGTGGAGTCGAGGTCGGTCGGGTTGTCGGACGCCTCGCCCTGGCCGTAGCGGGTGAGCAGGTCGGCGGCGAACTGCGCGGCGGCCGGCTGCATCTGGTCGTCCACGCCGCGCTCGAAGCGGTGGGAGGCGTCGGTGGGCAGCTTGTGGCGGCGGGCGGAGCGGGCGACGGTCACCTGGTCGAAGTGCGCGGCCTCGATGAGCACATTGCGCGTCTGGTCGGTCACCTCGGAGAAGGCGCCACCCATATCGCCGGCCAGGCCGAGCACGCGGGAGCCCTCGTTGCCGTCGGGAGAGTCGGCGATGACGAGGTCCTCGTGCGAGAGCGTGCGCGCCACGCCGTCGAGCGTGGTGAGCTTCTCGCCCTCGTTGGCGCGGCGGACGACGACCGGCTGGGCGACCTTGTCGAGGTCGTAGGCGTGCAGCGGCTGGCCAAGGTCGAGCATCACGTAGTTGGTGATGTCCACGGCGAGCGAGTGCGTGCGCACGCCTGCGCGCACGAGACGGCGGCGCATCCAGTTCGGTGTCTGCGCCTTCGGGTCGAAGCCGGTGACGGTGCGCAGATAGTAGCGGTCGCAGCCGGGAACGCCGTGGATCGGGTTATTTTCCTCGATCTTGGCGGCCACATCGCCGATGTGGTTCTTTCCGACCTTGGGCGCGGCGGCCAGCAGCGCGGGCACCGGATCGGTGTAGGCGCGGCCGGTGGAGTGGTGGTACTCGCGTGCCACGCCGCGGTAGCTGAACGCGTAGCCGCGGTCGGGGGTGATGTTGATCTCGAGGATGGGCCGGTCGAGCTTGAGCAGGGCGAGCGCATCGTCGCCGGGCTTGATGTCCTCGACCTCCTCCTTGGAGAAGCCCTCCTCGGTGAGGATGATGATGCCGTCCGCCTCGGCGGAGAGGCCGAGCTCCTTCGAGGAGCAGCACATGCCCTCGGAGACGTGCCCGTAGGTCTTGCGGGTGGCGATCTCAAAATCGCCCGGAAGCACGGCACCGGGGAGCGCGACGACGACGAGCGCGCCCTTGGCGACGTTCGGCGCGCCGCAGATGATGCCGCGCGGCACTTTGTTGCCGTTCTCATCGGTGTCGTTGTATTTCTCGCCCACGTCGATGTGGCACCAGCTGACGGTCTTGCCGTTGGACTGGGGCTCGCGGTCGAAGTCGACGATGCGGCCCACGACCACGGGGCCGGTGACGGTGGAGGGGTGGATGTCCTCGGTCTCGAGGCCCACTTTGACGAGGTCCTGGCTGAGCTGCTCGACGGTCAGGTCGTCGGGCACGCTCACGTGCTCCTTGAGCCAGTCGATATCTACCATTGGCATTTCTGGTCACTCTCCCATCGCGAACTGCTGGCTGAAGCGAACGTCGCCCTCGACCAGATCATGCATGTCATTGATGTCGTGGCGCAGCAGCAGCGCGCGTTCCACGCCCACGCCGAAGGCGAAGCCGGTGTACTCGTCAGGATCGAGGCCGGCCGAGCGCAGAACATTGGGGTGCACCATGCCGCAGCCGCCCCACTCGATCCAGCCGGCGCCGCCCTTCTTGTCGGGGAACCAGAGGTCCATCTCCGCGCTCGGCTCGGTGAACGGGAAGTAGGAGGGACGCAGGCGCGTATGCGCCTCGGGGCCGAACATGGCCACGGCGAGCGCGTCGAGCGTGCCCTTGAGGTCGCTCATTGTCAGGCCCTTGTCGACGGCGAGCGCCTCGCACTGGTGGAACACCGGGGTGTGCGTGGCGTCGAGCTCGTCGGTGCGGTAGACGCGGCCGGTGCACGCCATGTACAGCGGCACGCCGCGCTGGATGAGCCCGCGCACCTGGTCGGAGCTTGTCTGGGTGCGCAGCACCATGTTGGAGCCCTTGAAGCCGGCGGCGTCCACGGCCTTGTCGCCCTTGACGTAGAACGTGTCCTGCATCTGGCGGGCGGGGTGGTCCGGGCCGAAGTTGAGCGAGTCGAAGTCGAACCACTCGGAGTCGACCTCCGGGCCTTCGGAGATGACCCAGCCCATGGAGACGAAGAAGTCCTGGATGTCCTCCATCAGCTTGGAGAGCGGGTGGCGCGCGCCGAGCGGGTGGCGGTCCACCGGCAGGGTGACGTCCACCTTTTCCTCGCGCAGCTGCTGCTCCTGCTCGATGGCCTTCACCTGTTCGGCGCGGGCGCCGTAGGCGCGGCCGAAGTCGGCGCGCAGCTTGCCCAGAAGCTGGCCGGCCTCCTTGCGCTGGTCGACCGGCAGGCTGCCGAGGCCGTGCTGGACGTGTGCGATGAGCGAGTCCCTGCCCACATACGTGTTGCGCGCCTCATGCAGCTCTTTGCTGCTCGCCGCCTTGTTGACGGCGTCGATCCCGGTGTGGATCGTGCTGATGAGCTCGTCTTTGTCGAATCCTTGATCCGCCACGAAAGTCTGCCTTTCCGGTCTTCCTCGGTCTTTCTGACGACAGGCGCACCACGCAGGCGCACCACGCCCGTCATGCGGTTCGACCGCTGTGACTACGGACACTACCGTCGTTTATTTTTCCACTGAGTGGCTACAGGCGTTGATTTCCAACGAAAATCGGCCGAAACAAATCAGCCCGAATAAATCGGCCGGAATAAATCGGCCCGTGCGGACGACCGTCGGCCAATCCGCACGGGTCGGTGAAAACGGTCGGACACCTCACGCCGCGGTGGCCGGGGCATGCGCCTCCGACCAGGCCCACGGGTCCTTGCGCCACTCGTGCAACGTCTGCGCCTCGTCGTGGCTGACAAGCCCGCGCTCCTCGGCCTCGCCGATGAGCGTGGAGTAGCCGGTGACTGCGTAATACGGCACGCCCGCCTGCGCGAAGTTCGTGTCGGCCTGCGGCAGCTCGTAGGTGAAGATGCTCACCACGCCGGCCACCGTGGCGCCCGCGTCCTGCACGGCCTTGACGGCCTTGAGCACCGAGCCGCCCGTGGAGACGAGGTCATCGATCACCACCACCGACTGTCCCTGGCGCAGCGCGCCTTCGACCTGCTTGCCCTGGCCGTGGTCCTTGGGCTTGGAGCGCACGTAGATCATCGGCTTGCCCAGGTCCTCGGCCACCCAGGCGGCATGCGGGATGCCGGCCGTGGCGGTTCCGGCCACCACGTCCACGTCGCCGAACTTGCGGCGGATGAGGCGGCTGAGCGCGTGATGGATGTCGCGGCGCACCTGGGGGTAGGAGATCGTCAGACGGTTGTCACAATAAATAGGTGTGTGCATGCCGCTTGCCCAGGTGAACGGCTCGCCCGGGCGCAGGGTGACGGCGTGGATGGAGAGCAGGTCGGCGGCCACGCGACGCGCGTCCTCCTTGCTGTCGCCGCGGAACTCATCGCGGATGGTCTCGTAGGCGGCCACCGGATCGGCGGCGCGGGTGATGGGCCGGCCCACCACGATGGCGTTGGCGCCCAGCTCGCGGGCGGCCTGGGGGGTGACGACGCGCTTCTGGTCGTCGCTGGCCCAGCCGGAGGGGCGGATGCCCGGGGTGACGCACAGGAAGCCGGGGCGGGTGACCTCGCGGATGGCGCGCACCTCCTTGGCCGAGCACACCACGCCGGAGAGCCCGCACCGGTCGGCGAGCTGCGCATAGTCGGCCACGGACTGGATGAGCGGGATGTCGACGTGCTGCTGCTCGCGCAGGATGGTCTCGTCGATGGAGGTGAGCTGGGTGATGGCGAGCAACTTGGCCGGCTCGACGCCCGCCTCGGCCGCGCCCTCGCGCAGACCCTCGAGACCGGCCTTGAGCATCTCGGAGCCGCCGGCGGCATGGATGGTGACGAACTCGACCCCGAGCCGCCCGATGGCGGTCATCGCCCGCCTGACGGTGTTGGGGATGTCGTAGAGCTTGAGGTCGAGGAAGACGCGGAAGCCGCGCGCCTTGGCCTGGCGCACCATCTCCTTGCCCACGCCGTAGTAGAGCTCCATGCCGATCTTGAGCACCGGCTTGCGCTTGAGCTCGAGGCTGTCCATGAGGCGCAGCGCCTCCTCCTCGCTCGCCACGTCGATGGCGACGATGGGGTCATACTGCTCCACCTGCTCGCCCAGTGTCCCGACCGTGCTGTCCATGTTCTCGCTGTCCATTCTTTCTTTCGTCTTCCTTTGTCTGTTTCTGTTTGTCTCTTGTGATTTATCGCTTTTGCGTCTGCACGCCCGTCTCTGTGTCCGCCTATCCGCGTTTTGCGCGGTGCGGAGGGTGTCTGTCGGTGGCCTATCTGCGTTTCGTGCGGTGATGAGATCGTCTATCTGCACTTATCTGCGTTTCGTGCGGTGCCCAATCATGCTAATTCCCGACCCCAGGGTTGGAATCACGCGATTCGACACCTGAGGTTGCTTCCTGTGGCACCGCACAAAACGCAGATACCCTCTCAGACACTCTTCCAACGTCCCTCAGACACCCTCCTCAGACGACATTTCAGGCACCCTTTCTCAGATCCGCGAGGCGCCCGATGCCGTAGCGGTCCATCACCACCGGCAGATCGGCGATGATGCGCGGCAGGGCGAGCGGGTCGTCCAGCACGGCCGAGCCCACCTGCACGGCGTCCGCGCCGGCCATGAGGAATTCGAGCACGTCCTCGGCGCTGCGGATGCCGCCCACCCCGATGATCGGGATGAAGGAGACGGTGCGCACCTCGTGGATCATGCGCAGGGCGACCGGTTTGACGGCCGGTCCGGAGACCCCGCCCGTCACGTTGGAGAGCACGGGCCTGCGGGTGGCGAGGTCGATTGCCAGCCCGGTGAGCGTGTTGATCATGGTCAGCCCGTCCGCGCCGCCCTTCTCGGCGGCCCGCGCGATCGGCACGATACTCGTGATGTTCGGCGTCAGCTTGACATAGACGGGCACACGGCTCGCGGCCTTGCACCGCCGGGTCAGCTCCTCCACCGTGTCCGGGTCGGTGCCCAGTGTCGCCCCGCCCTTCTTCACGTTCGGGCAGGAGACGTTGAGCTCCACCGCGGACACGTGGCCGGAGGCGTTGAGCCGCGTGACGACCTGCTCATACTCGTCGATGCCCGAGCCGGCCACGGAGGCGACCACGGGAAGGTCCGGGTAGTTCTTCTCGAGCCACGGGATCTTCTCGGCCACCTCACGCTCCACGCCCACGTTGTGCAGGCCGTTGCAGTTCATCCAGCCGGCCTCGCCGTGGAAGAGGCGCGGTGTGGGGTTGCCGTCGCGGGGCTGCAGGGTGGTGGACTTGAGCACGATGGCGCCGAGGCGGTCGAGGTCATAGTCGCGGGCGATGCCCTGGCCGTACCAGCAGGTGCCGCTCGCCGTCATCACCGGGTTCTTCAGATCCAGCCCCGGCAGCTTCACCGCGAGACGGCTATCGCGCGCGAACTCGCTGTGCACCGGTTCCGCGGCCATCGGCAGCAGATCCGGGTCGGCCACCGTGCCGGGGGCGGTCACGGTGCGGGACTCGCCCGAACCGGAAGCCTGACCGTCGACGGCACCGGCTGTCGTATTGCGATCGGCCATCGTGCCGGAAGCGGCCGTTGCTGTACCGGAAGCAGGGCCGCCGACGGCACCGGCCGCTGTGCCGGCCTGGCGGTCGTCCCCGCTGCCCTCCAGAAGATAGGCGTGCGGGGTGATCGGCAGACCGGCGCCCAGGGTGGTGGCCACTGCGGAAGAAGAGATGCGGTCCTCCCCCATCAGTCCTGGCCCTTCACAGAGGCGTTCTCCACAGAGGCATCGTCAGCAGCACCGTCCGCAGCACCCTCAGCGGAAGAGACCGCCGAACCTGTACCGGCCGAGGCTGCGGCGAGGCGCGCGGCCTTGCGCTCCTGCGTGAGCTGATGGATGCCCGGCAGACAGAGCATGATGACGAAGCTGAAGATGTAGAGGCAGGAGAGCGAGACCATCACCACGGTGACATTGTTGTTGGTCACGTCCATGATCCAGCCGATGACAACGGAGCTGAAACCGCCGATCGCGCGGCCCATGTTCATGATGAAGTTGTTGGCCGTGGAACGGATCTCCGTGGGATAGAGCAAGGAGATGACGGTGCCGTAGCCGCCGAACATGCCGTTGGAGAAGAAGCCGACGAGGGCGCCGGCGAGCACGAGGGTGACGACGTTCGGGGCGACGACGATGGTGTACATGCTCGCGCAGGAGCCGAGCAGGAAGATGCCGAAGGCCCAGCGCGGACCGAACTTGTCCATCACGGTGCCGAAGACGATCATGCCCAGGCACATGCCCAGGATGGTGGCGATCATCCACAGCGAGGAGCCTTTGACGCTCAGGCCGGAGCGGTTCTGGGCGATGGTGGGCAGCCAGTTCATCAGGCCGAAGTAGCCGGCGATCTGCACGATGCACATCAGAATCAGCCCGGTGGTCTGCCAGGCGAGACGGCCATTGGAGAACAGGCGGGCGATGGAGACGTGGTGGTGCTCCTGTTGGGCCTTGTCATGCGCCTTGAGGAAGGTGTCGCTCTCCTTGACGTTGCGGCGCACGAAGAAGACGAGGATGACCGGGATGACGCCGACGAGGAAGAGCAGGTGCCAGTTCGGCAGGATCCAGGTGGCGAGCAGGGCGGCCACGATGGCGCCCACCTGGCCGCCGACGGCGCAGACGGAGGTGAGGCGGCCCACATGCTCGCGCTTGAAGTTCTCGGCGACCATCGACATGCCGACGCCGTACTCGCCGCCGGCGCCGATGCCGGCCAGGAAGCGCAGCACGTAGAGCACCCAGATGTTGCCCGCGAAGTAGGTCAGGCCCGTTGCGAGGGCGAAGATGAAGATGGTGTGGGAGAAGACCTTGACGCGGCCGAGCCTGTCGCCCAAGATGCCGAAGATGATGCCGCCGACGAGCATGCCGAGGTTGGTGATGGTGCCCACCCAGCCCGCGGTCGCCTTCGTGATGCCGAACTCGGCGATGATGAGCGAGAGCGAGAACGAGAGGAACATGATGTCCATGTTCTCGAGCGTGAAGCCTGAGGCGGTGGAGGCGATGACCCAGCGCTGCTGGGAGCTCATCTGTTTGAAGGACAGCGTGTCAGAGCCTGTTTTCGAGGCTGTTTCTTTCTGAACGGGGGCTGCGGAGCTCATTTCCCGATTCTCCTTTGGATATACACGTGCGTGACCGGCGCAAAACAGTCTTCAAGCCCAGGAGCGCGTGCAAAGAGGCGTCCGCGGACAGGGAGGAATCGCAATGCGGGCCGGCGTGATGGGCAGACTTCCCGCGAAACGGGGCAGAAAGCCGGGCCTGGCCGGTTTGGGTGAGGGCGGTGAGGGCATAAAAAAAGCGGAAGTGGAACACTTCCGCCGAATACTGGGACCGCCGCACGGCAAATGCGAGGCCCGCCGACCGTCCCTGACGATCAGCGTGAAGCAACCTGCCATCCCGCGCATCGAAATTCATCATGGAAGAAAATACGAAGGGGCGCTGACAACGTTGCGCAGTGGGCGTGTCGGGCTGCCGACGCCGGACATCGTTCGTTCAGACTGGATAGCCCGGCGAAAACAGAGCCACACATCAAGACCGAGTATTCGGTATCACAGACTGGGATGGCTGTAGCACTACGGCAGTTTCTTCGCCCCCGAATATTCTTTCCTGACCTTGATCACTCTCTTCTGATCCCGATTATTCCTTGATGGCCGCCCTCAACCTTGTCACCACTGAAGTCCTTAAAGTCTTTTGTACCGAGCCCCATGCCGTCGCCCCTCCAAGGAGGATGAGCACCACGGCGATCGGCAGGAACTGCTCCCACGGAAACACGATTGAAAACGGCCGTTCAGTCAACAGCATTCCCAGAGAGGCAATGCATACACAGAGCACAAGCGAATACAGCAGCGCGACGAGCACCGCGGTGATGACGGACACGGTGCCTTCGAGGATCGCGATCAGATTCAGCGAATGGCCATCCGCCCCGGCTATCTCAAGAAGGGTCGTATCTCTGGAACGCTGTGAGAGCGAGATCATGTAATTCGCCAGCACACCGACAAAGGCAAGGAGCAATGCCGGGGACAGCACAAGAAAAAAGCCCGCTGCCGCTGTTCAGCCTGCCCGAAGGATCAATGCTCGCGGTGCGGGTCCTGTCCGCTCCGAGAGCAGCAAAATACAGAATGAGAAGAATGGTGAGGAGGGTCGTGATCCCCGCCCTCTGCTCTGATTTTCGTGAAGCCTGCTGTTTGACGACCCACACAGGCGCGGAAGCGGAAGGAACTAGCGACAGCCAAGCCGCCGTGGCACCGTGGATGGCTTTCGGGCCGAGCAGCGACAGGCTGATGATGAAGGTGATGATGGATGACACCTGGGCCTCAAATAAAAAGAGCGAACCCGCACCCGTAGAACCCTGTGAATTCCTGGACAAGCCTATCGCGGCAATCGGCGCTGCAAGCACTATCACCGTCAGAATGAGGAAGATCATTCCCCAGATTGTTCTGGTACGGGAGACAGACGAGGTATCCCGGAAATCATCTCGGATTATCTCCAGCGCAGACACACGCCTGATCTCACGGATGGTCAGCAGTGTTCCGCAGATACTTGCGATGAGACCGATCAGAATGCCCGTGGCGATGGAGGCAAACGCGCGGTCCCAAGAAAACGGCACGGATGCGCTGCCGCCGGCCTGTTCCCGATAGAGGTAGGCAACATAGATTTTCCAGAGAAAAGGAGCAGCCACAGGAGACACGACCGCTGAAATGACGGACGACGGAATCAACAAAATGAGCGATTCACACACCGCGCGTGACAGGACCTGCCCATCGGTGGCACCCTGCAGCTCGAGCATCGCCAGGTCTTTCCGCCGCTGTCGCAGCCCCGTCTCGGTCGATATGAAGATCACAATGACGGCAATAAGGAAAGTGATCACCGTGATGGGCACGCACAGCTGCAGCAGAAGGGAGCCGATCCTCCTGTCCGAACCGTCGACCACCGATGACCGGGCAGAGCCAATTACCAGACAGAGGGCGGAGAGGACACTCTGGCAGAGAGACAGAACGATGACAAGCCCAACGGCAATGCTTTTGTTCTTGCGAAGGTCAGAACTAATCCACTCCATCAGTGCCTCTCCTCAAATATGCCCCAGCTTTTCGTTTGATGATGGCGATTGAGACTCATCAGCTAGAGTCCTTGCTGTTCGACCACTTTGCCGTCACGGAGCGTGTACAGGACATCGCACGAAGCCGAAATCTCCGGATCATGGGTCACGAGGACGACCGTCTTGCCGGATTCGTGCGCCTGTTGATCCAGCTCGGCTATCACCCGTCTGCCCATTTCCTGGTCAAGCGCACCGGTCGGCTCATCCGCGAAAATGACATCAGGATCGCTCACCAGCAGGCGGATGAGAGCGACACGCTGCTGCTCGCCGCCGGACAACGTTGAAACGTCCGCCTCACGCTGGGAGGACAGGCCGAATGCCGTAAACAAATCATCGATTCGCTTTGTGGTCACTTTCTTGTGCGCCAGACGGAGAGGCAGGAGCACATTGGCTTTCGAGGTCATCCCGGAAATGAGGTTATAGGACTGGAACAGAAAACCGATATGCTGGCGTCGGAACAGCAGAAGCGCCCGTTTTGACAGATGCTCCAGCGGCTGACCAAGCACCTCGACGGATCCTGACGTCGGCCGCTCAAGCCCGGACAGGCAATAGAGCAGGGTGGATTTGCCGCCGCCCGAAGGGCCGGTGATACCTGTCACTTTGCCGCTCGACGCCTCAAAATCGATGTCGTCCAGCACCGTGACCGACTTGTCCCGACGAACCGAGTAGCGCTTGGTCAGGTTGTGAGACCTGACAGTGATCTTCCCCATGCCAGCCACCTTCGCCTGGAACTTCCGGCAGCACTCCAGTACTCCGTGAAGGGATACAGGTTGCCATCCCGCTTGTGGATATGGATCCGCGACTATTTATACCCCCCCCAACCTGTCAAAACGGACCATTTCTGGGGAGGGACAGAGCGATCCATGGGCATGCCCCCACTTGCCAGAGCGTGCATCTGTCCACACAGACGGGCCTCTTAGAGCACCGAAAAATCACAAGCGCCAAGCCGCTGGCCGACATCCATCAGACAATGACTTTTATTCGCCTGTCTCTATCATTCAGGATCGGCGCATCTCTGTCCTTGGGCCGTCTGCTTTATAGTCCTTCTGCTTTATCGCCGGGAGTGGTCGGCCATGGCGAGCGTGTACATGAGCACCGCGCCGCTCATGGCGAGGTTGAGCGATTCCGCCTTGCCGTAGATCGGGATCATCACCGACGCGTCGGCTCGGGAGACGATCTCGGTCGGCAACCCGCGGGCCTCGTTGCCGAACAGGAGGGCGAGCGGGCCGCGGCGGCCCGACACCTGGCCGGAATCTTCAGAATTGCTGCCGAACACGAGCGTGGAAAGGTCGTACGGCGCCTGCTCGGGCGTGCCGTGGATGTCGGCCGCCCAGACGGTGATCCCGTTCTCCCGGATCCAGTCGAAGAACTCGTCGGTGCCCGCCCGCACGACAGGGATGTGGAAAAGCGAGCCCGCGGTGGAGCGGATCACCTTCGGGTTGAGCGGATGCACGCAGTCGTCCACGAGGACAACGGCAGCGAGGCCGGCGGCGTCGGCGGTGCGGATGAGCGTGCCCTCGTTGCCCGGGTCGCGCACCTGCCAGCACGCGGCGATGAGAGGTTTCTCCGATCCCGGCTCGAGATCGGCCAGACCCTTCTCGAACGCGGCGGACAGCCCCACCGCCGCCACCGACTGCGCGTCCGGGCTGATGCGGGCGAGCACCTGCGGGCTCACCTTGTGCACGTAGACTGGCTTCTCGGCGGCGAGCGCGGCCTCGATGATGTCGTCGTTGGGGTCGGCGGCCGGGTCGATGTAGACGTCGGTCACGCTGGCGGGCATGCAGGAGACGGCCTCGCGCACGGCCTGCGGCCCCTCGATGAGGAATTTGCCCTCGCGGCGGCGCACCGAGCCCTGGCGCAGGGAGGCGAGGCGGCGCACACGGTCGGCACGGGGGTTGTCCATAAACTGTTGGCTGAGCGGCATATCCCCCACCCTAGCCTCGCGGCAGTAGAGCGATCCGGATGACATTGTCGGGCACCGATTCTTTTTCCTACTGGTCGCCCACGAAGATCCTCACGCATCTGCCCTGATCGTCACACCAACCATCTGCAGTAGTTATTTGTAAGGAATATATCATTACATTGTATGTTATATTCTTTATAGCGATAAGCAAATGACCACACAGGAGAAGATATTATGACCACAAGCACCATCAATGTCCGCGTGAACTCACAGCTCAAGGACGAGGCCGACTCGCTCTTCTCCGACCTCGGCCTGAACATGAGCTCCGCCATCACACTCTTTCTCAAAGCAGCCGTCAGAGAAGACGGAATCCCCTTCGCCATCACCCGTGAGAAGCCGAATGCGACGACACTCGCAGCACTTGCGGAGGCAAGGGGCATGACGACAGACAAGACCGCCTATCCGCGTTATCACAGCACCGAACAGATGTTCAAGGATATTCTCGGATGATGCTGGATCTCGTCTTCTCACACCAGTTCCGCAAGGATCTCAAGTCCGTCGCAAAACGTGGCCTTGATCTCCGTCTCCTTCAGAACGTCATCGACCTGCTCAGAAGCGGTCAGGAACTTCCCATGCGGAATAAAGATCATCAGCTTTCCAGTAATTTCGCCCATTTTCGTGAATGTCATATCCAGCCGGACTGGCTGATGATCTACCAGATCACCGAAGATTCCGAACTTTATTTGTTCCGCACAGGAAGCCACTCTGATCTGTTCTGATAACGTATCCAAACGATAATTATCGAGAAGCGCTCTACGGATACCCCCATGTGGGATATCTGCGCGGCGCTTTTCTGGTTAAGAGTACCGGCGCAGACTGTTAATCTGCATCCTTACCTTCGTTACAGTTGCGTCCGGTCCCAGCCGTCCGGGGTGGGGATGGTCCGCAGCGGGGAGAACAGCGCGATCAGGAGCGCCGTGAGCGCGAGGAGAAGCGCGACGGTCATCAGGATCGAGAAACCGTGCCACAGCTGCAGAATCACGCCGGGGTGAACGCGCCGAGCAGTCCGACGGACGTCTCGAACACCGCGGACGCCCGCCCCTGCATCTCATCGGGCGTCCTGCCGTAGATGAAGCCGAGGAGCGCGGAGTTGAGCGCCGGCAACGGCAGCCCCATCAGCGAGAGACAGCACAGTACGGGCAGGTAGCCGCTCGTGACGATCAGCGGGACGAAGAAGCAGCAGACCCAGGCGAGCGAGGCCCACAGGATGGTGCCGGTCGGGATTTTGTCGACGGCGATGTTGGCGAGCAGCGCGCCGACCAGCGTGGCCGCGCCCATGCCCGTGTCGAGCAGGCCGATCTTGACGGAATCGACCCCTGCCGCGACGAACTGGATCTGCGCGCCCGTCGACGCCGCGACGAAAGCGATGTTGACGATGGCTCCGAGCGCGATGGCGGCGACGAACCGCTTCTTTGTCAGCGCCCAGCGCCAGCCCTCCCCCAGCTCTTTCCAGAAGCCCGGACGTGTGGGCGCTGTTTGTTGATCATCTGCAATTTCCGGCCGATTCGCCTGTGAGGACGGGAGGGTGAGCGTCGCCGCGAACCCCAGCGCATAGAGCGCGGCTGAGGCGAAGACCGGCACGCTGGCGGACAGCTTGTAGAGGAAACCTGAGATGGCGCTGCCGGTGAGGTCGACGACGGCCTCGCGCGACTCGCGCACCGCCTGCGCTTTGGCGAACAGGCCGGTGGGGATGAGGGATTTTGAGCATCGCGTCGTTCGCCGGGCCGAGCAGGCCGACGACGAGCGAAAAGAGCAGGCAAACAAGCGAGAGAAGGACGGCATCGAGCCGGTTCGTGGCGACGAGCGCACCGAGCGTGAGCGCGAGCACACAGCCTGCCGCGTTGGCGGCCAGCGTCATGCGTCTGCGGTCCTGCCGGTCGGCGAGCGTGCCGCCGATCGGGGTGAGGATCAGCTGTCCGACCGATTCGATGGAGACGATGACCCCGGTCACCGCCTTGGATTTGGAGACGGCATAAGCGAGGAGGGAGATGGCGAACGTGCGCAGGCTGACAGCGAACACGTCGGTCGTGTCGGCCACGAACCACGCGGGATAGTGCCGCGTGCGCCACAGGGCGAAGCGTTCCATGCCGCCTCCTCTCCATGTCAGGTTGTTGTCACTCTACCTGTTTTGTCGGCGAATCGCCCCCCCCCCCGTCACAAATTCGTTACACAATCACCGTTGCAAAACCTTGGTTTAGTATCCATTCCCAAATGGAAACCTATGTATGGAGGCATTCGCCAAAAGTTATCGACGTGAATACTTCTGAACAAACTGCGCGGGCGTCAAGATTTCCGCATCACCCGCCACGACATCCTCGAAATCCTTGTCACCTGTGACAAGAATGTCGGCAAATCCAATCAGTGCCGAATAGACAACGGGATAATCCTGCGGATCACGAATCTCGAATAATCCCGAATCCATGACGGCTGGCGTGCTGACGGTCTCAAAACTGAGTTCGATGAGGAACCGTTCCAGCACATCGCTCCTATCCGGCCATTTTCGCGACACAGCCTCGCGCGCCTCATCGATCACGAAAGTCGAGATAAGAAGAGTGTTGTCACCTTGAGAAGCAATGCAGATACTTGCGACCGAGTTTGCCGATCTGAATACCAGTGCCGAGAGGAGCACGTTGGTATCAATCATCACACGCATGTCACTTCTTTCGATTAGCGCGATCTGACCTGACCTCTTTGATCAGCGACTGGAGATCCTGCTCGTTCTTGAGGCCGGCCTCTTCTGCCGCGCCCGCAAATCCCTTCTGTGCTCGTTCAAGGGCCTGGAGATTGGAATTGCGCAGGATGACAGAACCGTCATCCGCCCGCACGAACAGGACCTTGTCCCCGGTTCGCACGCCCAGCGTCGAACGAATATCGGCGGGGATGGTGATCTGCCCCTTGCTGGTGACCTTTGCGATATCCAAGACAGTGCTCATGGCAATCTCCTTACTTGTAAGGAATAGATTACCATAAGTTGATCTCTGCGACCGCGCATTCACGCGCAAACCATAAACTGCAAACCATAAACTACAGAGCCTTCATTGCCTCCTCTACACAGCACAATCTGCAATCAATCAGGACCTGCAGATCCTGTTGTACGGTCTGCATGCCGACACGCTCTACATGGTGGGCGGTTTCACGGATGTGTGCGTGCACTACACGGCCGTGGACGCCCATCAGAACGACTACCACATCCGCGTGGTAAGCGACGCCGTTGCCGGTTCGAGCAAAGAGGCGGGCGACTACGCGCTCAAAGCCATCAAATACCTGCAGCGTGACGCCCTGCTGACCACCGAACAGGTCGAGCAGGCGCGGTGAGCCGTTCGGGACGTTGTGAAGGATTTGTGAAATCACCGCGCGCGGTGGACCGATACAAAATCGGTAATTTTGAAAAGTTCACTGTTCAACCCACCCCGCGCGGTCTGCCCCATGACGGCTTTTCTGCGCTCCGGAGCCACGAACATCACCGTGACCCCACGCACCCTGCCTCGGAAGCGCCTCTCAAGAACACCGCCCGTGAGGCACCCCGCCCACCATGGCACACACAATCACCCCGAGAAACACCACCCGCACAGATTCCGGGAACACCACTCACATCGATCCCACAGATACCTCCCGCACCAACCCCATTGACGGCCCCGCGCAGCCCGTCGTCCCGCACCGCGGGGCGATGCTGTCCGTCCTGCTCATCAGCGGTTTCGTCATCGCCTTCTCCGAGACCCTGCTCAACACCGCCCTGCCCGACATCATGAAAGAGACGCACGTCTCCACGATGACCGTGCAGTGGCTGAGCACCGCCTACCTGCTCGTGGCCGGCGTGGTGATGCCGCTCGCCGCGCACCTCATCAACCGCTATAAGGTGCGCCCGCTCTTCACCACCGCCATCGTCATCTTCCTGGCCGGCGACCTGCTCGCGCTCTTCGCGCCTGCCTTCCCGCTGCTGCTGGTCGGCCGCATCATCATGGCCGTCTCCGTGGGCATCGTGCTGCCGGTCAACCAGGCCGTCGTCGCCCTCATCTATCCGCCCGAGAAACGCGGACTCGCCTTCGGCCTGTACGGCATCGTCTTCTCGCTCGGCCCGGCGCTCGGACCTACCATCTCCGGCTGGATCGTCGACAGGTGGAGCTGGCGTGTGCTGTTCGGCGTCCTCGCCCCGGCGACCATCCTCATCCTCATTCTCGACCTCGCGTTCCTCACCAACATCACCAAGACCTCGAGGACACACCTCGACTGGCTTTCCGCGGTCCTTTCAAGCGCCGGCCTGGGCCTGCTGCTCTATGGGTTCGGCCAGATCGGCGCGCAGGGCGGCATGACATGGCTCACCGACCTGTTTCTTCTCATCGGCCTCGCGCTGGTGGCCTGGTTCTGCGTGCGCCAGAACAGGATCAGCAACCCCATGCTGCGGCTGCGCTGCTTCCGCTCGCCTAGCTTCCGCCTCGCCGCGCTCCTCGCGCTCATCGAGGACGTCTCGCTGCTCGCCCCCGAGCTCGTGCTGCCCATGTACAACCAGTAGATGCGCGGGCTGAGCGCCATGGTCTTCGGCCTTTCCATGCTGCCGGGCGCACTGCTCACCGCCGTCGTCTCACCGCTCGCCGGCGTGCTCTACGAGAAAGTCGGCATGCGGTTTGTGGGACTGACCGGCTATTCCATCGCCGTAGCCGCCACCATCCCGATGCTCTGGTTCGACCCGACCACCCCAGTGTGGGCGATCGTCGT
>JAXGWH010000023.1:0-18615 GCA_040773385.1 Aeriscardovia sp. | reverse complement strand
TCCCAGCCGGGTGACCACTCCGGTGCGACCTCCGGCAGCCACAACGCCTCCGGCGCGAACGACAACCGTGCGAACGGCCACGCGAGCGCCTCGGCTCGTCGGCGTGCCGCCGAGAAGGGCGGTCTGCTCTCCTCCACGGGTGCGAGTGTGCTGATCGGCGTCGTCGCCGCGGTCGTGCTGCTGGCAGCCGGCATCGGTCTTGCCGTCGCCCACAGCCGGCACGGCAAAGCCGAATGAAATGCCCCGGCTGGCCCAGTAGGGTCGTGTGATCCTGCCGGACTATCGGACCGCGATATTCATCGGACACTCCCGGGGGCGTTTACCCTCCGGGGGACCGGTGACAGGCATCGGCACGGCAGGATACCAGCCGGCGTCTGATAACTGAAGACAGTGAGACGGTGTTTCCCCATTGACGCCGTCGATCCCCCACGACGGGTCTTCCGCGATCGTCGTGTCTGACTGCAGGAGTGCGGTCGGACGCCCGTGACCGCAGGAAGCCCGCCGTTTTTTGTTTTGTGCGAGGGCCACAAGATTCTGTGTCGGGGGAGGATTCCTGCGGTCGGATGTGTCTTGGATCGATTGAGGATGGTCTGTTCTCCGACCTTTGTTCTCTGACCTTGTTTCTAAAATTCCGCCCGTGAATTGTCATTTCGAGAGGGCGACGCAGGCGGATCTGCCGGCGATCGTCCATATCTACAACGAGGCCATCCTCACCCGCACCTCCACCGCCGATCTGCACACGTTCACACCGGAGCAGCGGCTGCCGTGGTTCGAGCAGTTCGATGACGCCCATCCGATCTGGGTCATCCGGGGGGGGGACGGGGAAGATTCGAGGGCGGCGGTATCGCAGACGCTTGGTAGCGTGACCTCCGTCCGGGATCATCCCGGAGATTCTGACGGGTCCGCCGACCGCACGGGGGAGGGGCCGGTCCTCGGCTGGGTCTCCCTCGAGGCCTACAGTGACCGGCCCGCCTACCGGCACACCGCCGAGATCAGCATCTATCTTGACCATGCGGCGCACAGGGGTATCGGCACGGCCGCCATCGCATTCATCGAGCAGCAGCTGCCGGGGCTCGGCATCACCGCCGTCATCTCGCGTGTCCTCGCCCGAAATGCCGCGAGCCGGGCGCTGTCCACAAAATTTGGCTTTGAGCAGTGGTGGCGCTATCCACGGGTCGCGCTGCTGGATGACGAGCCGTGCGACCTGCTCGTGCTCGGAAAGCGCTACGACGGCTGAGAGCTGAGGGGCAGTCGGTTGTGTAACCGTCGCACGGACGCTGCCCGTGCCACGCTGTCTGGCTGGGGACAGGGGCGCGGGAGGGTGCTTGGCTGTGGTGGGACCCGTTTCCCGCAGGGTCTGCAGGTCGGGACCGACGCGAGTATGCGTGGAGCGTATGCCTCCATGTCGATCAGGCAATTTTCTTCCTGCACAGAACCGCGAGAATAGAAACTGTCATCGATCGCCGGTGACCGGGCAACGACTTTCCGTCACCACGATCAGAACCATCCGCGATTCCCGGGAGGAAACAATGGCTTCCGCACAGTCCGCAGTCCCCGCCGTCATCATCAATGACGGCAACACCATGCCCCAGCTCGGTTTCGGCGTCTTCCAGGTCACCGACCTCTCCCAGGCGCAGCAGGCCGTGGAGGACGCCCTGACCGTGGGCTACCGCCTCATCGACACCGCCACCGCCTACGGCAATGAGGAGGCCGTCGGCGCGGCCGTCAAGGCCTCCGGCGTCCCGCGCGACCAGATCTTCCTCACCTCAAAGCTGTGGGTCAACCAGTTCACCTACGAGAAGGCGAAGCTCGGCATCGACCTGTCCCTGCAGAAGCTCGGCACCGACTATCTCGACCTCTACCTGCTCCACTAGCCCTACGGCGACATCGCCGGCGCGTGGAAGGCACTCGAGGAGGCGCAGCAGGAGGGCAAAATCCGCTCCATCGGCGTCTCCAACTTCTGGCCCGACCAGGTGAAGAACCTCGAGCTCATGGCCCGCGTCAAGCCCGCCGTCAACCAGATCGAGCTCAACCCGTGGTTCCAGCAGAAGGAGTCGGTCGACTTCCTCAAGGGCGAGCATGTGCAGCCCGAGTCGTGGGGCCCGTTCGCCGAAGGGAAGAACCACATCTTCACCGACCCGCGCATCGCCGCCATTGGCGGCAAGTACGGCAAGTCCAACGGCCAGGTGATCCTGCGCTGGCTGCTGCAGCGCGGTATCGTCGCCATCCCCAAGAGCGTGCACAAGGCGCGCATGGAGGAGAACTTCGACGTGTTTGACTTCGAGCTCTCCAAGGACGACATGGCCGCGATGGCGACGCTCGACACGGGCAAGAGCCAGTTCTTCAGCCACCACGACCCTGTGGCCATCGAGAACATCTTCGGCTCCAGCCTGCGCCAGCTGCGGATCTGAGCCGGGTCAGGGTCCCAGGGCCAGGACAGGCCGGTGTACTGAGCCGCTCGCCGGTTTCTCCGCTTCGTGCCTGATCGACAGCTTCTGCCAAGAAGCCCGGTGCCGGGGTTTGACTCATTCCGGGGTCTGGCTCAATGATTTTCCGGCACGGCGATCGGTGCCGGCCATTGGCGGGTCATGTCGCGCAAAAGCGGCATGACCCGTTGTTTCTGTGAGATGAGATACGTACCATACATTTCCACCCGGTTGGCAGGGTCGTCGATTGGGATGGTGACGCGATCATCATCGGGGTCCGGATTCCGCGCCAGATTGCTCGTGAACGTGGGGAACGAGGACGAATCCTGCAGGATCAGCAGCGAGGGGATGTCCTGCTGGTACATGAACCGGGCGCCGGGAATGTTGTCCTCGATGACCTGCTTCCACGGGCCGATGTCGGAGACGACGAGGAACTGCTGGTCGTGCAGGTCGGCGAACGTGACCGAGCGGCGGCCTGCCAGACCGGAAAACTTGTTGACACGCACGGCGATGCGCTCGGTGCCGATGAAGGCGGACTCGACCGCCTCGCTGTTGCTGCCCTGGCTGCGCTGTTTGTCATGATTGCCCTGACCTGTGATGCCGTCCTGATCGTCGTCGGAGAAGATCTCCCTGTCGGTGAAGACGAGCGAATACCGGTAGTGGCGCAATAGACGGATGACCTGATCATTGGTGCGCAGGGAGTGGTCGATCTGGTACTTCGGCGCGGGGGTTCCGGGCTGGTAGCGCTGTTCGAGCCAGAGGGGCAGGCCGGGCAGCGTGGCCCCCAGACGCAGGACGGCGGAGGCGTCCTGGGTCGAGGCGAAGCCGCGCGTGGCCGCCACCGAGTCGGCGGTCAGCTCCAGGATGCGCCGCGCGCGCCGGGCGAAGATCTTCCCGGCGTCGGTGAGCAGGAGTCTGTTGGGACGATGGTCGAAGAGCGGCACGCCGAGCGCGCGCTCAAGCTGCTGCATGCCGCGCGTGGCGGTGGGCTGGGTCAGATGCAGGGCGTGCGCTGCGGCGGCGAGCGTGCCCAGCTCGCTGAAGGCGACGAGCTCCTTGAGCTGGGTGAGCGGGATCTCCGGGTTTGTTCGCTCGCCCAGGAGGGTGGCGAGCGGGACCTGCCCGGCCTGCGGTCCTGCCGGAGCGCCGGCAGGCCGTCCGGAAACAGCATTCATGTAATGCATGCTAGCGTCATTTTGCGGCAATTTCCAAGTCATGAATGACCGTCCATACTCGAAGGGTCGGCAGAAAACAGGAGCGGACGGGACAATAGGTTGCACAATCTGAAATCTTCCCAATCTTTGGAAGCCTTCATTCCGAGGTGGTCCGCCGTCCGCCGCCCGCCGGTCACAATCCGCAGTGGCAAAGCCGTGATTTCGCTGCAGGCGCACCCAAAACGATCGAACTGCAAGTCCTTGAAGAGATTGGATAGGAACTATGACTGATACACCTCATCCGACCGACCCGGACGCCCCGTCCGGCGTGAACAGGCCCTCTGCCACCGCTGCCGCACGGAAGGCGGGCAACACGCTCGCCGCCCGCATCATCGGCTTCGTCGTCGCCGCGCTCGTCGTCATCGCCGCCATCGCGGCCTTCGCCATCGTCCGCACGCACTCACAGTCCCCGTCCGGCGCGTCGACGTCCGAGTCCTCCTCGCAGACGTCCGGGCCGCGCTCCGGCGCCGCCGGGACGGAATCCTCGTCGTCCTCGTCCTCATCATCAAAAGCGTCATCAAAATCGTCGTCATCGAAAGGATCAAAAATGACATCAGCCAACGGCAAGACCCTCGTCGTGGTCTTCTCCTCCAAGACCGCCATCTACACCAGTCACAGCCGGCGAAAATCGGCAACACCATGCGCATCGCCGACATGATCGTGGCCGACACGGGCGCCGACAAGTACGAGATCGTGCCCGCCAAGGACTACGGCGCCTACCAGCCCACCACCGAGCGCGCCCAGCAGGAGCAGAACAGCGACGCCCGCCCGGCCATCAAGAACCCGCTGCCCGACGTGTCGAAGTATTCCATCGTGTTTGTCGGCGCCCCCGTGTGGTGGGGCGAGTACCCGATGGTCGTGCGCACCTTCCTCGACAAGGAGGATCTCAACGGCAAGACGGTGATCCCCTTCGCCACGAGCGAGGGCTCGGGCCTGGGCAACTTCAAGGAACAGCTGCAACGGCAGTATCCGAAGGCCACCGTGCGCGACGGGTTCTACGCCGAGGGCAGCCGGGCCGCGCAGGCCGGGCCCGACGTCGACAGGTGGCTCAAGGGCCTCGGGCTGGCGAAATAAGGTCTGCTGATGTTCCACGTGAAACATTCCGCGGCGGTCACGATTGTCTGGATCGTCTGCCTGGCGGTCCTGCCGTTGCCGCTGGTCGGCCTGCTCGACGTGGGCCTCGTCGACTCGCCGACCGGGATGCTCGTCACTGACCTCGGCCTCATCGCCTACGTGTGATGGCTCGCCGCCGCCGGGCTGCACGTCCTCTGGTCCACCAGCTTCCACCGCTCCGTCCGGGGCACGGGCATGTGGGCCTGGTACATCGAGCTGTTCAGCGTGGTCTACGCGGTCCTCTTCTTCTCCGGCTGGCTCGTCGACCGCCTTGACTGGGTCAGGAAGCTCAAGAACACCCTCGGGCGTGTGCTCACCCACGAGGCCACCATGTGGATCCACCGGCTCAACCTCGTCGCCGTCACGCTCATCGCGATCCACGTGAGCATCATCCCGCGCGTCTCCCGCCTGACCGGTTTCATGGTCGTGTTCTATCTCTATACGGTCGCTGCGCTCGGAATCTACCTGTGGGGAAAGCTCGTCGCCCCCGCCTCGCCGCGCCGTCAGGCCGTGGTCGCAGGCAATACTTCGCTCAACGCCACCACCCGTGAGCTGACGTTCACCCTCGACCCGGATGCGCCGCTGCCCGCGCCCGGCGACTTCTATTTCGTCTCCTTCCGGGGAATCCCCGGCTTCTCGCAGGCCGCGCACCCGTTTTCCGTCTCGCGCCTTGATGCTGAGGACAGCACTGTTTCCATGACCGTCCACGCGTCCGGCGACCTCACCTCCCGCATCTCTGAGGCGGCCGCCGGCACCCCCGTCACGCTCGAAGGCCCGTTCGGGCAATTCGAGAAGGAGATCGAGGCCCATCACGGCTCGCCGCTCGTGCTCATCGGCATGGGCGCGGGCATCGCCCCGCTGCTCGGCATCGCCCAGGCGTGGGCCGGAAAACGTCCGGTGATGGTGGTCGACGTCGTCTCAAAGCCCGAGGACCTCTATTACCGGGATGCTTTCTCGTCTTTGTGCGGTGTGAATTTCCGTCCGCATCTGCACCGGCTGCACAGAAACGACGTAAACAGGCTCGTCCGGGAGACGTCGATGATGGGTGTCTCGTCGTCAGACACCGCACAAAACGCAGATACTGCCGATGCGGACACTATCAGGTCGTCCGATCGGCACAACGCCCGCCCGCTGTTCATTGTCGTCGGCCCGGCGGCCGGCGTCCTCGTCACACAGCGGATGCTCCGCGCGGCAGGTGTGCCACGAGAGGACCGTCTTGACGAGCGGCTCACGCTCTGAGCACCCATTCCACGCCATCGACAAACACCACACAGGTGGGCGGCCGCCTACTCTGACGGCAGCTCGACTGACTTGATCAGCCGTGTGAACAGCGCGAAATCATCCTCATTCTGATCGGCATAGGTGGCGGAGAACGCCACAAGCGCGTCGTCGAATTCCTCGCCCTGCCCCAGATATGCCCCGATCGCCACGCTGTCACCGCTTCTGGCATGCGCGTGCGCCAGGCACCACGCGCACAGCGCACCGAGATTGCTGAGCGAGTCGGCGTGCAGCGTGTCGAGATTGATCGAGCCCTTGCCGTTCCACAGCTGGCGCACGTAATAATCGCGCGGCCGGCCGTCGCTGGCGATGAACTGCGCCCAGCCCAGCAGGATGTCGGCCGTGGACTGCACGAGCTTCTGGCCCTGCACCACGCGCTCGCCGTGGGTGGGGTAGGGGGCGTCGCCCACATAAGGCGCGAGCACGCTCGCCACGGCCTCCTTCATCTGCAAAATGAGCGGGTCGGAGAGGTCCCGGCCCACGAACGCGCCCACCCAGCAGCGCGTGCCCACCGAGCCCACGCCCACCACCTTGCGGGCGATGTCCTCGAAACGGTACTGGTCGAGCACGTGCCGCCGGTCCGCGTAGAGCGAGTCGCGGTAGGTGTCGAGCAGCATGTCGAGCCGGCCGCGCAGCGCGTCGATGTCCTCGTAGCCGGGAAGATTGTTGATCTGCACGAGCTCGGGTGGGTCGGAGCGGAACCGCAGCCGCCCGTTGTCCACATAGGTGAGCCGGTCGGCGGCTTTGTGCGAGTCCTTTGCGCGCGCCTTCTCGATGGCGCCGTGCAGCGTGCGGGAGGGCTTGGCCTTGGTCGATTTCTCCAGCTCGTCGAGCCGGTCTTCCAGATCGATGTGCGTGTACCACGTGTCGAGGAAGCCGCGGGTGGCAAAATCACGGATCGTCTCGCGGTAGTGGCGCACGCAGCGGCGCACCGCCTGCCGGCACTGCGATTCCTTGAGCCCCAGCGTGCGCCCGGCGATCTCCACGGAGACGGCGAGGCGCTTGATGTCCCACTCCCATGGGCCGATGGTGGTCTCGTCGAAGTCGTTCACGTCGAACACGAGACGCTTGGAGGGGGAGTAGAAAATGCCGAAGTTGCCGATATGCGCGTCGCCGATGCACTGCACAGGGATGCCGGTGACGGGCGTACGGGCCAGATCGTTGGCCATGATGGCCGCGGCTCCACGATAAAAGGTGAACGGGCTCACGGCCATGCGCGAGAAGCGCAATGGGATGAGGCTCTGCAGGCGGATCGTGTTCTGTTGCTCGAGCAGGCCGATCACGTCGCGCCGGTCCGGGCTGAACCGCCATGCCGCGTGGTCGGCGAGCGGGAAGCGCCCTCGCAGCTCCGTGCCTGCGGCGGCGCGCCCGCTCGCGTCGGGTGCCTGGTGCCAGGCGCGCATGTCGAAGCGCGGATGCTGCGCGTCGGATTTGACGATATTTCCCTCACTTATATTTCCCACGCTACCGCTTCGTTCGCAGCACCGTCCTAGGCGTCAGACATAAGGGCAGAATTCCTGTCACGTCTGTACGTCGCGTTCAGTGTCTAGGCGGTGGCGAGCTGTTGTGCCCGCTGGTAGCTGATACCGAGGAGGGTGCCGATGTCCCGGTAAGGCATGCCGCTCCGGTGCAGTTTCTTGATCACGCTGGTCTGTGATTCGCGTGCTTTGGCGTCGGCTTTCTCTGCTTCTTCCTTCAGCTGTCTGGCCTCTGCGACCTCGGCGGGCAGTTCCATCTCGACGTCGATCGCCGGGTCCTTCTCGTCCGTCATGACGTAGATGAGGTCTTTGGCCATCGCGTCCACATCCTTGAGCCGTTTCGCCTGTGTGGCCCGTCGGATGGCAGGCACCCAGATGCTCCAGTAAGGGCCGTCCGGCTGTACTTCGACTTTGTAGGTCATTTCCACCAGTCCTTTCCGAGTTTCTCGGCCGCTTCCTTGTAGATGGTTTCGGCGGTGTGGTCCGCGATCTCGCGGTGCCGCGGGATGGGAATGGTCAGCCCGTCGAGTTTCTAGATCTCGTGGTTGGAGCCTTTCCTCCCGCCGTTCTCGAATGAGAGGCCCTGTTGCCGCGCGGTGCGGGCGAGCAGCTTCAGCAGCTCTTTTCTTTTGGTCACTGTGTAAGTCTAGTTTGTTAGACAAATAAGTGTCAATACAATTAGACGATGTGAGATGCCGGGGTCGGCGCATCGCCAGCTTGCCGAGGAGGCTGCGCAGGAGGGGTCAGTCTCAACTCGCTGGCCGCCGAAAAACTTGAGAAACCAGTGGAACGTGTGTGAGAAGAACGATGACGATGAACATTGCGGAGGTCGGTGAGCGGACGCCGGAGTTGATCGACCGGCTCGTGGAGGTGTGGGAGGCGTCGGTGAGGGCGACGCACCTGTTCCTCTCGCCTGCGGAGATCGACCAGATCAAGCAGCACGTCCCGCAGGCCCTACGACAGGTCTCCCATCTGGTGGTCGCCACGGAGGGCGACGGGAAGCCGGTGGCGTTCATGGGCGTGAACACACCGATGCTCGAGATGCTCTTCGTCGCACCCGACCAGCGGGGCAAGGGCGTCGGCACAAAGCTGATCCGCTATGGGATCGACCGGCTCGGCGTCACACGGCTTGCCGTCAACGAGCAGAACCCGCAGGCACAGGGCTTCTACGAGCACATGGGCTTCACGGTCTACAAGCGCACCGACCGTGACGAGCAGGGGCAGCCCTACCCGTTGCTGTACATGAAGCGCAAATGACGGTAATAGTCTGAACTCGATCTTGAACTCAGATTCATTGCGTGGGGCAGTGTATCTGGCTTCAATGGGGTGGATTTTTGTGTTCCCCTACGTCTATCTGTCTTCATCGGGGTGGCTTTCTGCGAAGACGCTCGTGTCATTCCCCATCGTTTCAGTGATTGGAGGTGGTGTTCCCGATATGAGGTACCCCATTGAGTATGGATAGAGGTTTGCTATTGCCCGAATCTGCCCCACTAAGTGCAGAAAGGGACTCGTAAGTACCCGAATCAACCCCAATGAGCGGAGATATGGGGATTCTTGTGCGGTTTTGATCGTCGCGGCGGTGAAAGTGATGATGGCTCAGAGGTCGTGTCGCGCATGCGGTGATATACTTTCGGTGTACAAGAAAAGACGCGATGGCGTTCGCGGTCAAGTACCAGAACGAGCCGATCGATGATCGGCGCACAGTCTGGTTGATGACGCCTGTCCACGGAGGACAGGCGCTTTTTTATGCCTCCTGCCCCTGTGGAGAACACCAACAGGAGGCAGAACATGTCTGTAGTCATCGAAAACGTCACGGCGCGTGAGATCTTCGATTCCCGTGGCAACCCGACCGTCGAGGCCGACGTCGTCCTCTCCGACGGCGTGCGCGGCCGCGCCGAGGTCCCCTCGGGCGCCTCGACCGGCGAGAAGGAGGCCGTCGAGCTGCGTGACGGCGGCACGCGCCTGGGCGGCAAGGGCGTCTCCCACGCCGTCGAGAACGTCAAAGGCGAGATCAACAAGGCGCTGCACGGCCTCGACCCGTTCGACCAGTCGCTCGTCGACCGCACGATGATCGACCTCGACGGCACCCCGAACAAGGCGCGACTGGGCGCCAACGCCATCCTCGGCGTGTCCATGGCCACCGCCCGCGCCGCGGCGAACGAGCTGGGCGAGCCGCTCTACCGCTATCTGGGCGGCACCGACCTCGAGATTCCGCAGACCTTCCACAACGTCATCAACGGCGGCAAGCACGCCGACAACGGCATCGACATCCAGGAGTTCATGATCACCCCGGTGGCCAAGACGAGCTTCCGCGACGGCTTCGAGAAGATCGTCAACACGTACCACACGCTCAAGAAGGTGATCGAGGAGGCCGGCTTCACCACGGGCCTCGGTGACGAGGGCGGTTTCGCGCCGGATCTCAAGAGCTCCGAGGAGGCGCTCAAGATGCTCCACGAGGCCATCGTCAAGGCCGGCTACGAGCCCGGCAGGGACATCGCCATCGCCTTCGATGCCGCCGCGAGCAGCTTCTATGACGAAAAGAGCGGGATCTACCACTTCGAGGGCCACGACTGGGACGGCGACCAGATGATGGACTTCTACGGAAAGATCCTCGACGAGTTCCCGGAGATCATCTCCGCAGAGGACCCGTTCGCCGAGAACGACTGGGCCAACTTCGAGAAGTTCACCGCCCGCTTCGGTGGCCGCATCCAGACCGTGGCCGACGACAACGTGTGCACCAACCCGAGGCTCGTGCGCAAGGCCATCAAAGACAAGCTCTCCACGGCCGTGCTCATCAAGCTCAACCAGATCGGCACCATCACCGAGACGCTCGAGGCGATGCGGCTCGCCCGTAAGAACGGCATGAACACCATGGTCTCCCACCGCTCGGGCGAGACCGGCGACACGTTCATCGCCGACTTCGCCGTGGCCACCAACGCCGGCCAGATCAAGTCCGGCGCCCCGGCCCGCTCCGAGCGCGTGGAGAAGTACAACCAGCTCCTGCGCATCGAGGAGGAGCTCGGCAAGGGCGCGCGTCTGGCGCACTTCCCCAACGACGTCGATCTCGACTGAGACCGTTTCCCGGACGCGCGGCGGGATGTCGCACGGCTGTGATGCCGGGCATCCCGCCGCGCCTTCCGACCACACAGCCCGATCTCGCTGATCGGACTTGCGGACCAATCGCATGGACCGAGGAATTATGGACGACAAGAACGACGCTTCAAAGAACGCGGTCAGCGCCGCGGAGACCGCCGCCGCACAGGCCGCTCTGGAGCACTTCGAGCAGGACGGCACCTTCGACGTGACCATCGAGATCCCGCGCGGCTGCCGCAACAAATACGAGGTTGACCACCACACCGGGCGCATCCGCCTGGACCGCACGCTGTTCACCTCGATGGGCTACCCGGCCGACTACGGCTTCATCGACGACTCGCTCGGCGAGGACGGCGACCCGCTCGACGCCCTGCTGCTCATCGACGAGCCCGTGTTCCCCGGCTGCGAGGTGCGTGTGCGGCCGGTGGCGCTGATGATGATGACCGACGAGCACGGCCCCGACGCCAAGATCGCCTGCGTGCCCGATGACGTGCGCTATGACGCCATCCGTGACGTGGACGACATCAGCGGGTGGAAGCGCAAGGAGATCCTCAACTTCTTCGCCAATTACAAGACGCTCGAGCCGGGCAAGAAGGTTCAGCCCGGGCTCGAGTGGCAGCCGCTGGCGAAGGCCCGCGCGGAGGTGATCGCTTCCTTCCGCCGCGTCTCGGACCCCGACGCCAAGCGCAACTGAACAATCCTGCGCCGTGCGGCGGACCGCTTTCGACCGGCGGGACCGTGCGGCGCGGGTGCCTTTCCGGGGATGAAGTCCCCCGGGGACGGCTTTTGCGCGGCGGCTGCTTTGTGCCAGCCGCCGTGTGATGACCGTCCGAAACCGCTCCCAAGCTGACGATTTCTGCCCGCGGTTGTGGGCAGGACAGGCGACATCATTCTGCCTCCGCCTGCCCTGTCCGCGGCCTTTGACGGCGCGTGCGCGCGTCACGGGAAGGAGCAGGGAGCATGCTTTTCTGCAGTCTTATCCGGCCCTCGCCATCGCAGGATGGGCGACAAAAACCGGGACAGAAAACTATCTCAGGACAGACGTTTGTTCCAGAACATGTTTCAGAGCAACGGACCAGTCCTGTGCAACAAGTCGAGAATCCCACGACAGAAGTCGAGAATCCCACGACAGCAGACACTCCAATGGGTGGCCTGGCGGACGATGATTCCTCGCGGTGTCTGAGAGACATCGGACTCGATCAGATTTTTGGTCCGCTGCTGCGCAGGGAACACGAGTTCGATCTCGCCGATCTCTACCGCACGCCCGTCGATGAAAAGACGATCATCTTCCGTCAGGAAATACTCGGTGATCTGGAACACGACCGCACCCTGGCGGAGAATCTGCGAACCCAGGCGCGCACGCTCTGGCGTCTGCGGGACGACTCCGTCACAGGCACACGGGAGAATTCCGCCACGGTCCCGGCAGACGGTGCTGACGCCGGGATGACGACGGTTGCCGATGACGACGCTGATTCGGAGGCGGATCCCGGGGCAGCGGCAGACCGGTTTCTTCTGCGCCGCGCCGACCGGGCGGCGAAATGCCTGGCCGCCATCAACGAACTCGTGCGCCTGCTGGACAGGCCCGTCAAAAGCCGGGGGCTCAGGCGTCTGCGCCTCGCGCTCGCCTGGTATACGCGCAGCGACGATTTCACGCGTCTTGACCGGCAGGTCCGGGCAATCCGCCGGACTGCCTCATCGTTTCATGCACTCCTGCTGCTGGAGGATGACGGCCTTCGGCTTCGCACGCTTGGCCATGATGCGCCCGCCGCTGCCGGTGCGACCGGTGCGAAGAGCGTTCTGGCCGGTCCGGTCGACAGTTCTCGCACGTCGACGATCCCATCAGATTGCGTTCCTACGGGCTTTGAGGACGCGGGGGCGCTCGCGCAGCAGACTTTCGGCGCTCTCGCCGCGCAGTCACGGCTGGCAAACCCGTGCATCCCCTCGCATCCGTTTCTCGACACGATTGACGATGGCATCGCGGGGCTGGCCGTCAAAGCGGGATCTCTGCATTTCGACGGGCATGATCTGTTGGTCGCCAGTGACGTGATCGCCCCGGACGTGTTCTGCCTCGCCCGGCAGATCGAGTTCTACTGCTCATGGATCGACGTGGAACGGCAGCTCAAAGAGTCGACCGGTCTGGCGCTCACCGTGCCGCACTGCGTCGAGAAGCAGGAGGAGGTGCGTGTGCGGGGCGGGTTCGACCTCGCCCTCGCGCTGCGCGGCGGGACGACCATCGTCCCCAACGATTACACCGCGCAACCGGGCAAAGCGGTCACTGTCATCAACGGTCCCAATCAGGGCGGCAAGACCACCTTCCTGCGCATGATCGGGCAGATCGCCTATCTGACAAGCCTTGGCTTGTCCGTCCCCGCACGGGAGGCGGATATGTTCTGCTGTGACCGTGTGCTCACCCATTTCTCTGATCCGCACGCCCTTCCCCAGGAGGGCCAGCTTGCCAACGAGCTGATCCGCCTCAAGGAAATTCTGGGCGTGGTGACGCCTTCCAGCCTCGTGCTCGTCAACGAGATCTTCTCCACCACCACGCTCGATGACGCACAGGAACTGGGGGAGTGGATGATCGACCGGCTGCGCGGGCTCGGTTGCATGACCTTCATCGTCACGTTCATCGACGACCTCTCGCGCCTGCCCGGCGTGCTCAGCCTTGTCTCGCGGCTCGGCGCGGACCATCACCGCACCTTTCGCGTGGTGCCGGGAAATGCGGACGGCCGGGCCGACGCGCTGTTCCTCCTCTCGTGCTTCGGCCTCACCGCCGACCAGATACAGCATTCCCTTTCGACCGGTGAAGCAGATCAGGAACTTTCCATGTCCCCGTGCGGTATGGAGACCATTCCACGGTCCGTCTCGTCGGAGGATACAGATGACAGGACGGACTACGAACGGCAAGGAAACCCTGGGGATTCGATCAACGGCACTATGTCCCCCATCACTTTGCGCACCACAAGAAAGGAGGCGTGATAGTCATGACGCAGCCAATGATGTCTGGAATCGTCCGCAACGCTGCCCGGCCGGGGAAACAGGGCACCGATATGTCTGAGATGGAGAGAGTCGCCGATCTCGCACTCCTCGCCGACCCTTCCATCGATCGTGCCGTGCTGGGCGAGGGAACTTTCGAGGACCTCAGCCTCGGGCAGATGGCCGACCTCATGGCCGGATCCGACAAACAGATACGAAAGATCGCACACGACCAACTCGCCCACCCGCTCGCCGACGTGCGGGCCATCCGGCGTCGTCAGGCGCTCGTGAAAGCGATGCGCACCGACGAGGGACGCGTCTGTGCGTCGCTGAAAACGATCACCGCGCGCACCCGTGCGGGCATGGCCGCGGTGTGGGGCTCGCTCGACGACGGCTACGGCACCACGACGGACCGGCTTGGGACGGCTGTCGCCCGGCTGCATATCGGACTGAAAGGGTTGCAGGAACTGTCGAAGCTGTTGCATGGGTGTCGGATCGCGGATCCCGCCCCCAGAGCAGTCGCAAGCCCGGATGATACAAACGGTTGCGAAGGACGCCAGAACGGTGGGGACGACACACGGGGAGACTCCGCGACCGCCCTTCTGCGCCAACTCGCGGAGACCATCGATCACAGCGTCCCGGACGGCGATTTCGCCGCTGCCGACCGGCTGCTGGACAGGTTCTCGCACCAGAAGAACCTCATCGTGCTCACGGGATTCGACCCGCTGCTGCACCAGCGTGACGTCCGCGCGCTCGTGACACCGGACGGGCCGATGGCACTCGCGGACAGGATCCGCTGGATGGCCGCCCCGCGCCTGAGGTTCGGCGAGAGCGACGTCGCCGCCGCACAGGACCTCACCGCCCGGAGAGAGGCCGCGCTCGCCCCTGCGGCGGAGGTCCTGATCCGTGCGTGCCTCACCGTGACGCGCTTTTTCGACCGTCTCGACGACAGTCTCGCGTTCCTCGCCGGAAGCGTCAGCCTGCACAAGGCGCTGCACTCGCACGGCGGTCCCGTCTGCTTCCCGTCTGTCACCCGTGCCGAGGGCAGGGCATTTTCCTGCGCCGATCTGCGCGAGGTCCCTCTTGCAGTACGAGGCGCGGCCGTCGGCACGGATCTGGGCGCCCCGGATCTGCGTCTGTGCCTCATTACCGGCGCCAACCAGGGTGGCAAGACCACGTTCCTCACGGCGGTCGGACAGGCGCGGGTCATGGCCCAGTGCGGTCTGCCCATCGCCGCCCGCAGTCTTACTGCGCCCGTGCGCCGCAGCATCCTCACCCACTTCCGTCGTGAGGAGGATTCCTCTTTGCACAGCGGCAAGCTCGAGGAGGAGCTGCATCGGGCGGCACGGCTCGTGGAACAGATGCGGTCGCCGGCCTTGGTGCTTTTCGACGAGTCGTTCGCCTCCACCAACGAGCGTGACGGCTCGCTGCTCAACGAGGAGATCGATGACGGGCTTCTGCACGCCGGGTGTGAGATCTGGAGTGTGACGCATCTGACCGATTATGCGCGGCACTTCTATGGCGTGCCCTGCGTCGTCTCGCTCGTGGCTCCCCGTGGGCGCACGTTCCGGCTCGTACAGGCAGCGCCGGCCTCGAGCGCGGACGGGCTGGGCCTCGCCCGGCGGATCCTCGGCGCCGATGACGTCGCACACCACGATGCCGCGCACCACAAGAAAGGGGAGAAGTCATGCTGAACCGGGATCTCATCCTGTTATTGCCGCCCAATCATGCGGAGCATATAAACCGGCCTGCGGAGAACATTCATTTTGGGGAAGTAGACCGTGTCGTTAGGATTGATAGACGGTTTGATAGACGGTCCGGATGCGATGTATCCGGCTTCAGTGGGGCAGATTTCTGTGTTTCACAACCTCTATCTGTCTTCAGTGGGGTGTCTCCCAGCGGAGATGCCCATACGGTTTCTTGCCGTTGCGAGGGTTCCAGACGATGCGGACCGTAGCGGCCACCCTATTGAGCGTTGATAGAGGTTCGGCAGTGTCCGAATCTGCCCCAATCAACGTCGATATGACAAAGAAATGGAGAAATAGCCGATAAGACACATGAGATAGATGCCCAGGGCCGTATGCCTTGGATTTGCTCTCATCAGCCCGGATGCTGTTCGATTCGCACGATCGTCGGTGAAACGCAACGATGATCGCGGCAGTTCGGTTGCTGATGGGACAGAAGGAACAATAGCCGGGCCTGTTGCGTGCAGGCTATGCCGGAAACGACGACAATAGAGGAGCAACAAGAAAAGGTTGGATCATGGCACATACACAAGAACCGGACGGCGCCGCGGCGACGGCACCGTCGTCACTGTCATCCTCATCGCCACAACCATCATCCATCACACACCAGGCCGCGCTGCCGGGATCGGGAACAACCGTGCTGTCGGTGCGTGACGCGCACTGCGTCGTGCCCGCCGACGACGGCGGTACCCGCACCATTTTTGAGGGAATCGATCTCGACATCACAGGGAGCATCACCGACATCACCGGACCGTCCGGCTGCGGCAAATCGACGCTGCTGACCACCATCGCACGGCTCAACCCCGGCGGCGGCGCCACCATGAGCCTTGATGGCACGGATTCAAGCACTATCAGCCCACAGCAGTGGCGTCTGCAGGTGGCCTACGTCAACCAGCGGCCCGTGCTCATGGGCGAGACCATCAGAGAGACTCTTCTGTTTCCTTGGACGCTCGCCATCCGCAAGGACCACGGCACCAAGGACCGTGGCAAGGTTCATCGCCACGGTCGAGGTGATGGGTCCGGATCTGGACGGGAGAATCAGACAGATGCGGTGGCGGGCAGAGGACGTGTGTCGGACGGGCGGCCCGATCGGGACAACGATGTCCCCAGACCCACGGACGGGCAGCTGCGCGAGGCACTCGACCGTGCCGGCCTGGCGGACATCAGCCTGGACCGCCCCGTGCACGACGTCTCCGTCGGCCAGTACGCCCGCGTCGCCCTGCTGCGCACTCTGCTGACACGTCCGCGCGTGCTGCTCGCCGACGAGGTGGACGCCGCGCTCGACGACGCCTCTGACGCGCAGATCGAACAATTGATCGCCGAAGCCGCGCAGGGCGGCATGGCGGTCGTCCGCGTGCGCCATCGCGCCTCGGACGGGTTGGAAAACCGCCTGCTCAGGCTCGAAAACAGCAGGCTGACGGACATCACGGCGGTCGTGGGCGGAACACCGCAGACTATCGTCCCGGCACAGAAAGCTCGGGCAGCCCAGACAGAATCGTCTTCAACGCCAAATAACGCAGCAACGGCCGAAGGGGGTGCGCGATGAAGTATTACGTCATCGACCAGTGGGGCCTGCTCGTCGCCCTCGTCATGGTTCTCGCCGCGGCCGGGCTCGCCGCCTACATGCGCCTGCACGTGAGCAAGAGCCTCATCATCTCCGCGCTGCGCTCGTTCCTGCAGCTCGTGGCGATGGGCTTCATCCTCAGCTGGGTGATCAACCAGAACAAGTGGTGGATCGTCGTGGCGCTCGTCGCGCTCATGATCGTCGCCGCCGTACAGATCACGCTCTCGCGCGCCTCGGGCATCCCCAAGGGTCTGGGTCTGCCGGTGTTCCTCACCCTGCTCATCACCACGCTGCTCATGGTGGGCATCGTGGCCAATGCGATCATCCGCCCGAAGCCGTGGTATTCGCCGCAGGTCATCATCTCCATCACCGGCATGATGCTCGGCAACACCGTGGCCGCCACCGCCGTGGGACTGACGCGCTTCTACGAGTCGATGAAGTCACGGCAGGATGAGATCGAGTCGATGCTCGCTCTCGGCGCCACGCCATGGGAGGCGAGCCGGCCCTCCGTGCTCTCCTCGGTCAAGCTCGGCCTCACCCCGACCATCGCCACGCTCGCCTCGAGCGGCATCGTGATGATCCCGGGCATGATGGCCGGCCAGGTGCTCGCGGGCGTCAACCCGGTGAACGCGGCGGTCTACCAGTTCGTGATCCTCGCCGCAATGTCGTCGCTCACCCTCGTCTCGTCGGCGCTCATCCTGCGTCTCGTCTACCGCACCTGCTTTACCAAGGACGACCAGTACAGGCCGATCGTCCCGCGGGAGAAAGATTCGTCCCGGCAGAAGGGTGCGAAGAAGGCACAAGCGCAGGCCTGATCGATCTCAGATCTGCGCGGCGAGCCTCGCCACCTTCCCCAGCATCCTCTTGCGCTGGGCGGGCGTGCTCGACTTGAGCGGGGAGAGCGAGGTGATGCGGCACGGCCTGATGCCGCACGCGGCGAGCACCTGCCACTTGAGCACGCTGCCGTAGTCGGGCATGAACGGGATGGCGACGGCCGGGGTGTCATGCGTGGTGACGATCCACGCTTTTCGCCCGGTCAGCTTCGGCGTCATCCCGATCTTCCTGCCCCTGTAAGCAAAGCCGGAGACGAACACGCGGTCCACGAAGCCCTTGAGCATGGCCGGCATGCCGCCCCACCAGGTGGGATAGACGAAGATGAGCATGTCCGACCAGGTGATGAGGTCGCGGTATTTCTTGGTGTGCGGGTCGGTGGCGAGGTCGCGGCGGCGGTGCTCCTTGTCGAAGAAAAGCACCGGGTCGAAGTGCTCGGCGTACAGGTCGACCAGGCGCACGGTGTGCCGGGGACTGAGATTGTCCTGTATCTGCTTGAGGACGGCGCCGTTGAAGCTGTCGTGGTTGGGATGCGAATAGATGATGAGGATGTTCATACTTCCTCCTGACGATAAGTAGTGGCGGTCCGGCTGATCCGTCTGGAGCGGTCTGGGCGATCAGTCGGTCCGGATGGTCCGTTCCGATGATGCGAGGCGGATCATCTGTTTGTCTGATTTCTGTGTCGCGCCCACTGTACGGCCCGAATGTGTGGCAACGGTGGGGGATGGGCGACGGGCGAAGAAAGTGCGGAAATATCCGGAGGGTGTGGCCTCGCTCGCAGAGAATCTGTCTGTGGATCGTCCTGTCATCGCTTTGTCCGCGCGAGATGGCTTGGTGTCAATGGATTGTGCGGTGTTGATGAAGCACTGACGATGGATGATGACAGACATATCGGATCAC